>CAZQEQ010000003.1:0-94784 GCA_964592385.1 uncultured candidatus Brocadiaceae bacterium | reverse complement strand
TCTTTCAGGGCAAGGAAGGCGGCAGTGTGCCGTTCCTCTACAGGCTCCTGGTCGTTGAGGCCCGGACGGGCCAAGCCAAGGAGGTCGCGCCGCCTTCGGGACTATCCTGGCGTTTCGCCGACGGGTCCATCTCGCCCCCCGCCTGGCGCCCGAACGGGAAGGTGATCTTCTTCCGCTCCTATTACGAGGAGAAGAAGGGGAGCTTCGACACCTTCATCTACGCCGTGTCTCCCGACGGCGGACCCGTTACCAAGATGACTGAGGGATACAGGCCGATGGTCCATCCGGACGGGGACAGGCTGTACTGCCTGAGATACCTCAAGAGCGGGGACATAGTAGATGCCACGGTGGTCTACAACCTGTCCGACGATACGGAGGTGGTCCACGAGGGCCTCTTCCTGAAGAACGTCAGCCCGAGCGGGAAGTATCTGGCCTGCTGGCGGAGACGGGGCAAAGATGAGCCCCCGCGCCGCCCCGGAACGACCATCACCCTGACGGACAAGGACGGGAAGATACTGAAGACCATCGAGACGGGCCAGTCCCTGGGTCAGATCGTCGGCTGGACCGAGGAATAGAGGCGCCCGGCCGGGCGCTCAGACGCCCCTCACCCCATCCCTCGCCCAGTGGGAGAGGGAGTGTGCCTCGCCTTGGCGGGCGCACAGGTTCTTGATCGCCCGGCCTTTCTTCCCTCGCGACGACCCTCAGAATCCTGTCTCTTGTGGCCGCTCACTCTGTCGGTGTCGCCCCGCGGGCCGTTTTCGCTTACGTGCCGCGGCAGCATCGCTTACAATGCGCGTTCGGCAGTGGGATTGGACAGGCTCGGGAAGTCAACTCGGGAGGTGGAGTGCCATGAAGCGCGTGGTTCTGGTGGGGATGCTGGTCGTCGGGCTGGCTGTTGTGTCTGTCGCCGGCGCGGCGGCGGAGGATTGGAAGATGTACCCCGAGGGGGCTCTCGGCTACACGGTGCTGAGGGGCAACGAGGTCTATCTTCAGGTGGACAACGTCGCCTGGGGACCGAGCTGGGCATGGTTCAGCTTCAGCCCCAAGACCGTGGACGAGACACAGGCGGGCCGGACGATCGGGGCGGAGGCGACCATCGGCGGCACGGATAAGCCGATCTCGCTCAAGCACGGCGCCCGGCAGCTCGCGCCGGACCAGGTGCTGCTGGAGTACGAACTGGCCGCGCCGCAGTCGTCCGACCTGACGCAGATAATCGTCAGCGTGATTCCCAAGGACGAGTTCAAGGGAGGGAAGTGCATCGCCGTCCTGGCAAGCGGCGAGCGGAGCGAGGTCGCGATCCCCTTCGGCCGCGGCAACATCGGCGAGGACGTTGCGAAGCTGATCCTCCAGGACGCTGCTGGCGTGCAGACCGTCTTCTCCCTGGAGCCCGCGCGGAACGTGACCATGGACGGGGACGGGCGCATCGCGCTGGTGGCGGGGCGCATCGAGGGCGGGAAGGCCGTCCGCACGGCGGTCACCGTGACGCTGCCGGCCGCGACAACGTTCTACGCCGAAAAGGAGGCGAGCGTGCAGCGGAATGACACGTCGAAATGGTTCCCGTACCCGGTCGGGCCGGAGGGCGTGCCGATTGACCTGAGCTTCCTGAGCAAGGGCCCGGACGGCAAGTACATCCCGGCGGGCGCACACGGGTTCGTGACGGTCAAGGACGGGGAGTTCGTGTTCGAGGACGGCACGCCGGTCCGATTCTGGGGCCTGAACATCACGGCCGGCGCCGTGCTGGGGGAGCCCGAGCGGGCCGAGCAGCTTGCCGAGCGGCTCGCGCGGCTCGGCGTCAACGTCATCCGCATGCACCACCTGGACAGCTGGGCCAACCCGATCATCGACTACAACCACCCCGACGGCACGACGCAGCACCTGAACCCCGACTCCGTGCGCGCGCTGGACAAGACCATCTTCGAGCTGAAGAAGCACGGCATCTACGTCGTGCTCGACCCGTGGGTGCAGCGCTGCTTCAAAGAGGCCGACGGCGTGGCCGATTACGGCAACCTGGGCAACCGCGGCAACTTCAACCTGCACCCGTTCATCTACTTCGACCCGCGCATGCAGGAGCTCATCCAGAAGCAGTGGCAGCAGGTCTGGACGCACGTGAACGAGTTCACGGGCGTCGCCTACAAGGACGAGCCGGCCTGCGCCATGACCGAGGTGATCAACGAGGGCCTGCTGGGGGGGTTCGGTGGCATGGATCGACACCCCTACTACTTGAATGAACTCAAGGGTATCTACGAAGCGTGGGCGAAGGAGACCGACGGCCTGCCGTGGGACCAGGCCAACGTCATCACCCAGAACTACGGCAAGAACAACACGGACTTCATGATGTACCTGCACCGGGGCTTCTACAAGAAATCCCACGATTTCTTCCGCAGCATCGGCGTGCACATCCCGATCAACGCCACCAACTGGGCGCACTGGACGTGGATCATGGCCACGCAGGTCGGCCTGGACTACATGGACCACCACCACTACTACGGCGGCGACCAGATTGGTCCGGCCCACGGCCTGGGCGGGCTCTGGCTGAGTCACCCGCCTGGGATGCCGGGCGGGCCGTTCGGCAAGATGGCGGGCTTCGCTATTCCGGGCGAGCCGCTGGCCTCCAGCGAGTGCGGCAATAATCCCCCGAAGACCTACCGCGCGGCCTACCAGCTCGGCCTGGCGGCGGTGGGGGCCTTCCAGCAGTGGGACTCCTTCACGGGCTACGCGTACAGCCAGAGCGGTGGGCCGGCGGACACACTCGGCCCGTTCGAGTGGGAGAGCGACCCGGTCACCGTCGCCAGCGTGGCGGCCGGCGCGCTCGTGTTCCGGCGCGGCGACGTGAGCCCCGCCCGGCAGACCGTCGTGATGAACATCCCCGAGGAAGAGATCTATATCCTGCGCTACCAGGACGGCGGCGCGAAGTTCTACTGGAACACCGCCGGCTTCCAGGCCGCCATCGAGCAGCACAAGGTTCTGGTCACGTTGCCCGGCGACGACCCGCAGGACTATGATCCGGTCAAGGTGCTGGACGTCGAGGGAGCATACAGCTACCAGCAGCCCAACACCGAGCTGCGGAGCGACACGGGCGAACTGTGGCGCGACTGGAAACTCGGCGTCGGCACGATCGACACGCCGCGCACGCAGGCGGCCTACGGGATGCTCGGCGAGTCGGGCAAGGGCTGGAGCACGAAGGACTGCGCCTTCGACATCTCAACGCCGTTCGCGGTGACAGCCTTGCAGAGCCTGACTGACGAGCCGGTCGCGCAGTCGGGTAAGCTCCTGCTGACGGCGGCGGCGCGGGCGGAGAACACGGGCATGGCCTTCAACATGGCCCGCGACAAGATCGTGCAGAACGGGCGCGCGCCCATCATCGCCGAGCCGGTCGTCGGCACCGTCACGTTCAAGACGTCCCGCGGCTCGCTGACGATGTACCCGATCAAGGTGGACGGGACGCGCGGCGCGGCCGTGCGGGTGCCCGTGCGAAATGGCACGGCGACGATCGAGCTGAAGGACGCCTACCAGACCATCTTCTACGAGATCGAGGCGGGGTGAGAGCGTGGCGCCTGTTGAACCGCCGCTGGCGTTCCATCCTGCGCGGGTCTACGTGTTGAAAGACGTGTGGGACCGCCCGGAGGCCGCCCGGCGCGCCGAGCGGTTCTGTGCCGGCTGCACGGGCGCCGAGGTCAGGACGTTTTCCTACGCCGAACTGCCGGGGATCGTCGTCGAGGAAGGCTGGGACCACTTCCCCAGGATGGGAACGCTGGAGGAAGTGCCAGACCCCATTCCCGTCCTGGGCCTGTACCGGTTCGACAGCGAGGCCGTGGCGCGCGATGTCCGGCGTATGCGCCAGGCGTACGGCGGGGACGGCGGCTTCCCGTTCGATGCGGCGGCCGGCGGGAACGCGTTCACGTTTTTCTGCTCGGGGCTGGACGAGGTCCGCCCGAATCCCGAGCACGTCTGCCGGCCGCAGTGGCGGCTCCACCTGGGGCGCGGATGCCCCCACCAGTGCGCCTACTGCAGCCTGGGCGGCTACATGCTCTGCCACGTCAACACCGAGGAGTTCATCGAGCGCCTCGCCGATCTCGTGCGGCAGAACCCCTGGCAGAAGACCTGGCTCTATGACGACGTGATGGACGTGCCGACGCTCGAGCCGCAGCTCGACTCGCTCGGCCTGCTGATGGAGTTCTTCCAGGCGACCGGCGACCGCTACCTGATAATCCACACGAAGAGCGACCGGGTGGAGCCGCTCATCGACGCCGGCGCGCCGCGCAATACGATCATCGCCTGGAGCCTGAGCGGGCCGACGCAGGCGCGCAGGGTCGAGCCGCGCACGGGGACGACCGAGGGCCGGGTCGAGGCGGCCCGGCGCTGCCAGGAGGCGGGCATGACCGTCCGGTTCAAGTTCAAGCCCATCGTCCCGGTGCCCGAGTGGCGCGAGGAGGCCACGTACTCCGTGGACCTGGCCCTGAGCCGCACGCGCCCGGACAACCTGAGCCTTTGCTGCCTGATGTGGATGCAGGTGGAGGACCTGAAGGCGTGCATCGCCGCCGACTTGCTCGACGCGGACTTGCTGGCCCGGGCCGAGGGCGCCGCCGAGGAGATGCGCGGGTCGCACGTCGCTCCGTTCCCGACCGACGCCCGCGAAGAGGTTTACCGTCATTACCTGTCAGAGATCCGTGCCCGGGACGAGTCCATTCCCGTCGCCCTCTCGACCGAGAGCCTCGAGATGTGGAAGCGGATGGGCAAGGACCTCGGGTTCACACACGTCAATTACGTTTGTGGGTGCGGCTTCGGCTCGACGCCCGGGAAGCGATCCCTGGACAGCAACCCCTGGCAGGAAGCGCGCCGGGCGCTCACGTGGGACGGGCTTGCCGCGTCGCCGGAGAAGGGCTGAGGCCCGCCCCGAGCGGCGGATGGGACATTGTTCATGGGAGGGGCAACCTGAGATGTCAGGTGAACTGCTTGCAGTGGCGTTCGGATGTGGCCTGCTCGCGCTGACCTTTGCAGCGAGCGGCGAGGGCGCGGAAAGTCAGCGTGAGTTGGCGACGCCCGAGGAGGTTGAGTTGACGACCGTTCAGCTCTGGGGCGGCCCCGCGCCGGGCGCCAGGAGGGACACGGATGAGGACCGGCCCCGGCTGGACGTGCTCCAGGCCGACCCCGAGTCGGCCTGCGGGACGGCGGTCATCGTCTGCCCCGGGGGCGGCTACAACGTGCGGGCGATGGACTACGAGGGGCTCCAGGTCGCCCGCTGGCTCAACGGCCTCGGCGTGCACGCCTTCGTGCTCTCTTACCGGGTGCGCAGGTTCGGCTACGACCGGGACGATGCCTTCGCCGACGGCCGGCGCGCCGTCAGGTGGGTCCGGCACAACGCGGAAACCTACGGCGTGGACCCGCGCCGCATCGGCATGATCGGCTTCTCGGCGGGGGGGAACCTGATATCCCGCGTGGCGCTCGGGAACGACCCCGGCGACCCGGACGCGGCGGACCCGGTCGAACGCCAGTCGTGCCGCCCCGACTTCGTGATGCTCATCTACACCCCGATGAGACGGCCGGGAGGGGACGAGGAAGCCCCGCCCGCCGGCGCCGACCCGGGGCCGCCGGCGTTCATCTGCCACACGGCGGGGGACCACGTCGTCTCGCCCGGCGGCGTGCTGGAGTACTTGGGCGCGCTGCGGGAGGCCGGCGTCGAGGTCGAGATACACGTGTTCGGCGGCTACGGGCCGCACGGCGTCGGCCTGGCCTCGGGCCTGCCCGGCGCTCGGGCCTGGCCGGACCTGGCTGCGTCCTGGATGCGCAACAGCGGCTTCATGACGGCGAAGGAGCGCGTCTCCGTCGAGGGCGAGGTCGTCGTGGACGGCGCCTCGTCCGGCCTGGCGCGCGTGACGTTCATACCCGTCGAGTCGGATCATGACCCGATCGCCGGCGTCCTGGCCGACCTGAAGACGGGCGCGTTCAAGCTCGACGCGAAGTACGGTCCCGTGCCGGGGCTCCATCGGGTTGAGGTGCGGCAGGTCTGCAAGCAGTTCCTGACCGTGCCAACCATGAACGGGGAGATACTGCACACAAGGGCGGCGCCGGGCGACAAGGAACCGCTGACCGTTAACCTCACGCCGGGTCACAACGTCGTGAGCATCGCGATCAGCACGAAGTGAGGGCGAGGGCGCTCATCCGTCTCCGGCGCTCCCCTGCACCGCCTCGGCGGCACGTCGCAGGGCTGGCAGGTCGCGCCGGACTATCTCCCACACGCGCTCCAGGCTGACGCCCCCTTCGTGCCCGTCAGAGGTAAAACGCCGGATCCAGTCCAGGCATTTGAGGATATGGTCCACGTACACGCTGTCGTCTTTCACAGCGGCACGGCCTCCCGCAGGACGCTCTGCCGTAAGGGTTCCCGCACGGCGGCAGCCTCGACTACGTCCACCCGCCGGCCCAGGAACTCCTCAAGTTCGATGACGAGCCCGCCAGGAAACCAGGGCGTGGTAGGGCCGCTCACCTCAATGAGCAGGTCAACGTCGCTCCCGGCGTCCGCGTTCCCTCGGGCGCAGGAGCCGAACACGCGTACGTCGCTCACCCCATGCCTTGCGGCGATGCGCAGGATATCCTCGCGCTTCTGCAACAGTGTCGGGTCTACCGCCATGCTGCCAATCCCTCCGCCCCCGGGCGCGGAACCCGCCGGCCTCCCCATCGTTAGCTCAGCGCTGCCACTGACCACTGTCAAGCCGGCGTGGCGCTCTCCTTGCGCAGGTTCGCCGCGTCGGATTGCCGGGGCCCTCACGTCCAGGTCTCGACGATCTCGCGTGCGGACCCCGGCATGATGCCCAGCAACCGGGCCAGGTCGAGCACGGTGAGCCGCGCGCGCATCTCGTGCGCGTGCAGGAACGCGGCCAGCAGCCGTTCGTGGTCGCAGCCGATGTCCTCGGCCCGGTGGGCGGCGTCCGCGCGTGCCAGGCAGTCCCGGACCGTCGCAGGGCCCCTCAGGAGCGGGGCGACCCCTTCGCGCAGCCTGTCCCACGTGTCACCCGAGGCGAGCTTACCGCGCGCCAGGCGCAGGCGGTCCACCTTGCCGGCGTACTCGTCGCCCACGACGTTCGCCAGCCGGCCCCAGAACGCTTCGTCCACGGATTCGACCGGCTCGGTGAACTGCGGCGACTCGACGGCCAGCACCCGCCGGTACAGCTCCGAGGCGAGCACCGTCCCGACGCCCACCTGGCGGCCGTGCAGATCGTGCTCGGCGCCGTCCAGCAGGGACATCATGTCCAGGGCGTGGCTGACGTTGTGCTCCCCGCCTGAAGCAGGGGAGGAAGTGCCGGCCATCGTCATGGCGGCGCCCGTCAGGAGCAGGGCGCTGAAGAGGGCCTCGACGGCGTCCGGGTCACTGGCCTTCAAGGCCTCCGGACGGTCCATGTAGAGCGGCTCGATGTCGGCAATGAGGCCGACGGCGCGCGGGCAGTAATAGTCGCCGAACAGGAGGCTGTTCATGCGCCAGTCGCCGGCGCTGACGGACTTGGCCAGCACGTCGCCCAGGCCGGAGGCGGTCGTCTCCGGCGGCGCTCCCTCGATCACCGACGGATCGGCGGCCACGGCGGCGGGCGTCCGCGCCCAGAGGAGAGACTTGACGCCCCCGATCGTGGGGGCGACGTTGGCGCTGCAATAGCCGTTCATGCTGGCGGCCGTGGGGATGCTGACGAAGGGCACATCCATTTCCAGGGCGCACCAGCGGCTCAGGTCGGTGACGACGCCGCTGCCTGCGGCGACGAGCAGGTCCGCCTCCCGGACGCGGGGCAGGAGCTTCTCCCTGGTGACGTCGTCGCAGACGGGCGAGCGGCCCGGCGCGGGGTCGGGCACGATTATCTCCGCGACCTGCCAGCCGGCGTCGGCCAACGCCCGATAGGCCTCGGCCCCGGCCACGTCGCGGGTGCGCACGTCCATCAGGACGGCCACACGGCGTCCAGGCGCGGCGGAGGCACAGATATGCGGCAGCCTCTCGACCGCGCCGGCCTCGTAGATGACCCGGCGCGGCTCGACGGCGTGCGTCCTGCCGCACTCGCAGGCGAAGGTGCTGCCGAAGATGTCCAACCGGTTGGCACTTTTCATCGGAAATCTCCCATGACTTGCCCCGCCCTCCGGGCTCAGCCGGCCTGCCCGTGCTTGAGCGCGGCCTCGATGAAGCCGGCGAAGAGCGGGTGCGGGGCCGTCGGCTTGCTCTTGAATTCCGGGTGGAACTGCACGCCGACGAACCAGGGATGATCGGCGATTTCGACGATCTCGACCAGGTCCTTCTCCGCGTAGAGGCCGGTGCAGCGGAGGCCGTGCTCCGCGAAGGTCGCCCGGTAGGTATTGTTCAGCTCGTAGCGGTGGCGGTGGCGCTCGTGGATCAGCTCCCGGGCGTAGAGGCGGCGGGCCTCGGAGCCCTCGGCCAGCGTGCACGGCTGGGCGCCGAGCCGCATGGTGCCGCCCTTGTCCCGGACGCCGCGCTGCTCCTCCAGCAGGCAGATGACCGGGTGCGGCGTGTCTCTCTCGATCTCTGTGGAACTTGCGTTGTCCAATCCGCAGACGTTGCGGCTGAACTCGATGACGGCGCACTGCATGCCCAGGCATATGCCGAAGTAGGGGACGTTGCTCTGGCGGGCCCACCGTGCCGCCTCGATCTTCCCCTCGATGCCGCGGGTGCCGAACCCGCCGGGCACCAGGACGCCCTGGACGCCCTCCAGAACAGCCTCGGCGCCTTGTTGCTCGATCTGCTCCGCCTCGACGCGCCGCACGTCCACGTGGGTGCGGTTGGCGATTCCACCGTGCTGGAGGGCGGCGTAGATGGACTCGTACGCGGACTGGCGGCTGATGTACTTGCCGACCACGGCGACCTCTGCGGTCGCGTCGGGGTTTTCGAGCCTTTCGAGCATGGCCTCCCATTCGGACAGGTCGGCGGGGCGGCCCTCCAGGTGCAGCCGGTTGCAGATCAGGTCGTCCAGGCCCTGCTCGTGGAGCATCATGGGGATGCGATAGATGTTGGGCTTGGCGTCCAGTTCCTCGATGACGGACTCCCTGTCCACGTTGCAGAACAGGGCGATCTTTGCCCTGTGCTCGGGCTTCATCGGCACTTCTGCGCGGCAGATCAGCACGTCCGGGAAGATGCCGATCTGGCGCAGCGTGGCGACGCTGTGCTGGGTGGGCTTGGTCTTGAGCTCCTGGGCCGCCTTCAGGTAGGGCAGCAGCGTCAGGTGTATGAACAGCACGTTCTCGCGTCCGTAGCTCTGGGCGAGCTGGCGGATGGCCTCCAGGAAGACCAGCGCTTCGATGTCGCCGACGGTGCCGCCGATCTCCGTGATGGCCACGTCAACGTCCGGGGCGTCCAGCTTCCGTATGCCGGCGTTTATCTCGTCAGTGACGTGGGGAATCATCTGGACGGTCTTGCCCAGAAAATCCCCCCGCCTCTCCTTGGCCAGGACGGCGCTGTAAACGCTGCCGGTGGTCAGGTTGCAGTCCCTGTCGGCCACGGTGTTGGTGAAGCGGGTGTAATGGCCCAGGTCCAGGTCGGTCTCGGCGCCGTCGTCGGTGACGTAGACCTCGCCGTGCTCGTAAGGGTTCATCGTGCCGGGGTCGACGTTGACGTAGGGGTCGAGCTTCTGGAGCCTGACCTTGAGCCCCCGGCTTTCCAGCAGGAGCCCGATGCTGGCCGAGTTGAGCCCCTTGCCCAGTGACGAACAGACGCCTCCCGAAACGAAGATGTGCTTTGTCATGGCGAGATGCCTCGGTCTTGCCCCGGCAAAGCCTTATTGTAGGGCGCCAATCAAGCGCCGGCAAGGGGACCTCTGCCGCGCCGGGAGCGTTGACAGGCGAGCCCGGCTGTGGTATAAGTTGGGTTCGTTGACTGCGGCAGTATGCCGCGGGATGGAGTCCTGCCTTCGCGCCGCGTTGGTTCCCCGCTGCCTGGCCTTCAAGGCGCTACTGCAAAACCCCATCCTGGCTTCGGCCGGCTGCGCGCGCCGAAGGGCTGTGTCGGCCTGCATCGGCGATTCTGGCCTTTGAATCGCCTGCTTCGGCCTCCTTGCCCTCGACGCCCTCGCTCGGCCTCGGGCCGACGGAGCGGGTTCTGCAATAGCGCCTGAAGGGCGTGGTTTCTCAGGACGACCCGTTGGATTGCGCGGCCGGGGGCGGCACACAGGGCCCCTCGGTGGGACGCATTGGACCGGACCTGTTTTTTCGGGACTCACAGCCATGGACATCGCCCAGATAGAAGCCCGGCCGCGCGAGGCGCGCGGCACGCGAGCCTGCCGCCGGCTGCGCAGGCAGGAGCTTGTCCCCGCCGTCCTGTACGGTCGGGGCCAGCCAGGCGTGCTCCTGACCCTGCGGGAAGGGGACGTGGAGCACCTGGCGGCCGACCGCACCTTCATCGTGCAGGTGAACTGGAACGGTCAGCAGGAGAACGCGCAGATCAGGGAACTCCAGTACGACGCGTTGCAGGACCACATCACGCACGTCGACCTGGTGCGCATTTCTCTGACGGAGACCATCACCGTTGCCGTGCCCCTGGAACCCCGAGGGGAGGCGCCCGGCGTCGCCGAAGGAGGCGTCCTGGAACTGGTGATGCACGAGTTGGAGGTGGAGTGCCTGCCGACCGCCGTCCCGGAGGAGATCAGGATCGAGGTCGGCAAGCTCGAGATAGGCGACAACCTGACGGTTGCCGACCTGACGCTGCCCGAGGGCGTGAGCGCCGTTGCGGAGCCGGACACGGTCGTCATCACCGTCGTTCCTCCGGCAGAACTGGAGGAAGAGGAAGAGGGCGAGGAGGCGCTGCTTGAGCCGGAGGTCATCGGTGAGGCGGCTGAGGAAGGCCCGCAAGAGGAAGAGCCTGAAGAGGAATGATGAGCCGGCGCCGGCTGTCAGCCTGACCGAACGGAAAGGAACCGGCACGCGTGAAGATCATCGCGGGCCTGGGCAACCCGGGACCCCGATACAAGGCGACGCGCCATAACGCCGGCTGGATGGCGCTGGAGGAGCTGGCCCGGCTGTGTGGCGCCGGCCCGGAGCGGAGCACCGGCGACGGTGCCCTGGCCCGGTGCGGGGAGTTGCGGCTGTTCAGGCCGCTCGGCTATATGAACCGGTCAGGGCCGCCCGTGGCTCGGCTGGTGGCGGACCTCAGCGCCGGGCTGGAAGACCTGCTCATTCTGGTCGATGACCTGAACCTGCCGCTGGGCACGATCCGGCTTCGCGCGGGCGGTTCGAGCGGCGGGCACAACGGCCTGGCCTCGCTTGTGGACGCGTTCGGGACCGAGGGCTTCCCCCGTTTGCGGATGGGGGTCGGTCCCCTGCCGGGCGGCGTTGACGCGCGGGAGTTCGTGCTCGGCCCATTCGGGCCGGACGAGTGGGAGATGGTGGCGGCCATGACGGCCGCCGCCGCACAGGCGGCCCGGTGCTGGGCCGAGCGGGGCATCGCGGCCGCCATGGATCAGTTCAATCGTAAGGTGGAAAACGAACCCGGTTCATGTTAGAACTTGGGCGGCGTTTTCGTTGCCTGTGATCGCTGCGCAGGCCGCAAGAACACGTGGAGGGTCAGCTTTGCCAGAGAATCTATACGAAGCCATGTTCGTCGTGGACGCTGCGAAGGGCGGCGCCGAGTTCGCGAACGTCGTCCGACACATAGCCAACCTGTTGAACCGTGTCGAGGCCGAGATCGTGCGGATCGAGAAGTGGGGCGAGCGCAAGCTCGCCTACCGCATGAAGCGGGCCAAGAGAGGCATCTACATCCTGGTCTACTTCCGCGCCGGCAGTTCTGCCGTGAGCGAGCTGCGCCACGACGTCCGGCTGTCCGAGGAGATACTGCGCGTTCTGGTCCTGCGCGCAGAGGAGCAGAATCCGGTCAGCGGCGAGCTGTACAATCCCGAGGGCGAACTGCTTGAAGATCCGTCCGCCGGAGCGCGGCCGGCGCGTGCGGCTGAGCCGCCGGATGAGGACGAGGGCGACGAGGACGAGGACGCGGACGAAGAGGAAGCAGAAGAGGAAGAGGGAGACGAGGAACTTGCCGTAGCCGGAGAGGCCGACGAGGACGAGTAGCACGCTCCGGTGACAGCACGGAAAGGAGCGACTGTGGCAAACCTGAACCGCGTGTTCCTCATGGGGAACCTGACCCGGGATCCCGAACTGCGGTACACCCCGAGCGGGACGGCCGTCTGCGAGTTCGGTCTGGCCGTCAACCGCACGTACAAGACCCGGGATGGGGAGCAGAGAGACGACACGTGCTTCGTGAACGTGACGATGTGGGGCCGCCGGGGCGTGGTAATCAGTGAGTACCTGACCAAAGGCAGTCCCATCTTCGTCGAGGGTCGGCTGAACTACGACACCTGGGAAACGCCCGACGGCCGGCGCAGCAAGCTGACCGTGGTGGCCGAGAACTTCGAGTTCATCGGCGGCGGCCAGGGGCGGCAGCGCCAGGCGCGTCGGCCCGCCGAGGCCGAGCGTGGGGAAACCGAACCGGCGCGCGCCGAGGAGGCCGACCAGAAGGCGCCGGACGAGGGCTTCGACGTGGCGGACGACGAGATACCTTTCTGAGAACCTGCCACGGGTGTAGTCGAAACTGGGAAGGAACCGCGATGCAAGTACTGCTCCGGATGGATGTGGAGAACCTGGGCCGCCTGGGCGACCTGGTGGACGTTGCCGACGGCTATGCGCGCAACTACCTGCTGCCGAAAGACATAGCCATGCCCGTGACGCCCGGGAACCTGGAACGTATCGCCCAGGAACAGGAGGCGCGTCGCCTGAGGGGGCGGGAGGAACTGGAGCGCGTCAGCCGCCAGGCAGAGCTGCTCGAGGGCTTCCTCTGCTACATCACTGCCCGGGCGACCGAGAGGGGCCGCCTGTTCGGCTCCGTGGGCCCGGAGCGGATCGCGCAGAACCTGGTTGAGAGCGGCTTCGAGGGCATCCGCCCGACCAACGTCAACCTGGGCCGGCCGATAGAGGAACTGTGCGACCGAGACGTGGAGATCATGCTTCACCCCGACGTGCGCGTCACGGTCACCGTGCGGGTCGCTGCGGAAGAGGAAGAAGAGTAACCGCGTTCAACTTTTGAGTCGGGCAATCCAATGTCCCAGTCGCCGGATGGGAATGGATCCGCGCGCGTCCCGCCCCATGACCTCCAGGCCGAGATGGGGGTGCTCGGCTCCATGCTCCTCTCGCAGGAGGCGCTGCACCTTGCCCGCGAGCGCCTCGCCGAGTCCAGCTTCTACAAACTGGCCCACCAGGACGTGTTCGCCTCCGTCATAGAGCTCTTTGACGCCCACAATACGGTCGACCTGATCCTGCTGCGAGACGAACTGTCCCGACAGAGCAAGCTGGAGAAGGTGGGGGGCGTCAGCTATCTCGTCCAGTTGATGGAAACCGTTCCCACCAGCGCCAACGCGGAGCACTACGTCGAGATCGTGCGCGAACGGGCCGTCAGGCGGCAACTGGTCGAGACGGCCGCCCAGATACAGAAACGCGCCTACGAGGCCTCCGAGGACGTTGACGGACTGCTCGACGAAGCAGAGGCCGACATACTGTCCGTCCGGCAGCAGAAGGAACGGACCCAGGTCAGGGAGATCAACGATGTGCTCCAGAACATCGTGGGGCGCCTGGAAGAGCTCCACCAGCACCCTGGGGAGCTGACGGGGCTGGCCACGGGTTTCTACGACCTGGACGACATGACCGGCGGGCTCCAGGCGGGCGAGTTCATCGTGCTGGCGGCGCGGCCGAGCGTGGGCAAGACGAGTTTTGCGCTCAACGTGCTGCACCACGTCTCGGCCGTCCAGCGTCGCCCCGCCGCACTCTACAGCCTCGAGATGCCGGCCGAGCAGATCGTCAGCAACTTTCTGTGCGTCCACAACAAGATGGACACCCACGATTTCCGCCGCGGCACGCTGTCGGAGAAGGACTGGACCAGGCTGGAGGAGTCGCTCGACGAGCTGGTGGGCCTGCCGCTGTACATCTGCGACGCCCCCACCATGCGGACCGGCGACCTGCGGGCCATGGCGCGCAGGCTGGCGCACCGCCACAGCGTGGAGCTTATCGTGGTGGACTACCTGCAGCTTATGACCCCTAACAGGAACCGCGAGAATCGCGCCACCGAAGTGGCCGAGATCAGCCAGGGCCTTAAGGCCCTGGCCCGGGAACTGAACGTGCCCGTAATCGCCGTCGCCCAGTTGAGCCGGCGGGTCGAGCAGGAACAGCGCCGGCCCCGCCTGAGCGACCTGCGCGAGAGCGGTGCCATCGAGCAGGACGCCGACCTGGTCATGCTCCTCCACCGTCCCTACGTCACCGGCGACGAGGACGAGGAACTGGCCGGCAGCGAAGCGGACCTGATCCTGGCCAAGCAGCGCAACGGTCCGATTGGCGTCGTCCATCTCACGTTCCAGAAGAGGTACTTGAGCTTTGAGTCCCGCGCTACCAGAACCGGTTTCCAGTGAAATGACGCCCATGAAGACAACGTCGGCCGATTCACGATGGTTCTGTCGTCTGGCGTGCTGCTTCGTCCTCGCCTGCTCTGCCTGGACTGCGGCGTCTGCCGCACAGGCCGAGGCCCCGGTCATCGCCAGGATAACCGTCCGCGGCAACTTCGTGTTGACCGCCGAGCAGGTTATGACCTCCCTCGGCGTCCAGGAGGGCGAGCGTCTCGACCGCGAGAAGCTCAAGGCCGCCGCAAACCGCTGGAACGTATCGGCGGTGCTGGGACAGATATCGTACGGGACAGAGCCCGCCGAACAGGGCGCGGTGGAACTGGTGCTGGAACTTGAGGAACGGGTGAAAGTGACGGGCGTCGCCTTCAACGGTAACAAGAAGCTCTCCTCTCGGCGCCTGCGGAAACTGGTGGAGATCGCCGCCGGCGACGTTGTCGCCGAGGGAAGCGTCCGGGCGGCCGAGCACGCAATAATAGCGGCCTACCGGGAGAAGGGGTACTCGGCCACCTCGGCTTACGGCGTGCTGGTTATGCGCGAACCGGGAGAGCGGCTGCTCGTCTTTCAGATATCCGATGGGGCTCGAACTCACGTCGTCGGGAGGGCGTTCGTGGGCAACGAGGCCATGAGCGACAAGGAACTGCGCGGTCAGATGAAGAGCAAAAAGCGCAAGTGGCCGCCGTTCCTGTGGCCGGGCTGGCTGGACAAGGAGCGGTTCGAGGCCGACGTCACCCGCATCGAGAGCCACTACCGCAGCGAGGGTTACCTTGACGCACAGGTCTCCGGCGAGGCGACGTACAGCGAGGACATGGAGGAGGCCACGCTCCACGTGGAGGTGGAAGAGGGCGCACTGTACCGGGTCCGGGAGATCGTTTTCGAAGGCAACACGCTGTTTCGGGAGGACGAACTGCTCGCCGCCATACCGCTTGCGCCCGGCGAGGCTTTCCGCCCGGCGGATCTTACGGCGTCGGCCTCTGCGATCAGCGCGCTCTACGCGGAGCACGGGCACGTGGACGTGACCCAGCGGAAGGGCAACCTGAGCGCCGAACGCGTTCTGGCCGAGGACCGGCCGGAGGTGGACGTGCGCATCCGGATAGGCGAGGGGGAACGCGTCTACATCCGTCGAATCGAGATACGCGGCCTGGAGAGGACCGAGGAGCACGTGATACGGCGGCAACTGAACTTCTACCCGGGAGAGATTGCCAGCACGAAGAAACTGCGTGAGAGCGAACTGCTGCTGCTAAACACGGGCTTTTTCGACATGGAGACCCGCAAGCCGGTCGACATCACGCTCGAGCCGGACGAGGGGACCCTGCGCGATGCCGTCGTGCGCGTGACGGAGGGCCCGACGGGACGCCTCTTGCTGGGCGGCGGAGTGGGCAGTGAGGCCGGGGTGTTCGGCGAGCTGTCCCTGGTCGAGGAGAACTTCCACGCGGGGCGCTGGCCCTCCAGTTGGAGCGACCTCTGGCGCGGCAAGGCGTTCCGCGGCGGCGGCCACCGGCTCTCCATGGTGCTGCGTGCCGGAACGGACAGTGCGTACTATTCGCTGTCCTTCCTGAACCCGGCCGTCCGGGACGGCAAGTACAGCCTCGGGACGCAGCTCTACCACACGTCCTCCGTGCAGGAGGAGTTCGAGGATGTCCGCACCGGGTTCGGCGTGACGGGCGGACGGCGCCTGTCGAAGTTCATGCAACGCAGCCTGACCCTGGGCTTCGAGCGGATCGACATAAATGACGTTGATGCGACGGCCCCTGCGGAGGTGCAGATGGACGAGGGTTCGCACGACAAGCCCTACGTCAGTTTTGACACGACCTTTGACCGGCGGGACAGCCGGTTCATGCCCACGGAGGGTTATGCTCTGGGCGCCGGCGTCGAGGTCGGAGCGGGCGACGTCGAGATCGTTCGCGTGATCGTGCGCGGCGAGAAACACTGGACCGTCTGGCAGAAGCACGGCACGTACAAGCACGTGGTCGGCCTGCTGGGGCGGGCGGGCATCGTGGAATCATACGGTGACCGCGTGCCCGTGTTCGAGCGTTTCTATGCCGGCGGGTTCTCGACCTTGCGCGGGTTCGATTACCGGGGCGTCTCTCCGGTGGACCCCGCGACGAGGGATCAGATAGGCGGCGAATCGCTGCTGGTGGGCGCCGTCGAGTACAGCTTGCCCCTGACGGCGACCGGCGGGCTGCGCCTGGTCGGCTTCATGGACTCGGGCTACGTCGCCGAGGACGCGAACGACGTGCTCACCGGCTGGGACGAGCTCAGGTTGTCTGTGGGCGTCGGCTTGCGATGGCGGCTCGCGTTCTTCGGCCCGGCTCCCCTGGAGGTCAATCTGGCCTTCCCATTGATGAAGGAGTCGGACGACGACACGCAGGCCTTCCACTTCGCTATCGGCGCCGAACGCAGGTTTTGACTGCCGAGCGACGTTCGCATAGATTATTAGGGCCACCACTGTCGCGGAAGGGGTTCGGGTATGCCATTCGTTGCCAGGACGGGTTTGTGGGCTTTGGGTGCGACACTTCTCAGCGCGGCCTTCCTGGCCGCCGCAGGGATAGCTCAACAGGAGGAAGCGCCCCCGGCGCGCGGCCTCACGGTGCGGGTCGTGGACATGGGCAAGGTACTCGGCGCCAGCGCGCAGTGGCGGGACTCGGCCCAGGAGCGCCTGAGTCTGGTGGAGAACATGAGGCGCACGGTCAACAAGCTGGGCCAGCAGGTCCAGGCGCTGCGCAACCAGTGCGAGAACCTTCCTCCCGACACCGACGAGCGGCTCCAGAAGGAGCAGGAGTTCGCCGAGGCGTTGGCGGAGCTCGAGCAGACTAACCGCGAGTTCGAGGTGCAGCTCGCGCGGCAAAGCAATGACGCTGTTCGCGACGTGCTGGTCAAGATCCGCGCCGCTGTGAAGGCCTATGCCGAGGAGAACCACGTTGACCTTGTCCTCAAGAGGGAGAGCGCGGATTCGGCCGACGTGACGGGGCTTGACCAGAACCTGATGCTGGCCACCACGGAGGTCCTCTATGCGACGAGCGCGCTGGACATCAGCGATGCCATCATCGAGCTTGTCAACGCCGACTACCCCGGCCCGATCGAAGTGAAGTAGCATGGGGCGAGCGCAGAGAAGCATCGGCAAGGCGGTCGAACTGTCCGGCACGGCGCTTTTTTCGGGCCGCGACGTGCAGGTGCGCCTCTTGCCCGCAGAGGCGTTCACCGGGCTCCTGTTCGTGCGGGCCGACCTGCCCGACAATCCCGTCATTCCCGCCAATATCGAGGCGCTCAGCGACAGCTATCGCTGCACGTCGCTGACGTGGAACCACGTCGAGATCAAGGCGGTGGAGCACCTGCTGAGCGCGTGCGTGGGCCTGGGCGTGGATAACCTGATGATCGAGGTGGACGGCGACGAAGTGCCCGCCCTGGGAGGTTGCCCGCTGGAATACGGCCGGGCCCTCCAGGAGGCCGGCATTGTGGACCAGTCTGCCGAGCGTCCGCTGCTCGAACTGGAGGACACGGTCTCCGTGCCCGAAGGGCACGCGACGATCGTGGCCATGCCCCAGGAGGAGGGTCTGACGGTCAGCTACGTGCTCGATTTCGACGAGGGCTACTGGCCGACCGAGGCCTTCACCATATCGCTCGATCCCGACAGCTTCATGGCTGAACTGGCGCCGGCTCGCACGTTCGGCCTGGGGGATGACTACGAGGAGTTCAAGCGGCTCTCGATCGGGGGCGGCGTGACCGACGACAACGCGTTCGTCCTGCGCAAGGACGGGTCGGTGGTGCGGCCGCACAGCGGGCAACCGGCGGAACTGCTCTTTCCCAACGAGGCCGTGCGGCACAAAGTGGTGGACCTGCTGGGCGACCTGGCGTTTGTCAACGCCGACATAAGGGCCCGGGTGTTCGCGGTGCGCAGCGGGCACAAGCTGAATATCGCGCTCGCGCGGCGATTGGACCGTCTCCTGCGGGAAGAGGCGGGCCGCGAGGAGTACCTGGACGTGCTGGAGGTGCGCCGCATCCTGCCCCATCGTTACCCGTTCCTGATGGTCGACCGGGTGCTGCGCATCGAGGGCGAGAACAGGATCGTGGCCGTCAAGAACGTCTCCGTCAACGAGCCCTACTTCCAGGGCCACTACCCGGACTACCCGATACTGCCGGGCGTGTTGCAGCTGGAGGCGCTCTCCCAGACGGCCGGTCTGCTGCTGTTGCGCAAGCTCGAACACACGGGCAAGGTCTGCATGTTGGTCAGTCTGGACGACGTCAAGCTCCGCCGGCCCGTCACGCCGGGAGACCAACTCATCCTGGAAGTCGAGGCCCTGCGGGTGCGCTCTCGGACCGCCCTGGTCAGGGCCAGAGGGTCCGTGAACGGCGAGATCGCCTGCGAGGCGGAGATGAGCTTCATGCTGGTGGATGCCGACGCTCTCTGAAGCCGTAGCTCGATACAAGTAACGGAGCACAAGACCTGGTGAAGGTACATCCCACCGCCGTTGTGGAAGAGGGAGCGGAAGTCGGCAAGAACGTCGAGATCGGCCCGCACGCTTATGTCGGGCCGAATGTCGTCATTGGCGATGACTGCATCATTGGTCACGGCTGCCACGTCGAAGGGCACGTGACGATGGGCGCCAACAATATCCTGGCGCCCTACGTCATGCTGGGCACCCCGCCGCAGGACATGACTTACCACGGGCAGGACACGCGGCTGGAGGTCGGGGACGACAACGTGTTCCGGGAGTTCGTGACCGTTAACATCGGGACCGTAACGGGCCACGGCGTGACGCGCGTAGGCAGCCGCAACTACCTGATGATCTGCAGCCACGTGGGACACGACTGCCACCTGGAGGACGACGTCCTGATGGTCAACGCTGTCCTGCTCGGCGGCCACTGCCACATCGAGAGCGGGGCGAAGCTGATGGGCGCTGCCGCCTGTCACCAGTTCGTCACGGTCGGCACGCAGGCTTACATCGGCGGGCTGACGCGCATCGTGCAGGACGTCCCCCCCTTTATGATCGTCGAGGGAAACCCGTCCCGCGTCAGGGGCGTCAACGAGATCGGCCTGGCGCGCGCCGGGTATGAGCGCCCGACCATAGACGAGTTGAGGAGCGTCTACAAGGCGATCTACCGCACCAAGAAGCTCAACCGCGCCCTGATCTTCGAAGAGATCGCCGCCAACGCCGATGCTTGTCCCGAGACCCTTTACCTGATCGAATCCCTGCGGCGCTCTCAGAAGGGCGTCCACGGGCGTTATCTGGAAAGCCTCCGCAAGAAGTAGAGAGAGCCACCGATGAACACGGAACGACAGAGGAAGGCCCAGTTGCGCGTTGCCGTTTTCGGACTCGGCCGGTTCGGGCTCGGACTTGCCGTCCGCCTGGCCGCACTGGGGGCGGACGTGCTGGCCGTGGACGCGGACAAAGACCTGGTCGAAGAGGTCGATCCCCGCGTCTCCCGGGCCATCTGCCTGGACGCCACCAGTGAGTTCGCCATGCGGAAGCTCAGCCTGGCCGACATAGACCTGGCCGTCGTCAGCATTGGCAGGAACATCGAGGCCGGGCTCCTCGTGACGGCCGTGCTCCAGCGCGTCGGCGTGAAGGATATCTGGGTGCGCGCCATCGACCAGAACCAGGCGCAGATCCTCGAAGCCATGGGCGTGCAGCGCGTCATCAGCCTGGAAAAGGAGATGGCGCAGCAGGTGGCCCAGGAGATCATCATGCCCGGCATCCAGGTCATCGCGCCCATCACGGCCGACCACGTCCTGGCCGAACTCAAGGCCAAGCCCGAGTTCGTCGGCAAGACGCTGGGCGAGCTGGACTTCCGCAACCGCTACGGCCTGAACATCGTGGCCATAAAGTCGCGCGAGCCCGCCGCCGGCCCGGAAGGTGAGGGCAAGGGCGAATACCACATTAACGACCTGCCCCACGCCGCAGACGTGATCCAGGAGGGCGACCTGCTGGTCGTCATCGGCCCCGACGAGAAGGTCAGGGATCTCCAGGCGGACTACTGAGGCGGGCGACGTGCCCCGAATCCCCCAGGCTCGGGCGGCACCCCCGGCCGTAATCGGCGTGGTCTGATCCCGTCACGTGATCTGGCCCGGTCCGTTCGGAGATGTCAGGCGTTCCCCGGGCCCTCCAACCGGGACAGGCACCGGTCCAGCTTGTCCAGCATCAGCGATATGTCTTCCTTTGACGCGTCCAACACGGGCCGCAGTCGGATCGACTGGGCCCCCGCCCCCAACAGCAACATCAGCTCCGTCTCCAGGGCGATTTCCATGAGCCGTTTCTTGTGGGCTGGATTGCGCAGGGAGAATCCCTGGTACAGGCCCATGCCCCGCACGTTGAAGATCGTGTCGTGGTGCTTGCGCGCCAGTCCCTGGAGGCCCTCGATGAGCAGGTCAGTCTTGCCCGGCACCTGAGCGATCAGGCCCTCCTGGTCCACGATCTCGAACTCCCGGCAGACGCGCACCATGTCGGCCAGGCATCCGCCCCACGTGCTGTCCAGGACGCCGCGGTTGCCCAGGGTCTCGAGCATGAACACCGCGCCGTTGCCGAACTTCTTCGCCACCGCCACCGCCTGCGGCGGGTGGGGGAGGTCCAACTGGTCGCACGTGAACAGTGCGCCCGTCTGGCCCCCCGCCGTCTGGACCTCGTCGAACGCCAGGAAGGTTTCGTAGCGGTGGGCCAGCCGGCTCAGCTCCTGGAAGAAGCGCGGCTGGGCCACCCGATGGCCGCCCGCCCCCTGGATGGGCTCGACCACAATGGCCACGATCTCCCCCTGGTATTGCCGCAGGCAGTCCTCCACGATCTCCAGGCAGTAATCCGTGCGGGCGTCGTTCCGCCGGTCCGGCTGCGAGGTGTCCACGCTCGGGAACTTCACCTGCAAGTTGCCGGGCACGATCCCCTGGAAGCCCTTCGTCACCATCGGGTCGTGGGTGATCCGCGTGATGTTCAGGGCGAACACCGTCCGCCCGTGGAATGCGCGGTCGAAGTACAGGAACCTCCTGGCCGCCGGTGTGTCCCCGTGGGCCACGGCCTTCTCGCCGTGCAGGACCAGGAGGTACTTCATCATGTTCTCCACCGCCTCGGCCCCGGAGTTCACGACGTAAACCTCCAACTCCGGGCGCTTCATGCACCTGGGCGCTCGCGCGTGAAGCAGGCGGTAATAGTCCAGGCACTCCCTGGTCAGGCAGTCCGGGTTCGCCACCTTGTTGTTTGCCGCCCGGGCCAGCCGCTTCAGGTAGGCTGCGTCTTCGAGGCCGGGGTGATTGTGGCCCAGGAGCTTGGAGCCGTAGTAGCCGCCCCAGTCGAAGACCATCTCGCCGTCCACGGTGGCCAGGTACATGCCGCTGGACCTGTCCAGGTCGATGACGAAGGGGTAGGGATCTACCCGGACGTAGTCCTGCAGTTCGCGGAGCATGCCCTCGCTGATCGGTCCAGGAAACACGTGGGGACCTCGATCTCTGGGCTTTATCCTGTCGCAGGGCCGGGCGCCGCCGTGCCCGCGAAGCCCTCCGGATGGGCGCTGTGCCACGCCCAGGCGGTCTCGACGATCTCCCGAAGCGAGGGATAGCGCGGTTCCCAGCCCAGCTCCCGCCGGACCTTGCCGTGCGACCCCACCAGCTCGGGCGGGTCGCCCGGCCGCCGGGGCGCCTCGCGCACCTCGAACTCCCGCCCGGACACATCCCTGACCACGTCTATCACCTCGTGCACCGAGTGCCCTTCGCCTGTGCTCAGGTTGTAGATCATCACGGGCCGCTCGTCCAGCGCCTCCAACGCCGCCACGTGCGCCGTGGCCAGGTCGAGCACGTGCACGTAGTCCCGCACGCACGTGCCGTCCGGCGTCGGGTAATCCGTGCCGAAGACGGCGATGTGGTCTCGCTTGCCCTGCGCGGCGTGGATCACCAGCGGGATCAGGTGCGTCTCGGGGTCGTGGTCCTCTCCGATGCTGCCGTCGGGGGCCGCGCCGGCCGCGTTGAAGTAGCGCAGCGAGGCGTACCGCAGGCCGTACGCCCCCGCGTAATCCGCCAGGATGCCCTCCACCGCCGCCTTCGTGCGGCCGTACGGATTGATCGGCTGCACGGGAAGCTCCTCGGTTATCGGCACGCTCGCGGGCACGCCGTAGAGAGTGCACGAGCTGGAGAAGACCAGCTTCTCGACCCCCTTCCGCCGCATCGCGCGCAGCAGCCGCAGCGAGCTGACGACGTTGTTGAAGTAGTACTTCTCCGGGTTCGTCACCGACTCGCCGACGTAGGCGCTCGCGGCGAAGTGCATCACGGCCTCGGCGCCGGCCTCTTCGAGGGCCGCCGCGATCTGCTCCTCGTCCGCCAGGTCCCCCCGGACGAGCCTGCACCCGCCGACGGCCTGCTCGTGCCCCTCGGACAGGTTGTCGAACACCACGGGCGTGTGACCCGCTCCGAGCAGCTCGATCAGCGCGTGGCTGCCTACGTAACCGGCCCCGCCGGTCACCAGTACGTTCATCGTCTTCCTCCCGGTTCCTCGTGTGAGAGTGGCAGAGCCCGGATTATAGGCAATCGGGGCCGGAGCCCGCAACACGCCAGCCCCATTCCCAGGGCCGTTCGGTTGTCTGCGACAGCCGGGCACTGACTCGCAGTGCCGTCCGCTCCGCCGACAGACCTGTCCGCCCGGACAATCTGTCAAAGAGCCTCTCGCGGCCACAGCCCCCCCGGATGCCATCCGCAGGGGTTTTGTTTTGTCAGGAACCCTTTCTGGGGGGTGACAAAACGGTCATTCGGTCAGCAGGCATATACAATAATGCCCATCCTGTAAACCTCCTCCTCCCGCTATCGCACGAGGGAGGTCGGAGCAGACCTCGGCCGCGCCGCCATTATACTCGTTTGCCGGCGCTGATGTGTCCGATCTGTCCCCTACTGACCGATCCAGGCAACCTGCACCGCGTTTATTTCGGCCAGGTCCTCCGCGCGGCCGCCAGGACCTGAGCCGTCGCCCGGCAGCCGTTCGGGGGAGAAACTGCGCCCGCTTTTTACTAAAATGCATATTGACTTGCGATTTATGAACAGTATAATTGATGCGTCTATTCGATAAATGGAACCGCCGGCATGTCTGACCGACTCGAAACGGGGCGCTGGATCGAGGGCCTCGGCGACGAGGACCTGACCTTCATCAAGCGGTTCGTCCTGGCAAGCGGCTCGCTGAAGGCCCTGGCCGAGACGTACGGCGTCTCCTACCCCACGGTCAGGCGCCGGCTGGACCGCCTCATCGCCAAGGTCAAGGTCCTCGACGACCGCGAGATCACCAGCGACTTCGAGCGCCTCCTTCGTGCCCTCTATGCCGACGGCAGGCTGGAGATGGCGGCGCTGAGAGAACTGCTAACGGTGCACCGCAGGGAGATGGGAGCGGAGGAATGAGGGGACTGCTGATCAGCGGCTTGTTGGCGTGCAGCAGCCTCTGCACGGCCGAGGAGGTGGTCCGAGAGGTGCAGTGGGACCGCCTCGGGGACGGCATGGAACTGGCCCAGGGGGTTGTGATCGAGCCGGACGCGGGAACCCCGTTCAGCCGGCTGCTGGTCGCGGCGCCGGGCCGCGGCCCCTCCACCGTCGAGATACTGACCATCGGACGTCCCGGGATCACCGGGGCCAAGTACGCGATAACCGGTCAACTCCGGCACGAGAACGTGGAGGGTCGGGCTTGCCTGGAAGCCTGGGCCGTGCTGCCCGACGGGGAGACGAGGGTGACCAGAACGGACCAAAGCTCGGGCCCCGCCCGCGCCTTCAGCGGCACGGGCGAGTGGCGGTCCTTTGCCCTTGAATTCGCTGCGGACGACCCGGCGAAGACGCCGGACAGGCTGGTGCTAAGCGCGGTCTTTCCGGGCGGGGGGACGCTGGTGCTGGGGGCGCTGAGCGTTGTCGCGTACCCCGCTGAAAGGCCCTCGTTGCTCGAATCGCGCTCCGCGGTTTACGTCGTGTGGTGCCTGGCGGTTGCGGCGGTTGCTGCTCATGGCCTTGTCTTCTGGCAGACGACTCGCGGCCGGGCGCGGGGCTTCGCGGCGGGCCTGCTGGCGCTATTGCTGCTGGCGGGGTTGGGCGGCGCGGGGCTCGGATTCGCGGTCGGGGCCGGCGCCCTTCGGGTGTCCCTCTGGGTGTTGGGCGCGGTTCTGGCGCTGCCGGCGGCGGTGGGCCTCTGGCGCCTCAGGCGCTCACTGCGCGACAGGGAGCTGCGGCGGATGAAAGCAATGGACGCAATGTAAGGCGGCGGGCGAAGGGGTCCATGGGAGTCTGGACGTCATTGTGGGAGGCACAGAATATGGGACGCGTACGGATTTCAGCGGCCTTCGTGTGCATCGTCGTTGGCCTGGTTGGGTTCTCGCCGGTGCGGGGCGCCGAGGAGCAGCCCGCGCCCTCGCTCTCCAAGATAGTGAGCAAGTCGGGCCAGGTTTACGTGGTGGACCTGTCCGATGCTGAGGAGGAGATACTCCAGTTCCTGGATATCGAGACGGGCAAGGAATCGAGCATGCCTCAGGACAGCGTTCGCAGGCTGGAGCGCGACATAACCACCGAGGAGGCCGTAAAGTGGGCGGGTCTTGCTCCCTACCTGGCGTGGCGGCTGGGGCAGGCCGTGAAGGTGACGGCGGCCGGACAGGTCGTCAGGGTGACTCCGACCAGCGTGTACGTGAACCTGGGCTCAAGGAACGGCATCGAGCTCGAGGACCGGTTAAGAGTCTATCGCGAGGGCGAGGCGCTCATTGATCCCGAGACGGGCGAGGAGCTGGGCGCAGTGCAGGCCCTCATTGCCGAACTAACCGTGACGGAGGCCGAGGAGAAGTTCGCCAAGGGCAGGAGGGACAGCCACCTGGAGGCGGACATCCAGCCCGGCGACCGGGTCAAGGTGGACGCGGCGTGCAAGGCGCTCGCGGTGCTCCCGTTGAGCGCGGGCGACGCGGAACTTGCCGGGCCGGCCCGCCGCCTGCGGGACGAATGGGCGACGACCTTCGCCGACCGCGGCCTGCCCCTGGTCGAGCGGAAGCAGCTTGACGGCGTGCTCTCCGAGCTGGCCCTCCAGCACACGGGCCTGGTGGACGCCGAGACGGCCGAGAAGCTTGGCAAGCTCGCCGGCGCCTACGCCGTCGTGACGGGCTCTGTCGTGAAGAAGGCGCCCGGGATGATGGAAGTCCACGCGCGCGTGGTGAAGGTGCGGACCGGCGAAGTGTTGGTGGCGGCGTCCGAGGAGACAGCCGTTGCCGAGTTAGAACCGGCCTCTGATTCGGGCGAGCCACGGCAAACGCCGGCTGCTCCGGGCCGCGCGACCGGCGCGCCGCCGGCCGGCTCGGATGGCGTCCGGCAGGCGCTGATGAAACCGGTTTCTCTGACTGCGCCGTACCCGATGGTTCACAAGGACTGCGTCCCTGACAAGATGTCGGTGCAGGATGCCGTCACGGCAATCGCAAAAGAGGTCGGGCTGGGCTACGATTGGACCACTTCGTACGAGAATACCAACCCCACCTGCCGCGTCTGGATAACGCCGCACATTGTGAACGTGCCGTGCCATGAGGCGCTCGAACAGATACTGGGTCCGAAGGGGCTGACTTACGAAATCCGGGGCAACGCGCTCGTGCTAACGAAGGAGCCCGTGTCCGTGCACCAGGCGCTCACCAAGCGGGTCTCCCTGACCGCACCGTACCCGGAGAGTTACAAAGGGGCTCGCACGGACAAGATGGCCGTCCAGTACGCTGTGATTGCGATCGCCAAACAGGCGGGGTTGGCCTACAACTGGGACGCTTCCTACAAGAATACGAACCCGACCTGCCGCGTGTGGATAACGCCGCACATTGTGAACGTGCCGTGCCAGCAAGCGCTTGGAGAGATCCTCGGTCCCAAGGGGCTGACGTACGAGATCCGCGACGGCAAGATAGTGCTCAAGAAGCGGTAGCCCCCGGTGAATGGTTCTGCGACTGCCCGCGGTGCACCGGCGGGAAATGGAGGGATGAGATGAGGGCATGGGCGATTGTGGTTGCATTGCTGGTCGGCGCGGGGGCGGCTCGGGCGGAGGAACTCCTCATGGAGTTCTCCTGGTCGCGCTTGAAGGAGGAGGGCAGGCTCGACAGCGGCGAGGTCCTCCCGCCGGACGCCGAGACGGACTTCGAGTGTCTGAAGGTCGTCAACCCCGAGAGCGAGCTCATGGCGGCCCAGGTCCTCGAGGTCGAGGCGCCCGGCGTCACCGCTTCGAGTTACGCCATCTCGGGCCAGGTGCGCTGCGAGGGCCTGGAGGACAGGGGTTTCCTGGAGATGTGGAGCTTCTTCCCGGACGGCGGGCATTACTTCTCCAGGACGCTCGGCGAGAGCGGCCCGATGGGGCAGTTGGAGGGCACGTCCGGGTGGCGGCTGTTCACGCTGCCGTTCTCCATTGAGGGCGCCGACCGGCGGCCGGAGAAGTTGCAGGTGAACGTCGTGCTGCCCGGGCGGGGCACCGTATTCCTCGGCCCGCTACGCCTGACGCAGCCGGGAGAAGGGCCGCTGGAGGCACTGGAAGCGCCGCCGGCCGCCGGCCAGTGGTGGGACGACCGGACCGGCGGCCTGATCGGCGGACTGGCCGGGGGCGCGTTCGGCTGCCTGGGCGCGCTGTTGGGCGTGGTAATGGGGCTGGGTGTGGCCCGGCGGCTGGTCCGGGGACTCCTGGTCGCTGCGGTCGCGTGCGGCGTCATCTCGCTGATCGCCGGCGTCGTCGCCCTGGCGTGCTCGCAGCCGTACGCCGTCTACTACCCGCTCCTGCTGCTGGGCGTGCTGGTGACGGTCATCCCCGGCGGCATGTTGCCGGTGGCGCGGAAGCGCTACGAGGCGCTCGAATTGCGCAGGATGCAGGCTATGGACGCGCGGTGAGCGCCGGCGCCGTCGCGTGGCTCAGGCGCCCTGGCTTAGCTCAGGCCTTCACATGTGGCTCAGGCGCCCTCGCCTGAGGGTCTCGCGGCCGGGGGCGGCCGCGCCACACACCGACGGCCCGCGTGGTCGCGCTACTCAGGGCTCTCCCGCTGGCGCAGGCGGTGGCGCGGGGTCTCGATGGTGACCTGCGTGCCCGGCTCGACGGAGTGCGTCAGGAAAACGTTCGCCCCGATTATTGACCCCTTGCCCACCGTGACCGGCCCGAGGATGCTGGCGTTGGAGTAGATGATCACGTCGTCTTCGATGGTCGGGTGGCGCTTGTAGCCGCGCAGGAGCGCGCCTTCCTCGTCGGTCTTGAAGCGGTAGCCGCCGAGCGTCACGCCCTGGTACATCCGCACGCGCTCGCCGATCTCGCTCGTCTCGCCGATGACCACGCCGGTGCCGTGGTCGATGAAGAAGCTGCGGCCTATCGTCGCGCCGGGGTGGATGTCGATGCCCGTGATGCGGTGGGCGTGCTCGGTCATGATGCGCGGCAGCCAGCTGACGCCCTGCACGTGGAGCTCGTGGGCGATGCGGTGGATCATGATCGCGCGGAAGCCGGGATAGCAGAAGATGATCTCGTCGTAGCCGGTCGCCGCGGGATCGCCCTGGAAGGCGGCGCGCACGTCGCCGTCGAGCAGGTCGAGCAGCGCGGGGAGCTTCTGAAGGAAGCGGAACGCCTGTTCCTGCGCCTCCTGGTCGTGCGCGTGCCGGTCCTCGTGGCCTCCGGTGTGGCGCTCGTGCATTAGGCAATCGCCGATCTCCGCGGCCAGCAGGTCATAGACCACGTTGAGCGTCTCGCCCACGTGGAAGGCGAGGTTCGCCCGGCTCAGGCCCTTCTTGCCGAAGTAGCCCGGAAAGAGGGCCTCGGTAAGCAGGTTGAGGATGCGGATGACCTGCTCCTCGCTGGGCAGGGGGTGCTCGCAGACGTGCTGGACGGTGTCGCGCTTGTCTATTTCCTCCAGGATGTCATTGACGACGCCGGGCAGGCTGTCCCTGTAGGGGAAGGCGGCGTCGAAGGCCCCCCCGTGCGCGGGGGAGGGGGGCTGCTGGTTGTTGCCGGGTGCCATGGTCATGTCTCCCTTCGGTGAGAGGAGGTTCCAAATTTGCATTCTCGCCCCGGTCTGCGCTCAAATCAACCGCTGACGCCTGCGCCCGAGGCCCCGCCGCGCGTGAATCGGGCGGAGGGCGGTTGCTTTTGCCGGGGACGAAATCTTCCCCGGGACAGACATGACGGGCGCCGCGACCGGGAGATGGCCTGGGAAGCTAAGCCCCGTGTCTGCAACCCTTTAGGTGCGGCGCCGACGGGTGTGTGCGAGGCGTTCTTGCCGGAATCTCACGAAAAGCGCTCTTTGGGCCAAAAATGGGCTTGACTTACCATATGTTGGACGTTATTATACCCCTTTGTTCTACATGTAGCATAGCTGTTCTTGACAGTTAAGTGCTCGTAAGGTCGCTTGGGAACAGGGCTTATGCTGATAGCGCGGGGGTTCCTCGGTGCGCTGTCCTTACTGCAAGGAAGACGACGACAGGGTCGTAAACTCTCGTCCCAGCAATGACGGCACATACGTGAAGCGACGTCGGGAGTGTGGCGCCTGTGGTCGGCGGTATACGACTTACGAACGCATCGAGGAAAGCGTATTGCGCGTCGTGAAGAAGGACGGCAACCGCGAGGACTTCGACCTGCGGAAGGTGCTGGAGGGCCTGCACAGGGCCTGCTACAAGCGCCCCATTCCCGCCGAGCGGATCACGGAACTGGCCGAAGCTATCGAGCGTGAACTGCACCGGGAGTACGAGGGCGAAGTCCCATCCCGTCGCATCGGCGAACTCGCCATGGCGAAGCTGCGAGACCTGGACCATGTGGCGTACATCCGCTTCGCGTCGGTTTACCGCGAGTTCAAAGACGTCTCCGACTTCGTGGAGGAGGCGGACACGGTCCTGAGATCGGCGTCGGACGGATCCGGCCAGACGAGCACTTGAGCCAGGAGCAGACTGCTTTCGAGAGGTCAGCCTGTGTGAGCACGTGGGAGCATGGAAATGTCCGTTGAGATGGACGCAACGCAGGAACAGAACCGCCGTTCGATCATCCAGCAAGTCAGGAAACGGGACGGGGGCCTCGTCCCATTTGATGAGACCAAGATAGCCAACGCGATCTTCAAGGCGGCCCAGGCCGTGGGTGGCGAGGACCGGGTGCTGGCCGAAGAGCTTGCCTCGACGGTCACCGTGATGCTCGAAAGGGAGTACGACGGTGAGGCCCCGGCCATCGAGGAGATACAGGACGTCGTCGAGAAGGTCCTGATTGAGACGGGCCACGCCAGGACCGCCAAGGCCTACATCCTTTATCGCGACAAGCGCGCGCGCATCCGCCAGTCCCTCCAGGTGCGCAAGCCCGTCCGCCGGGCAGGGACGACCACGGACATCTCGCTTCTGGTCAACACCGAGACGCAGGACCAGGTCATCGAGTGGGACAAGACGAAGATCGCCCGTGCCCTGGAGGTGGAGGCCGACCTGGCGCGGGCCCTGGCCAGGGAGATTGCCTCCGCCGTCGAGCAGCGCGTGATGAGGAGCGGCCTGACGCGCATCTCCACCGCACTCATCCGGGAACTGGTGGACAACGAGCTGTTCGAGCGGTCCCTGACGACCCGGCTGCGCAAGCAGGCCGTGATCGGCATGCCCAAGTACGACCTGGACCAGGTACTGCACAGCAAGAGCAAAGAGAACGCCAACATCGCCCAGAACAACCCCGAGGCGATCAACCTCTCGATAGCCGAGCACACGCTGAAGCAGTACGCACTCCAGGAAGTCTTCAGCGACCACGTCGGCGAGGCGCACATGCTGGGCAAGATACACATCCATGACCTGGGCTACCCGACGAGGGTCTATTGCTCGAGCCACTCTCTGGAATACCTGAAGAAATATGGCCTGCACCTTCAGAACCTGGACACGTCGAGCGCCCCGGCGCGGCACGCCCGCACGCTGACGGGCCACCTGAACACCTTCCTGGCGTCGATGCAGGCTTACTACGCGGGCGCGCTCGGCGTGGGCTACATCAACATCTTCTACGCGCCGTTCGTGGAGGGGATGTCGTACAGGGAGATGGAGCAGGAGGCGCAGCACCTGATATTCAGTTCCTCGCAGAACGCGTTCAGCCGGGGCGGGCAGACGCTGTTCCTGGACTTCAACGTCCACACGGGCGTGCCGAACTACCTGAAGAGCATCCCGGCGATCGGGCCGGCCGGCCGCTACAACGGGCGCACCTACGGCGACTACGAGAAGACGGCGCAGCGCTTCTGCAAGGCGATGCTCGACGTGTGGCGAGCGGGCGATCAGTACGGCAACGTCTTCGCGTTCCCGAAGTGCGACCTGCACGTCAGCGACGAGACGTTCGAGGACCCGGCCCAGCGCGAGATACTCGACTACGCCTGCCAGATAGCCAGCCAGAACGGCGTGCCGTACTTCATCTTCGACCGGGACGAGGTGACCTTGAGCGCGTGCTGCCGGCTGCGCACGACGATCAAGGACGACTACATGATCCGGCACCCGGAGAGCATGAGGTTCTGCGGGTTCCAGAACATCACGATCAACCTGCCGCAGGCCGCCTACCGGGCGGGCCAGGGCAACTTCGAGGGCCTGTACGGTGAAGTGGACCGCATGATTGAGCTGGCCATGGAGGCCCACCTGGAGAAACAGCGGTTCATCGGCTCGCTCATGACCGACCCGAGCAAGCCCCTGTGGCAGATCGGCAAGGAAGCGCCGGACGGGCGCCCCTACGTGGACCTGAAGAAGGCGACCTACATCATCGGGCTGATCGGCCTGAACGAGTGCATGTTCTACATGACGGGCAAGGAGCTGCACGAGGACAGGTCGCTGATCCGCCGAGGCCTCCACCTGGTGCGGCACATGCAGTTCAAGGCCCGCCAACTGGGCCGCAAGCACGACATGCGCGTCGCCCTGGAGGAGTCGCCCGCCGAAAGCGCCGCGCGCCGGCTGGCGAAAGTGGACCTGGTCAGGTTCCCCGAGGCTGAGGGCGTGCTGAAGGGCGACATAGATAACGACCAGATGTACTACACCAACAGCATCCACCTTCGGGCCGATGCGCCGGTCGACCTGTTCACGCGCATCCGGCTGCAGAGCAAGTTCCATCGCGCCATCGAGAGCGGGGCCATAATCCACGCCTTCGTGGGTGAGGAGCGCCCGCCGGCCGCCAGCATCATGAGCCTGGTCGAAAAGACGTACCGGCACACGCAGGCCGCGCAGCTCACCGTCAGCCCGGAGTTCACCATCTGCGAGGACTGTCACCGCTCCACGCCCGGCCTGAAGGGCACCTGCGGCCACTGCCAGAGCCATAACGTTTACGGCATGACCCGCGTGGTCGGGTACTTCAGCCGGACCAGGAACTGGAACAACTCCAAGATCGGCGAGTTGAATGACCGCCGCCGCGGCAACTACAGCGTGGCACTCGTTTGATGAACCGCATCGTTACAGTGGCAGGGGGCAGGTGAAGATGATCCTTGAGATCTACGGCAAGCAGGACTGCCAGTTGTGCGAGAGCGCCAAGAAGAAGATCGCCCACTTCCTGCGCAAGTGGGACATGAGCGACGCCGTCCCGATCATCTTCCAGGACATGGAGACGGAAGCGGGTGCCGCCGAGGGCGACTTCTTCGACGTGTTCGAGATACCGTCCGTGTTGCTCAAGAGCGACGCGGACAACGTCATGGGCCGCTGGGACGGGCAGGCGCCCCCCAGCGACGAACTCCAACAACGCCTCTGCGCCTGAGCCCGCGCGACGTCCCGGTCCGCCTGCGAAGAACGCGATGGAGATCAAAGGCTTCCTCAAGAGCAGCCTGCTGGAGTGGGAGGGCAGGCTCAGTTGCGTGCTCTTCCTGCCTCGGTGCAACCTGCGCTGCCTCTACTGCCACGCAGTCGACCTCGTCCTTGACCCCGATTCGCTCGACACCGTGCCGCTCGAAGAGGTGACGGCTCACCTGCGCGAGAACAGCGGCTGGGTTGACGGCGTCGCCATTACCGGCGGTGAGCCCACCCTCCACGGGCCGGAGTTGATCGACCTCATCGGGACCCTCAGGGAGGTGCCCGTGAGCGTCCTGGTGGAGACCAACGGGACCCGGCCGGACTGGGTGGCGAGGCTCATCGGCGAGGGGTTGGTTGACGCCATGTCAATGGACGTGAAAGCGCCGCTCACGCAGGCTGACTACGCGCGCGTCACGGGCGTGGAGGTTGACGTGGCCCAGGTGCGCCGCTCGATCGAGATCATCAAGGGCAGCGGGCTGGAGTACGAGTTCCGGATCACGCTCGTGCCGGGCCTGGTTGGGCGCGGCGAGTTGGAGGGCATCCTGCCCGCGCTGGAAGGCAGCCGCCAGATAGCGCTTCAGAACTTCAGGGCCGGACGCTGCCTCTCCGAGGAACTCAGCGCCACCACGCCCTTCAAGCCCGCCGAGATGGACGTGTTCGAGGCGCTCGCCACGCCTTTCACGGACCGGTGCGTGGTGCGGGGGCGGGACCACGCGCTGACGGCCTAGCAGCCTGTTCAACTGATAGCCCTGCATCCCCCCCCCCGGCGAGACCCCTCGACCCCGAAGGGCTCTCGGGACGAGGACCCCTGAGGGGCGCCGGGGGCCACCCACATAGGGGTAGGCGGGGCACGCCTCGGCGCGTGAACGTCCCGCCCCGCGCCCGGTTCAGACGTAACTCGGAAAACCCAAGGTGACTTCCTTATCAGCCCACTAGCGGCGGAAGGGGTCCAAGGGGGGGCCATTTTCGTCCGGGGTTTTTGCCCGGTCCGGGTCGGCCCTGCTGCCGGTGCCGGGATGTTGGGGCGCCCGTCTGCGTCCGCGGCGTTGCCACAACCGGTTGTGAAAAAAGCGCTTACAGCGCGAGTCCTGTCGTGGCCGGAGAGCGTAATGCCGCCCTGCCCGCCCCCTGAGAGAGTGCGCCCGGTTCGCCTGTGACTTCGCCCGCCGCCTTTGTTTAGAATTCTGATTCTCGGTTCGCACAGAGGGAATTCGCAAAGCAGACGGATTCGTCTTGCCAGGCGGCGCCGCGCTTCGGGCCTGCGAAACATGCCCTGCGGGGCGTCTTTGCTCGGGATTGGACGAGGGTTCTTGCCGACGGCCATCTGGGGACGCGCGTCTTGAAGCTGAAGAAGCTGGAACTCTACGGGTTCAAGTCCTTCGCCGACAGGACGAGCTTCGAGTTCGAGGACAGCCTTTCCGCACTGGTCGGCCCGAACGGCGCGGGCAAGAGCAATATCGCCGACGCCATCAAGTGGGTCCTGGGGGAACGCAGCGCGCGCAAGCTGCGCGGGGCCGAGATGGTCAACATTATCTTCAACGGCAGCGAATCCCGCAAACCCCTCAACTACGCCGAGGCCACGCTCACCATCGACAACGCCGACGGCTGGCTGCCGGTCGAGTACGACGAGGTCTCCATCCGGCGTCGCGTGGACCGGACCGGGCAGAGCGAGTACTACCTGAACGGACAGCAGTGCCGCCTGAAGGACATCCGGGACATCCTGCTCGACACCGGCATCGGCACGTCGTGTTACAGCTTCATCGAGCAGGGCCAGATAGACGAGCTGCTCCGCGCCGACCCGAAGCAGAGACGCGTCATCTTCGAAGAAGCGGCGGGGATCAACCGCTTCCTCGAACAGAAGAAGGAAGCCGAACGCAAGCTCGAACGCGTCGCCGCCAACCTGGAGCGCCTCTCGGACATCATCGAGGAGGTGGACCACCAGTTGCGCAGCGTCAAGTACCAGGCCGGCCGGGCGCGGACCTTCAAGCTGCAAAGCGAGGAACTCCAGCGACTCCGCCTGGCGCACAGCCTCCACTCGTGCCGCCTGTTCGAGGTGGCCGCCGAGGAGAACGCCCGCCGGCTCGAAGAGGCCGACCAGCGGAGGGCCGAGTTGGAGGGCACCGTTCGCTCGGCCGAGCGCGAGCTGGAATCCGCCCGGGCTGAGCGCGAGGCCGCCCGTGACGAACTCAACCTGTCGCGCCAGCGCCTCACGCGCGTCGAGGCGCGGCTGGAGAGCCTGGCGCGGGAGGCGGAAGCCAATCGAAGGCGCAGCGCCGAGATCGAGCAGCAACTCGGCGACATCTCCCGGCGGCGCGCCGTTCTGTCCGAGCGATGCAGCGCCCTGGAGGACGAGATCGGAACCGTCCGGCAGCGACTGGAGGAAACAGCACGCGAAGTCGAGGCCGCCACCGCCGGACTGGATGCGCAGAAACGTTCGGTCGAGCGCGTTCGGGAACGCACGCGGCAGGTCGAGGCCGAACTGGAAGCGAAGAAGCGGGGCGCTTTCGATCTCTTCGAGCGTGAGAGCCAGCTCAGGAACCAGCTCGAGATCATCGCTGCCGAACGGCGCACCGCGGAGGCGCGACTCGCGCGCATTCGTGGCCGCCGGGACCAGCTCGACGCGGAGTTGGGCGAAGCCGAGCGCGAACGCGCGCAGACCGAGGAGAAGCTCGAATCAGTCCAGGCCCGGCAGGCATCCGTTGCGGGCGAAGTTGCGGGCCTCAAGCACCGGCTGGCCGAGGCGCAGCAGCGGCTCGAACGGGTCTCGTCGGAACTCAGCCGCGTCAGGGCCGAACTGAGCGGCAAGGCCGGGCGCCGCGACGTCCTGCGCGACATGGAGCAGAGAGGGGAGGGCGTCCGGTCCGGCGCCAGGCGCCTGGTCGACGCCGGACCCGCCGGCATGATCGGGCTACTGGGCGAGTTGCTCGACGTGCCCCTGGACATGGCCGCGGCCGTCGAGGCGATCCTCGGGCCGCTGGCCCACGCCGCCGTCTTCGAGGGGGCCTTCGAGGCGCACGAGGCACTCAGGCTGCTAAGGGACGAGGGCAGCGGGCGGTCCGACCTGATTGTGCTGAGCAACCTCCCCGCCGGAACACCGGCGGAGACGCCCCTCTTGAGCGGAGTGCGGGGCCGGCTCAGCGAACTGGTCCGTTGCCCCGACCGCGTGCGCCCCGCGGTCGAGTCGCTGCTGGCCAACGCCTTCCTGGTGGACGACGAGGCGGCGGCCAGGGCGCTGCTGGGCGACCGTCTGCCGCCCGACGTGAAGCTGGTCACGCCGGCCGGCGAATGCTACGGCGCCGACGGAATCTGGTCGGGCGGCCTGCCGGAGACGCCCAGCCTGATAAGCCGGCGCAGCGAACTGGCGGAACTCGACGGCCAGATACGCGATCTTCAGCGCGAGCAGGCTTCCCTGAACGCCCAGAGACAGGACACTGCGGCGCAGGTCCGAGACCTGACGGACCGGCGTGAGGCCGCGGCGGCGCAACTGGACCTGCTCCAGCGCAGCGCCGGCGACGTCCGGGGGCACCTGAAACTGACGGACAGCCGACTTCAGGAACTGCGCGATCAGATGCAGCTTGCCGCGACCGAGGCGTCGGCCATCACCGAAGACATCGAAGAGCTCGACTTGAAGAAGGCGACTCTCCAGCAGGAGTGTGAGACCGCCGGACGCGACCGTTCTGTGGCTGAACTCGCCGTGGAGGAGGGACGCCAGGCGCTCTCCGAACTGGCGCAGCAGGAGCAGACTCTGAACGATCGAGCCGGCGAACGCGTCGCCGAGCTGGCGCGGGCGAGGGAGCGCCAGCAGAGCCAGCAGCAGTTGCTCGACAGGCTCTGCGCCGACGGGGAACGGGCCCGCGCCGAGCAAGAGGCGCTTCAGTCCGAGCAGGAAACCAGCGTCCGGTGGCAGCGCGAAACCGAGAAGGCGGCCGAAGCCGCGCGCCAGGAGAGCCAATCTCTGAAGGCGGAGAAAGAGGGCCTGTGCGCCTCCCTCGAGGCCGGGGCCGCAGCCGCCGAGGGGTTCCAGCAGCAGATCAGCGACCTGGCGGAGCGCCTCCAGGCTGCCGGCGAACGCTCCCGGCAGTGGGCGGAGAAGGTCCACGGACTGCAGGTCACCCAGCACGAGACGAACGTCAAGCTCCAGGACCTGCTGGAGCGGACGACGGAGGACTACGGCGTCCGGCTGCGGGCGCTCGAGCTGGAGCCGGAGCGCTGGCGCGAGGACTCGCCCTTCCTGACCAGGCAGATCCGCGAATGGGCGCACCAGCCCGCGCCGGCCCGGGCCGTCGCAGAGTGGTACAGGCGCAGCGAGGAGGCCGGGGGGGAAGAGGAGGAGGAACAGACCGAGCTGATCAGCCTGGAGGAGGCGACGGAGCTGCGCCGGGCGGTCCTCGATCTGGCGGACGACGAGTCGGCCGACTGGGAACGGATCAAGCGGCGGATCGCGCAACTTAAGGCCAAGGTCGATCGCATCGGCAACGTGAACGTCGCCGCCATCCGCCAGCAGGAGGAGCTGGAGGTACGCCTGCAGTTCCTGACCGATCAGAAGGAGGACCTGGAGAAGGCCCGCCGGCACGAGCGGGAGATCATCCGCGAGCTGAGCAAGCAGAGCCGGCAGCGGTTCGGCGAGACCTTCCAGCAGGTCCAGGGGAACTTCCAGGCCCTGTTCCGGAAGCTGTTCGGCGGCGGCAACGCGGACATCGTGCTGGATTCCGAAGAAGAGGACATCCTGGAGGCGGGCATCGACATAATCGCCCGTCCGCCCGGCAAGGAGACCAACTCGATCTCCCTGTTGAGCGGCGGGGAGAGGGCGCTGACCACGGTCGCGCTCCTGCTGGCCATCTTCCAGACGAAGCCCAGCCCCTTCTGCCTGCTGGACGAAGTGGACGCCCCGCTGGACGACAGCAACGTCGAGCGGTTCCTGATGCTGCTGGAGGAGTTCTCCCGTGACACCCAGTTCATCATTGTCACGCACAACAAGCTCACGATGAGCGTCGCCCAGGTTCTCTACGGCGTGACGATGGCCGACGGGGTCACGAAGAAGATATCGGTGAAGCTCGAAGAAGTGGACGAACACGCGCCGGCCGAACACACCCCGCGCGCAAAGGCCGGCTGATCGAGCGCAGCCGCCTGGCCGCCTCAGGCGGAGCCGGCCGCTTCCCCATAGACCGCGACCAGGGTGGTCATGTCGTCCACCTGCGGCGCTTCGTTCGTGTGTTTCTGCGCCGCCTCGACGATGCGGTGGGCGGTTTCCACAGGAGCAATGCCGACCGAATTGGCCGCGACGGCGCCGACCCCCTCCGGGCCGAACATACGCCCCTGGGCGTTCGCGGCGTCCATGACGCCGTCGGTGTACATGACCAGCATGTCGCCGGGCTTCAGGGGGACGGTTTTCTGCTCGTACTGGCCGTCCTCCTGCATCCCGAGCAGCATTCCCTCCGTGTCCAACCACTGCTTCTGGTCGGCCTGAAAGAGCACCGGCTTGGGATGCCCGGCGCGGCAGTAAGTCATCTCGCCGCTCGTGACGTCGATCTGCGCGAAGAAGGCCGTAATGAAAAGCTCGGCCCGGACCAGGTCGTTGAACAGCGCGCGGTTCACGCTGCCCAGCAGCTCGGCGACGGAGGCCATGTGGGCGGTCTCGCTGCGGACGACGCTCCTGACGGCGGCAGCCATCAGCGCGGCCCCCATGTCATGTCCGGCCACGTCCGCCATGACCAGGAATACATTGCCGTCCAGGACCCAGTAGTCGAACAGATCGCCTCCCACGTGGCGGGCCGGCTGGCAGCAGCCGCCCACTACGAGCGGCCCGGCGGACAACGGTTTCTCCGGCAGCAGGCCGAGCTGTATCCGGGCTGCCAGCTCCAGTTCGTGTTCCAGCTTCTGGCGTTCCCGGTCGGCGTTTATGAGGCGGCAATTGTGTATCTGCGTGGCGGTGGTGACGGCCACGGCGCTGACCAGCTTCAGGTCGCTGGCCGTGAACATCTTGCTGCGGCGTTTGCGCGTGAGGTTGATCACGCCGAGGACCCTCTCCTCCCTGTCGGCGGTGCCGCTGACCTTCAGCGGCACGCAGAGGAAGGAGTCGGATTCGCGCAGTTCCTCGACGTTGAGCGATTCGGCCGGCATCGGGTCGCCTTCATTGACCACGGTGGGCCGGCCGCTCTCGAAGACCTTGCCGCTGATGCGCTCGCCCGGCTGGACGCTGACCTCGCTGGATATCTCTTCGGGCAGCCCGACGGCAGCGCGGATCTTCAGCTCGCCCGTTTGCCGGTCGGCCATCATGACCGAGGCGCGCTCGCACCCGAGCCGCCAGGCGGCCTCCTCGGCCACGAACGCGCAAATCTCGTCTTCGTCCAGGAGCGCGCCGACCTGGTTGGCCATCTCATAGACGAAATCCAGCTCCTCGTAGCGGTCGGCCACCTCCGTGGAGAGCCTGGCGACATCCCGGTCGGTGGTAAAAGCGCGACTGGCGATCTCCCCGGCGGCCCGGAGCACCCGATGGGCCTCCTCCGTGGACCGGCTTGCGACGACGACCCATCCGGTCCGCCTGCCGCGCAGCCGTACCGGCACGTGCGGCAGCCCGGGTCGCGGCAGCTTACCCTCGCGGGCGAACTCCAACTGCAAGTCGGACGCTTCCGCGAGGCCGTCCAGTATCTCCTGGTAGGGCTCCGGGGAAAACTCACTCGGCCTGACCCGCTGAACCCGACCGCTTTCCCAGAGCGACTTGGCCATTCCAAACATCTCCCACGTGTCGGGCAGCAAACGCGCCTGAAAATGCATTATACAGAGGACGGCCTGTCGAAGCCACCGTTTTCTTGCCAGCGCACTGGCGCGTCACTACAATCCAATGCCTGGTTCTTGCGGGAAAGGCGGACAGGATGGACGGCAGCAACGCCGAAGAGCACATGACTTCTCGCCGGAGACTGCTGGCCGCCGGCCGGTGCGAGCCCTGCGACAGGGTCCCGGTCTCGCCCTTCGGGCTGGGCCACCTGGACCCCGGGGGCGCCGCCGCGGCCGAACTGATCAGGGAGACGGACTCCTTCCTGGAGACCTGGCTCGGGGTCAACGTCTTCGGCGGTGCTCGCTACCGCCAGGAGGCGCGCGAAGACGGGGACATGGTGCACGTGACAATCCCCACGCCCCGGGGCGACCTGAGACGCACGATCAAGAGCACGGCCGTCGCCCGCGCCACCGTGGAGTTCCCGTGCGGGGGCGCGGCCGACCTGGAGAAGTTCCTTTCGATCCCGTGGGAACCCCCAGAGCCCGAAACCGCGCGTTACAGGGACAGCGTCGGCCGCCACGGCGAGGAGGCCATGGTGCTGGCCGGTTGTCCCGACGCCATCTGCATGCCCGCCGAACTGTGCAGCCCCGTGGACTTCTGCCTGCTCTGGGCGGACGAGCCGGCGTTCATGGCGGAGGTCGTCGCCGAGGCCGCGCGGCGGGTTGAGTCCTGCGTCGAGGCCGCCTGCCGGGCCGGCGTCGAGGGCTTCAGGATCATCGGGGGAGAATACGCCTCGACCCAACTCGGGCCGAAGGCCTTCGACGAACTCGTCGTCCTGCACGACCGGCGCCTGGTGGAGATCATGCACCGCCACGGCGCGCTCGCCTACTACCACAACCACGGGCCCATGATGCGGTACCTGGACGCCATCGCGGAGATCGGCGTGGACTATCTCGACCCGGTGGAGATGCCGCCCTACGGCGACTTGGACCTGGAGCGCGCGCGTGAGATCATCGCAGGCCGGTTCTGCGTCGTGGGCACGTTCGACGACATGGAAGTGCTCGAGAAGTGGCCGCTGGAACGCATCCAAGAGGCCGCCCGGGAACGCCTGCGCCGGTTCGGGACGCGGGGGATATGCCTGGGGGGATCCGCCAGCGGGACCTACACCGAGCGCGCCGCGCGCGCCTTCCGGGCCATGGTGGAGGTCGCGCGGGAGGGGGCATAGGCCCACGCCGCAGCGCTCAGAACTCGATGCCCGGCTCGGCGGGCCGCCCCTGTTCGAGGGCGTGCCGGACGCTGCACATGCACGTGATCGTGTCCGCCAGGTCCGCCAGTTCCTCGTAAGGCCCGTCGCCGGTCAGGATGACGTGCACGCCCGGGGCGCGGCCCTCGACGGCGGCGCGGACGTCCGTGGCGTCCAGCAGCCCGAGCCGCAGGGCATAGAGCACTTCGTCGAGGACCACGAGGCCGTACTCGGCGGAAGCCAGGTCGGCTGCGGCGCGCTCCAGTGCGCCCCTGGCCGCTTGTGCGGCTTCCCGTCTCGCCTGCGGGTCCCCTCCGGGCGCCAGAAAGCCCGTGCCGGCGAGGCGGAGTTCCAGCGCGCCGCCGAGCCGCTGGGCCGCCGCGTGCTCGCCGCATCGCCGGGCCTTGACGAACTGCACGACGAGCGCGCGCATCCCGTGCCCCACGGCACGCAGCGCCGTGCCGAGGGCGGCGGTGGTCTTGCCCTTGCCGTCGCCCGCCAGGATCAGCATCCGGCCCTGCGGCTCTTCGTGCGCCATGCCCGGCCCTCCTTCAGGCCCGAGGATGCGCGGCGTCGTAAGTCTGCTTGAGGTGTTCGTGCGAGAGGTGGGTGTATATCTGCGTCGTGCTCAGGTTCTCGTGCCCGAGCAGTTCCTGGATCGCCCGCAGGTCGGCCCCGTTGGTCAGCATGTGCGTGGCGAAGCTGTGGCGCAGGGAATGCGGGCTGACGCGCGGGTCGAGGCCGGCTTGCAGGACGTAGCGGCGCAGCCTCCTGTTGACGCTCCGGGTGGTGAGGCGGGCGCCTTCGCGGGCGTTCACGAAGACCGCGTGCGGGTCGCGCCGGGGCGGCGCGTCCTCGCCGCCGGCGGACAGGTAGGTCCGAATAGCCGACACGGCACATCTTCCCGCCGGCGCGACCCTCTCCTTCTTGCCCTTGCCCTGGACGCGCAGGAGGCCGGCGCCCAGGTCCAGGTCGTCATGGTCGAGTGCGACCAGCTCGCTCACGCGCAGGCCCGCGCCGTAGAGCGTTTCGATCATGGCCAGGTCGCGCAGGCCGATCCACGTCGCGGTGTCCGGCTGCTCCAGCAGGCGCTCGACTTCCGTGACGGTGAGGAAGATGGGCAGCCTGCGCTCGCGCCGGGGCGAGCGCAGGGCGGCCATGGGGTTGGCATCGAGGACGCCCTGGCGGGCCAGGAACTTGTGAAATGAGCGGACGGCGGCCGTGCGCCGCGCGATAGTGGCGCGCGAGAGCCCCCGCATGCGGAGCGTCGCCAGAAAGGCCCGCACGTCGTGGACGGTGGCCTCGTCCATCCCGCGATGGCGGTCCTCCAGGAATTCCTCCAGGGCGCACAGGTCGCCCGCGTACGCCCGCAGCGTGTTGGGCGAATAGCCCCTCTCGACAGCCAGTCGGTGCAGGAAATCGTCAATCAAGGCGCTCATGGTCCAGTGCTCCAACCTGATGTTAGCGCCCGTCGCGGGCCGAGGGCAAGCGGAATCGTGTTCGGCCCGGGGGGATGCATCGTATGCGCCCTTTAGGCAGTTAGTTATGTAACGTTGCCATGCGCCCGAGCGGGCGATCAGGCCCCCCGAATGGCCGACGCGCACACTTGACAGAACGGCCCCGAGAGGCTACGTTGGGCGTTCCCGCCCAGGCTTCTTCGGGAGCGAATGCAAGTGGACATAGACCGGCTGGAAGCAGGTCAACTCGTCACCGACCAGGTCGTCCTGGTTGCCGAGGCCAGGCTCGGCGTGGACCGGCGGGGGCAGAACTATTACACCCTGAGGCTCAACACCGAGGGTGGGCGCCCCATCGAGGGCAAGGTCTGGAGCGACAACATCGGGGCCGAAATCAAGGCCGGCCAGGGGCTGGAGATCCTGGCGCGGGTGGACGAATATCGCGGCAGGAAACAGCTCAACATACAGCGCTACAAGGTCCTCCTGCCCGAAGAATACGACCTGTCGCCTTACGTCCACCGCACGGAGACCGACGTGGACGAGGCCTTCGAGACGCTCTTCAACTGGCAGGGCGACAGGTTCAGCGACCCTCACCTGAAGCGGCTGATGGCCGAGTTCCATGACAACAATGCCTTCGCGGCCGCCTTCAAGGAGAGCCCGGCGGCCAGCTTCCACCATCACAACTACCAGGGCGGGCTCGCCGAGCACACGCTGGAGGTGTGGAACCTGGCCGAGCGCCTGGGGGCGTTCTACAAGGGCCGGCTGGACCAGGATCTCTTGCTCTGCGGCGCCGCGCTCCACGACGTGGGCAAGGTGAACTCGTACCAGTTGACCGCAGGCGTCAGCCAGCGCACGGTGGCGGGGGACCTGCTGGACCACATCTTCATCAGCGGCTCCATGGTCAGCAACGTCTGGGACAGCGCGGTGAAGCCCGGCGTGCCCCGCGACGAGGCGGAGCAGGCCAACCACACCAAGACCCTCCTGCTGCACGTCATTCTGAGCCACCACGGCAAGCTCACCTGGGGTTCGCCCGTGCTGCCGCGGACGCCGGAGGCCGTGCTCCTGCACTACTGCGACATCCTCAGCGCCACGATGCACTCCTGCCTCGGCGCCGTCGAGCAGGCCCCCGAGGGCGAGTCCTGGACCGGCGACGTTTACATCATGGACGAGCCCAGGCGCTTCCTGATACCCCGGCGGGACGAGGGCTGAAAGTGGCAGCGGCGGCTTCCCTGGACGAGTTCATCGGCAAGGTGCGCTCCGGGCGCTTCACGGCGGCCGTGGCGGGCCTCGGCTACGTCGGCCTGCCCATGGCCATGCAGTGCATGCGCGGCGCCGAGCGCGTCGTCGGCATAGACGTGGACGCCTCGCGCGTGCGGGGCATCGCCGAAGGGCGTTCCTACATTGACGACCTGTCGGACGAGGACCTGGCGCGGGCGGCGGGGGAAGGCTTCACCGCCACCAGCGACTACGACGCTGTGGCCGACAGCGACGTCATCCTCATCTGCGTGCCCACGCCGCTGCGCAAGACGGGCGAGCCGGACGTGTCTTTCATCGTGCGGAGCGTCGATGCGATAGCGGAGCACATGAGCCCGGGGAAGCTGGTGGTCCTGGAGAGCACCACGTATCCGGGCACCACCGACGAGCTGGTCCGGCCCAGGCTGGAGCGGGATGGGCTCAGGGTGGGGGAAGACTTCTGGCTGGCCTTCAGCCCGGAGCGCATAGACCCCGGGCCGGCCCAACGCGAATACGGCATTGAGAACGTGCCGAAGGTGGTGGGCGGGGTCACGGCGCATTGCACGCGCGCGGCCGCCGAGTTCTACGGCAGGATACTGAACACGGTCGTCCCCGTCTCCAGCAGCACGGTGGCCGAGATGGTCAAGCTGTTGGAGAACACCTACCGCAGCATCAACATCGCCATGGTCAACGAGCTGGCGCTGATGTGCCACGAGCTGGGCGTGGACGTCTGGGAGGTGGTGGATGCCGCCGGAACCAAGCCCTACGGCTTCCAGGCATTCTACCCGGGCCCCGGGCTGGGCGGGCACTGCATCCCGGTGGACCCGTTCTACCTGGCGTGGAAGGCGCGGCTGCACGGCTTCGAGCCGCGTTTCATCGACCTGGCGGGCCGGGTGAACTCTTCGATGCCCCGCTACGTGGTGCAGCGCCTGGCCGACCTGCTCAACGACGCCGGCAAACCCGTGCGCGGCTCGCGCGTCCACGTCCTGGGCGTCGCCTACAAGCGCGACGTCTCCGACGTGCGGGAGTCCCCCGCGCTGACGATCATCGAGCTGCTGCTGCGCAAGGGGGCCGAGGTCAGCTATAGCGACCCGCACGTCCCCTCCGTTCGCCTGTCGGACGGGGCGCGGCTCGAGTCCGTCGAACTGGAAGAGAGCGGCCTGCCCGACTGCGACTGCGCGTTGGTCGTGACGGACCATTCGGACTTCCCATGGGACTGGGTGGTGCGCCACGCGCCCCTGGTGCTGGACACGCGGAACGCGCTCAAGGGCCTCGACGGGGGGCACATCCACAGGATATAGACTCGGGACGAGGGAGGACTCATGCCAGAGAGGACCGTGATAACCGGCGGGGCGGGCTTCATCGGGTCGCACCTGTGCGACCATTTCATCGAGGCCGGGCACGAGGTCATCTGCCTGGACAACCTGCTCACGGGCAGCGGGGGCAACGTTGAGCACCTGTTCGGGCACGAGCGGTTCAGGTTCATCCGCCACGACGTCACCGAGTACATCCACATCGGGGACCGGGTGGACAACGTGCTGCACTTCGCCTCTCCCGCCAGCCCGGTGGACTACCTCGAATACCCGATTGAGACGCTCAAGGTGGGCGCGCTGGGCACGCACAAGGCCCTCGGCCTGGCCCGGGAGAAGGGGGCGCGCTTCTTGCTGGCTTCCACCAGCGAGTGCTACGGCGACCCGCAGATACACCCCCAGCCGGAGGATTACTGGGGCAACGTCAACCCCGTCGGCCCGCGCGGCGTTTACGACGAGGCCAAGCGCTACGCCGAGGCCCTAACCATGGCCTACCACCGCGTCCACGGCCTCAGCACCCGCATCGCGCGGATATTCAACACCTACGGCTCGCGGATGCGCCTGCGCGACGGGCGGGCCCTGCCCACCTTCTTCCGCCAGGCGCTCAAGGGCGAGGACCTTACAGTTTACGGCGACGGCTCCCAGACGCGCAGTTTCTGCTACATAAGCGACATGGTCCGCGGCGTACACATGCTGCTGGAGAGCGAGGAGAACGAGCCCGTCAACCTGGGCAACCCCGCAGAGATCACCATCATGCAACTGGCCGAGGAGATAGTGGAGCTGACTGGGTCCAGGAGCAAGATCGTTTTCGAGCCGCTGCCCGTGGACGACCCCAAGGTGCGCCAGCCAGACATCGCGAAGGCGAAGCGCGCGCTCGGCTGGGAGCCCGAGGTGGACCGGCTCGACGGACTGCGGATGGCACTGGGCTACTTTGAGCAGAAGGTCGCCGAGGACGACGGCGGCCAGGCAAGTCAGAAGGCCTCCTGACAATCGGCGGAAGGAACAGATGGACGAACTGAGAGAAGCCTTCGAGAATCCCGGGGCGGCCTACCGCGGCAAGCCCTTCTGGGCGTGGAACGGGAAGCTGGACGCCGAAGAGCTGCGGCGCCAGATACGCGTGATGCATCGCATGGGCCTGGGGGGCTTCTTCATGCACTCCAGGGTCGGCCTCGGCACCGCTTACCTGTCCGACGAATGGTTCCGGATGATCAAGGTCTGCGTCGACGAGGCCCGTGAGCTCGGCATGGAGGCCTGGCTCTATGACGAGGACCGCTGGCCCTCCGGCGCCGGGGGCGGGCTGGTCACCAGCGACCCGCGCTACCGGCACCGGAACCTACACATGGTCATCTGCGACCCGGCCGAAGCGCAGTTCGAGGCGGCGCCGCTCGCGCTGTTCAGCGCGCGCGTGGACGGCAGGAACGCGACCGACGTCAGGCGCCTGGCCGAGGCCAAGGGCGCCCCGGACGGCGCGAAGGTGCTGGCTTTCTTCGTCGTGCCCGATGAGCCCAGTTCCTGGTTCAACGACGCGACTTACCTGGACACGATGAGCCACGAGGCCGTCCGCAAGTTCATCGAGGTGACGCACGAGGCGTACGGCCGCGAAGTGGGCGGCGACTTGGGGACCGTCATGCCCGGCATCTTCACCGACGAGCCGCACCACGGCGGCCTCTTTGTCAAAGGCTCCGTGGAAAGGCGCGAGGCGCTCGGCGTGCCCTGGACGGACAGGCTGCCGGAGCACTTCCGGGACCGTTACGGTTACGACATACTCGACCGCCTGCCGCACCTGTTCTTCAACGTGGACGGCCAGAAAGTCTCCCGCCCCAGGCACCACTACCACGATTGCACGACGTTCCTGTTCGTGGACGCGTTCGCACGGCTCATATTCGAGTGGTGCGAGGCGAACGGCGTCATGAGCACGGGCCACGTGCTGGCCGAGAGCACGCTGCGCTCTCAGGCGTCGGTGGGCGGGGCGCCGATGCGCTTCTACGAGTTCATGCAGGCCCCCGGCATCGACCAGTTGACCGAGCACTGGTACGAGGTGACGACCGCCAAGCAGTGCGCCAGCGTCCAGCACCAGATGGGCCGGCGCTGGATGCTGTCCGAGCTCTACGGCTGCACCGGCTGGGACTGGCCGTTCGAGGGGCACAAGTACGTCGGCGACTGGCAGGCCGCCCTCGGGGTCAACCTGCGTTGCCAGCATCTGTCCTGGTACACGATGGCGGGCCAGGCCAAGCGCGATTACCCGGCCTCCATCTCCTACCAGTCGCCGTGGTGGGAGCGCTACGGCGCGGTGGAGGACTACTTCGCGCGCGTCAACGCCGTGATGAGTCGCGGCGAGCCGGTGCGCAGGCTCCTCGTCGTCCATCCCGTCGAGAGCGTCTGGGCCAGGGCCATCCCGGGCTGGGGCGAGGACGCGAGCATCAACCGCCTCGAGGACGACTTCGCGGCGCTCATCGCGTGGCTGCTCGACGAGCACCTGGACTTCGATTACGGCGATGAGGAGATGATGTCCCGCCTCGGGTCCGTCGAGGAGGGGGAGGAGCCGTCGCTCGTCGTCGGGCAGGCCGCCTACGCGGCCGTTCTCGTCCCGCCGGCGGACACGGTGCGGTCGAGCACGTTGGACCTGCTGGGCCGGTTCAACGACGCGGGCGGCACGGTGGTCTTCTGCCAGCCCGTCCCCGCCTGGGTGGACGCCGAAGAGTCTGACGCGGCCGCCGGGCTTGCCGCGCAGTGCGAGAGCGTTCCGTTCGAGCGCGCGGTTATCGCCGCTGCCGTTGCCGGGGCGCGCGACGCGAGCATACGGGGCGAGGACGGCGGCGAGAAGGACGGCGTCCTCTACCGGCTCCACCGGGAGGGCGATGAACTCCGTCTGTTCATGTGCAACACGGACCGCGAGAACGCGACGGGCGAGCTGACCGTCACCGTTCAGGGCGGGGGCGCCGTGCAGCTCTGGGACGCCCGGACCGGGCGCCGTTATTCGCTGGAGTGCGAGGCCGCCGACGGGGCCGTGCGCTTCCGCACCGACATGCCGCCTACGGGCAGCCGCCTCTTCGTGATGGCGCCCGGTGCGGAGCAGCTACCGGCCCTGCCGGCGCTGGAAGAGGTGCGGTCCGTTGACCTGGCCGAGCAGGCGTGGTCGGCGGAGCTGACGGACCACAACGTGCTCGTGCTCGACGCGCCGGAGTTCAGAGTCGGCGACGGCGACTGGCGCGGCCCGAAGGAGATACTGAAGGCCGACGCCGAGATAAGGGAGGCCATCGGCCTGCCCTGGCGTGGCGGCCAGATGGTCCAGCCCTGGGCCCGAGAGAAGAAGGACGGCCCGACCGCGGCGGTCTCACTGCGTTACTCGTTCCAGGTGGACGCCCTTCCTGGCGGGCCAGTGTTCCTGGCCGTCGAGAACCCCGAGTACTTCGATATCACGCTGAACGGCAGCGCGGTATCGCTTGACGCCGATTGCGGATGGTGGGTGGACAGGTGCATCCGGCTGTTGCCTCTGGACGAGGCGGCGCTTGTACCCGGGCGGAACGTGCTCGAGCTCGCCGGGACCATGGACGCCGACTGCAACCTGGAGGCGTGCTTCCTGCTCGGAGAGTTCGGCGTCACGGTGGACGGGGCGGACGCCCGCGTCACCGGCCCGCTGCCGGGGGTCGGCTTCGGCGACTGGCGGGAGCAGGGGCTGCCCTTCTACGGCGGCTCCGTGGTCTTCAGGACGCGGGTCCAGCCGGACCTCGGCGATGGCGAGCGGCTCTGCGTCGAGGTGCCGGAGTTCGGCGGCGTATGCGTCCGCGTCCTGGTGGACGGGCAGGAGGCCGGCGTCGTCGGCTGGCAACCGCACGAGGTGGACGTGACCGACCTGGCGGCCGGCAAGGACGAGGTCGAGCTGGCCGTGGAGGTCGTGACGCACCGCCGGAACGCCTTCGGCCCGCTGCACCATGCCGAGGCGCGTCCCCAGTTTGTCGGGCCGCACAGCTTCACCACTAGCGGCGAGCAGTGGCAGGACGAGTACAGCCTCGTGCCAACCGGCTGCCTGGCGGCCCCGCGGCTGAGCATCCGCCGGCCGTTGTGACGGCAGCGCCGGGAAAAGATTCACCACAACGACACGACGAGCACGACGAACGACAAAGGCAGAGGGCAAACAACGGGATTCAGCGCAGAGAGCGCGGAGAACGCAGGGAAGGCAACATTGCTGTTGACGCTTTGATCCCGAACGCGCCGTCTCGGCGGACTCTGCGGCCTTGGCGCTTCATTCCGTTGGCCGTTGTTCTGGTTCCTTCGTCGTCGTGCTCGTCGTGTCGTTGTGGTGATCTTCGGGCTTCAGGCGTTCCTCCCAGCGGCGGACGGCCTCCGTGACGTCCGCCGGCGTGCCGCCGCTGTGGAAGGTCGCCGTGTGCCCGGCCGTTATGCGTTTGCTCGCCTCGCCGGCCCTTGCCGTTACCTCGCCGGTGAATACCGTGACGGTCAGGACGTCGGGACGCGGCGCGAGCAGTTCCACGCTGGCCTTCTCGACCAGCACCGTGGCGGCGGGCGCGTGCACCTGGACGGGACCGCCCCGGCCGTCGCTCTGGACGAGGCACTCGCCGCCGAGCAGGCTAAGGCTGTCGGGCGCGTGGACCCGCAGGCGCCCCTCGCCCGCCAGATAGGCCGCCTTGCCTTCCTTCGAGCCGAAGGTGAGCCGGGTGACTGCGTCCGGCCCCGCCTCGCAGGCCGCCCCCCGGCGGATGCCGGCGCTCTCGCCCCGCGCAAGCACCAGCTCTCCCACGCTCGCTTCGCCCTTCAGGACCGTCAGTTCCGCAACGTTCCGGAAGTTGAACCAGAGGGCCAGGCCGGCCGCGACGAGGACGACCACGCCCGTGAAGCGAAGGAAGGCGCCGAACGTCGCCCGGCCCGGCGCGGCCACGAGGGCCCCCAGGTCGTAGAGTATGATGAGCGTGGTCGCCATCATGATCTGGGTCAGCGGGTCGGGCGGCGTCAGGACCGCCCCCAGGATAAACGCCCCGAGGATGACTCCCTTGCGGCTGCGCCGGAGGCCCTCCACGGTGATAACACCCCAGCGAATCAGGTGATAGATGACCACCGGCGTCTGGAAGGCGATGCCCAGCGCGAACGTGAGCAGGAAGAATACCTTCACGTAGGGCCCGATCATCAGCACCGGCTCCGTGCCCGGCCCGGCCAGGCGGAGCAGGTAGCTGAACGCGACCGGCTCGAACACGAAGTAGCCGAAACTGATGCCCGCGAAGAAGCAGACGACGCAGGCCGTGCCCAGGCGGAACACCTTGCGCCGCTCGTGCGGGAAGAGGCCCGGCGCGACGAAGGCCCACGTCTGGTAGATGATGATCGGCGCGGCGATGATGAGCGCCACGACGAAGCAGGCCGTCAGCTGCGTCCAGACGGGCTCCAGGTAGCTCTGGTACTTCAGGAGCGTGCTCAGGTCGAACGCGCGCATCACGCGCTCGTGCGGCCCGCGCAGCACGGCCATGACGTACCCTCTGCGCAGCCAGCAGACGATGAAGACGGCCGCGACGGCCACGAGGCACACGATGAGCCGCCGGCGCAGTTCCTCCAGGTGCTCGCCCAGGGTCATGACCGCCATCGCGCTCTCGTGCTGCTGTCCGGCCACTTCGCGGCGCTCCGTCACGCGGTTGGGGTTGGCCCCTGCATTATACAGCCGGCCCCGCGGGCGGTAAACTAAGGCTCATCGGCAACCATTTGCCTTGTCAGCAACGTGTTTGTCGTTCGGACGGGATGCTCAGCACCCGGGACGCGCTCATGCGCCGAGCCCCGCTGTGTGGCGCCGCCGTCTCGGCGGCTTAGCTGCGGGCAGGATGCCGGCGCCACACGCGATCCTCAACGCAAATCCCTTGTGAAGACTTTGCCGTGGACGGGGAGAGATATGGGTGAGGTGGACAAGAGGCTGAGGGAGATGGGTCTGGCCCTTCCGGAGCCGCCCGCGCCGCTGGCGCAATACGTCCCGGCGAAGCTAGTGGGCGACATGGTGTACTGCTCCGGGCAACTGCCCATGGCGGAGGGCGGGCTGCGCTGCACCGGGCAGGTCGGGGCGGGCGTCGCCCTGGAGGAGGGCCGCGAGTGCGCCCGGCTCTGCGCGCTGAACTGCCTGGCGGCCGTCAAGGGCGTCGTCGGGGACCTGGGCCGCGTGGCCGAGGTCGTGCAGGTGCGCGGGTTCGTCAACAGCGCGCCGGGCTTCGACATGCAGCCGGAGGTGGTCAACGGGGCGTCCGAGCTCTTGGTCGAGCTGTTCGGCGATGCGGGCAGACACGTCCGTTCGGCGGTGGGCACCAACTCCCTGCCCCGCAACGCGCCGGTCGAGCTGGAGATGGTCGTGAGAGTCGCGGTCAGTACTGGCGACGCGCGCGGGAAGAGGGGATGTTGAGTATCTTGCGGTACTTGGATATCGTGCGGCGCGCGATGTCAATGCCCTGCTTGGCCAGTTCGTCCGCCAGGTCCTTGTCGCTGAGGGGGTTCTTCTTGTCCTCGTTCTCGACGACGTAAAGGAGTTTCTGGCGGACCACTTCCCAGGACTCCATCTCCCCGTCGTCCTTGGCCACGCCGCCGGTGAAGAAGTGCTTCATCGAGAAGATGCCCTGGGGGGTCTGGATGTACTTGTCGGAGATGGCGCGGCTGACGGTCGAGACGTGGACGCGGACCTTGTCGGCGATCTCCTGCATCTTCAGGGGCTTCAGGTGCATGGGGCCCTTGGCGAAGAAGTCCTTCTGCTCATCGACGATGGAGCTGGCGATGTTGTAGATCGTGCTGCGGCGCTGCTGGATGGCGTCGATGAGCCATCGGGCGCTCTGGAGCCTGTCCCTCAGGTACTGGCGGGTCTTCGGGTCGAGGTTGGTTTGCTGGAGTCGCCGGGCGTAGTAGCTGCATATGCGCAGGGGGGGCAGTGTCTCCTCCTCGAGCATAACGCGGAACTCGCCTTCCACCAGGTCCACGCGCAAGTCCGGGATCACGTGCGGGGCGGGCGCTTGAGCGAACAGGGCGCCCGGGATGGGGTTGAGGCCGGCGATCTCCTCGACGGCTTCCTTCAACTGCGCCATCGTGCAGCTCATGGCCCTTGTGATCTTCGGGTACCTGTTCCTGGCGATGTCCTCGAAGTGGTCGGCGATCAGGCGGCGGGTGAACTCGTAGCGCGGGTCCCGCTCGTCCAACTGGAGCAGCAGGCACTCCTTGATGTCCCGGGCGCCGACCCCCGGGGGCTCGAGCTGCTGGACGATCCGGAGCGCCTCTTCCGCCTGCTCCACCGTCACGTCCGTCTCCATGGACGATGCGATATCCTCCAGGGGATGCTCCAGGTAGCCGCGCCAGTCGAGGTTGGCGACGATGTTCTCGCATATCTGGCGCGTGTCGGGAGCGATCTCGAAATAGGCGAGTTGCCTGCGCAGGTGCTCCTCGAGCGATATCTCGGGGGCGGGGGAGTTCTCCAGGGCGGCCAGCTTGGCATCCCTCTCGTCGCCTGAACTGGCGCGGGGCCGGGAGCCGTAGGTGTCGTACTCGGCCGGCTGGATCAACTCCTCGAGCGCGTCGAAGTCTTCGCTCTCCAGCGGTTCAGCCTCGCCTTCCGGCTCCTCTTCGACGGCCTCGACGGGTCCGGCCTCCTCGCTGCTGGCGGCCTCCTCTTCTTCGGAGGTCTCTTCCTCTTCCGGGCCCACTTCCAGCAGTGGGTTCTCGAGCAGTTCCTGGTCGATCCGCCCCTGCAACTCCATGAGGGAGAGCTGCAATATTTCTATTGATTGTATGATTTGAGGCGCGAGCTTGAGCCGCATCTCCTGGCGTGCCTGCAGGCTGGCCTCGAGCCTCATCTATCCCCCTCGCCCGCCTTACTCTCCGGCCCTTCCCGCCGGTTCACTTCCCGTCGGCCTTCCAGGGCATCCGCCAGCACGGACGCGTTGGCGTACTCCAGTTGACTGCCGGCCGGGATGCCCCGGGCAAGCCTCGTCACTTTGACCGGCAGCCCCTCCAGGGCCTGGCTGACGAACAGCGCGGTGGCCTCTCCTTCCATGTCCGCGTTGCAGGCCAGAATGACCTCCTCGACCGGACCTTTGGCCACGCGTTCTGTCAGTTTGTCAGCGGTCAGGTCATCCGGTTCGATGCCCTCCAACGGCGCCAGGCGGCCGCACAGGACGTGGTACACGCCGCCGTAGCCGCTCTGCTCTATCGCGACCAGGTCCCGGGATTCCTCCACCACGCAGATGGTCGAATGGTCGCGGCGCGGGTCGCTGCAGATGGGGCAGGGGTCGCTCTCCGAGAAGTGGTAGCAGACCGAGCACTGCTTGACCCGCTCCTTGACCTCCCGGATGGCGTCGGCCAGTGCCAGCGCCTCGTCCCGCGAGAGGCGCAGGATGTGATACGCGAGCCGCTCGGCGGTCTTCTCGCCGACCCCCGGCATGTGGCCGAGCAGTTCCATGAGCCGGTCCAGAGATTCAGTGTATCCTTTGCCCACGCATCTATCCTCAGTGCGACTGCGCCCGTATTGTAACTGCCTCCCGCGCTGCTGGCAACGGGTCAGATCAGGCCGTCCAGCCCGGGTATGTTCAGGCTGCCGCTGACCTTCTCGCGCTCGGTCTCCTCCAGCTCTTTGGCCTTCTTCAGCCCCTGGCGCATGGCCGCCAGTATCATCTCCTGGAGGAACTCCGGCGACTCCTCCTGGAGGACCTGCTCGTCTATCTTCACGTCGAGCGGCTCCTGCAGGCCGTTGAACATGACCCGCACCATCCCGCCGCCCGCGCTGCCCTCGACGACGCGGTCGCGCAGGTCGTCCTCCACCTCGCGCATCTTGTGCTGCAGGTCGCGCATCTGCTTCTGGGCCTGCTTCATCATGCCGCCGAGGTTCTTGAAGCCTCCCGGGACTCTCATCATGTCACTCCCCTTCGGTCAACTCGTCATCGGTTGGTGCGGCCTCCTCGTCCGACTCCTCGGGCGCGGCCGCGCGTCTTTCGAGCCGCTGAGGGGTCAGCCCCAGCGCCTTGTCCGCCTCCATGAACGCCTGCATGAGCGGCTGCTCCTTGACGGCTTCGGCCGCGCACTCCGGGCTTTCCGCCGCCGCCAGCAGCTCGCGGTACTTGCCGCCGTTCATGCCCTCCGGCGCCGGCTGCCTGGGCGGGGCGGGAGCGCGCGCCTTCGGCGGGCCGTTCTTGAGCCTCTCGCGCATGCGGCGCAGCCGGCCGGTAGCCTGCGCCGGCGCCACGGGCGCGGCCGGTGCTGGCGCGCTGGCCGCCATGGACGGACTTCCGCCCCGGCTGAGGCCCTCCAGTGCCTCCTGCACGGGCACCAGGTCCGCCAGTCGGCTCATCTTTATCACGGCCAGCTCCAGCGCGATGCGGCCCGTGGTCTCCCGGCGCGCGCGCAGGGCCGCCTCCCTGACAAGCTGAATCATGTAGGTCAACTGCTCGGCCGAGAACAGCGCCGACTGCCGGCCGACCGTCTCCGAATCAGCCGCGGATCCCGCCAGAAGCGCCGCGTCCGGCCCGCAGTAGGAGCCGACTATTAGGTCCCGCAGGTACTGGGCAAGCTGTTCGGCGAAGTCCTCTATGGCGACGCCCCCGCCCAGGGCTTGGTCCAGCACGCGCAGCGCCTCGCCGGCGTCCTGGGCCGCCAGTGCGTCCACCATCTGGGTGAGCACCGTCCGGTCCACCGCGCCCAACACCGCCAGCACGTCGTCCAGTTGCACTTGCTCACCGAAAGCCGCGAGCTGGTCCAGGGCGCCGAGCGCGTCGCGCATGCTCCCGCGCGCCGCCCGCGCTATGGCCGGCAGCCCTCCCTGCTCGACCTCGATGCCTTCCTCCTCGCAGACGCTTTGCAGGAAGCCCACCACGTCGGCGTCGGAGAGGCGCCGGAAATCGAACCGCTGGCACCGGCTCCTCACCGTCTCCGGCAGCTTCTGCGGGTCGGTCGTCGAGAAGATGAACTTCACGTGGCCCGGCGGCTCCTCCAGCGTCTTCAGGAGGGCGTTGAAGGCCTCCGCCGTCAGCATGTGGACCTCGTCGATGTAATAGACCTTGAATCGGCTGCGGGCCGGCGCGAGGCCCACGTTCTGGCGCAGCTCGCGCACGCTGTTGATGCCGCGGTTCGAGGCGCCGTCTATCTCCAGCACGTCGATGTCGGAGCCGGCGGCGATCCGGCGGCAGGCGTCGCACTCGCAGCAGGGGTCAGCCGTCGGTCCCTGGGCGCAGTTGAGCGCCTTGGCCAGGATGCGTGCCACCGTCGTCTTGCCGACGCCGCGCGAGCCGCAGAAGAGGTAGGCGTGCGCGACCCGCCCCGTGCGGACCGCGTTCTGAAGCGTCCGGGTCACGTGCTCCTGCCCGACGACGTCTTCAAAGCGCAGGGGCCGGTATTTCCGTGCGAAGACGACGTACATCGGCGCTGCCCGCAAGTGAAAAGAAAAGGGCCGTGCGCTTCGATCGACTCTGCCCTCGGAGGCAGCAACCGCCGTGTGACTCGGGGTAGGCTACCCCACGGCAGTCCGGGGTACCGCTTATGGCTGCTGGCTTCCGCCCCTGACCAGGTTCACGGCCGCCCGGCTCCATGGGACCCGCCCGTCAATGCCGCCCGGCTGGTCCTGTACCCCACGAGGGCTTCAAGCCTCACGAAGTGGTCAGCCCTGCTGGAGCGGTTTGCAGGTTACAGGGCACCGCTAGCGCCCCACTTAGCACGGCCCACGATCTCTACTCGGCAAAGGCCAGATCAACGCTCAGCAGGTCAGTCGGTAGGTTATCACAGGCCGGCCGAAGACGCAACCGAAAGGCCCTCCGCCCGCACCGTTGACTCTATCCCGACCGTGCCCTATAGTGCCGCCTCGCCTCTTTCCCGACAGGAGAGTTACCATGCTGATCATAGCCGAGAGAATCAACGCCACGAGGAAGACCATCGCCCGGGCGCTCCTGGAGCGTGACGCCGACCGCATCGCCCGGGAGACGAAGCGACAGTCGGAGGCCGAGGCGGACTTCATCGACGTCAACGCCGGCAGCGACCCCGCCCGCGAGGTCGAAAACCTCCAATGGGCCGTCGAGGTCGTCCAGCGGAACACCGACCTGCCGCTCTGCCTGGACTCGGCCAACCCTGACGCTCTCCGCGCCGGGCTGGAACTCGTCGAGGGCGACACCGTCATGCTCAACTCGGTGACTGCCGAACCGGAGCGGATGGCGCAGGTGCTGCCCATCGCCGCGGGATCCGGCGCCTTGCTGGTCGCGCTGGCCCTGGACGGGCGGGGCCTGCCGGAGACGGCCGAGCGACGCGTCGAGATCGCCGGCCGCCTCATCGAGGCCGCCGAGGGGGCTGGCGTCGCGCGCGAGCGCGTTTACGTGGACCCCTGCATCCAGCCCATCAGCACGAGCCCCGAGCAGGGCATGGCGGTCATCTCCGCCGTCCGGCAGATCATGGAAGCGTTCCCCGGCGTACACACGACGTGCGGGCTCTCCAACATCAGCTTCGGCTTGCCGAACCGCGGCCTGATAAACCGCACCTACCTCGGCTGCCTGATTGCGGCGGGGCTCGACTCGGCCATCGTGGACCCGACGGCCGAGGGGCTGATGGACACGGTGCGGGCGACCGAGGCCCTGGCCGGGCGGGACGAGTTCTGCATGAACTACATCCGCGCCATGCGCGCGCAGGGCTGAAACTCACGCGCCGGCCGGCGCGCGCGCCCTCACTCGGACTCCAGCAGGAACCAGTGTGTGCCCCGGTCGGTCGGGATCTCGACGGCGTAGCTCCCGCCGCTCTTCCCCAAGGCGACGGCCGCCATCTTGCTTCCATCCGAGGCGAGGGGGACCAGGCGCAGTCCGCTGACGCCGGACGAGAGGGTGACGGTTCCCTGCACGGGCTCCGAGAGCGTCGGCTGGCCGCGCTGGAGCAGGACGCGCCCCGACGTGGAGAGCAGCATCCGCCGCGAGGACTTGAGCGACTGCTCGTCCAGGCTCGTCAGCGCCACGGCGGCGATGGGGCTGGCGATGGCGAACGTCGCGTCCGCCGTCCGCAGCGTCTCTCCGTCCAGCGATCCCATCACGAGCTGCGACTTCGGCGTGTCCACGACGAACGTGCCTTTGACCCAGTTGCGCCGGAACTCGCCGGTGTCCGCCACGACCTCGTCGCCGGGCGGGATGAAGTCCCGGTCCAGGTCGGTGACGACCTCGGCCCCGGCGGGGGCGGGCGTCGTCTCGGACCAGGCCAGCTCCGGCACCTTCGGCAGCCCCAGGGCGAGCCCGTGCCGCTCCATGACGGTGCGCAGCGTTGCGCAGGCCTGAGGGCTGGTGTCCTGCAAGTAAGTTTGCTCGCGCGTCAGGGGCACGAACACCGTTTGCCGCGCGGGGCTCACGTGCTGCTTGCGGAAGATCACGGCGGCCGCCGGCGCCAGACCCATGATCTGCGGATGGGTGTAGCTGGTCCAGGGACCGGGGAACTCGGCGACAAGGTCGTCCTGCGAGTACCCGAAGAGCGACAGCATGTCCCATCCCTGGAAGGCGCCCAGGGTGGCGACGTAGGGCATCGTCGTGAAGGCATCGCGGTTTGTTCCCGCCGGGCTCATGTTGTATTCGGACACGAACTTGGGCCGGTCCGCCAACTGCGAGACGGCGATCATGTGAGCGAAGCTCGTCACGTAATGGGGGTTGGTCCGCAGGAACTCCGGCGGGGAGTAGGAATGGTTGTCCACCACGTCCCCTGCCGTCAGGGCAGGCAGGCAAAAGGCGACCGGCCCGCTCCACATGTGGCCGGCGCAGATCGGGGCACTGACGCCACAGGAGCGCAGGAAGTCGGCCGCGCCGCGATTCCAGGTGTACTCCAGGTCGTTCAGGAAAAGCTTGCTCGGGCTTGGCAGCCAGGTCGTCTCGCACTCCCGTTCGCTCAGCCCGGTCCGGGCGGCGAAGGCCTTCAGCTTCTCCAGGAAGATCGCCCTGTGCCAGGGGGTGTTCTTGTCCGCCAGGAAGGCGTTGCCGAAGTGAAAGGTCAGGTCGTTCTCGTTCCAGACCATGATCCCCACCACGGACGGGTCGTCCTTCAGCGCCAGCCCCGTGTAGGGGTTGACGCGCGTGACGAACGCCTCGCTCGTCTTGCGCCAGAGTTCCTTGATGCGGGGGTTCAGGTAGCTGAAGCCCTCGACCAGTGCCCCGTCCTCGCCCTTGGGCCGGTGGCGCCGTATCTCGTCGAAGCCGGGGATGTTGTCCCCCGTCTTGAAAGGGCGGTAGGTGATCATGTCCACGTGCACGTAGATGCCCTGCTCTTTGAGGGCCTTGATCCAGTAGAACAGGGAAGCCAGCCCCTTGTCATCGATCTGATCGGTTGTCGAACCAGGAGCGATCAGGTTCGTGCCGAACCACCAACTGTCCACGTGCGTCATCCGCACCATGTTGAAGCCGAGCTGCGCCAGGCGGCGGGCATGCCGGTCGATCAGTTCCGTGTCCGGATTGCCTTCCTTGTCATGTACGTACAGCGCCGCCGCCGACACCGCTGCGCCCCAGAACCGGGCCGGCGTGCCGTCCTCGAACGCGTAAGAGTCCCCCACGGCCCTCACAAGGCCGTGCTTGCCGGCCGGCTTGTCATTCAGGTAGCTCAGGTCCACGAATGCCGCCTGCGGGTCGAGTGCCCTCTTGAACCAGTTCGTCGTGTCCGCCGCGTAGCGCTCCGCCATGGGCCTGAGGATCTTGCTGCCCTCAGGCCCCGTGACCGTCATGGTCAGGTCCAGCTTGCCGGGCTTCATCGGGGCGTTGTAGAACATGGCGCGGATCTGGTCCTTAATGCCGCGCTCGAAGTACAGTGAGGCCAGGGGCCGGGAGAAGGCCACGGAGACGGTCCGGCCGGGGGTCACCTCCCAGGTCCAGCCCGTTCCGTCGTCGCGCAGGACGGGCTCGGCCGTGCAGCCGCGCCGGGCGAGGGATTGCAGATTGAGGACGAAGGTCAGGCCGCCGTGCGGTTGTCTGGCGTAATCCTCGGCGTTCGACTCGGGGCGGATGGGAAGGTCTTTGGCGAGCGTCAGGTCCCAGCGCCATTGCAGCGCGTTCGGCGCGGTGCTGCGCAGGACCCCCTGCCCGCTGATCCCCATCTCCGCGACGCCCCACGTGAACGGGATGCCGCCGTCGGCGGCGCGCTCGGCGCACGTGAGCCGCGTCCCCTGCCACAGATAGTCATACGCCCAGGATTGCGCGACGACGGTGACGAGATCGGCTGAATCGACTCGCACGCCAAGGACCCGCCCGCTGTCCGTGCCGGGATCCAACTCGTAGAGCGGCTCCTCATCGGCACGAACGGGGCGCACGCCCATCCCAAAGGCGGCCAGGCAAAAGGCCGCGACAGCTACCGCCGTCCGACGAACCTTCCCAATAGCGTCCATCCCACAATCTCCCGAGGAACTGCCTGGATTCGCACGGTGTGAATTGTACTTCCGGCGGGAGGCGTCGCAAGGGGCCACACTCCTACGGGAGAATCCCGCCATGCTTGTCGGTCAGGTAGACGTCGATGGCCTCCGCTGCGCGTTTGCCGGCGCCCATCGCCTGGATCACGGTGGCGGCGCCCGTCACGATGTCGCCCCCGGCGTAGACGCCCTCCAGGTTCGTCCGGCCGGTGGCCTCGTCCGCCGCGATGGTGCCCCATTGGGTGATCTTCAGGCCTGGCGTGGTCTGGGGGACCAGCGGGTGCGGCCTGTTGCCGTAGGCCACGATCACCAGGTCGGTCGGGAACTCGAGCTCCGAACCCTCGATGGGATGGGGCCGGCGGCGGCCGTCGGCGCCCGGCTCGCCCAGTTTCATCCTGACGCAGCGCAGCGCCCGGACCCAGCCCTTCTCGTCGCCCAGCACCTCGACGGCGTTGGTCAGCCACATGAACTGGATTCCCTCTTCCTCGGCGTGCTTCAGTTCGGCGTCGCGGGCGGGCGACTCCTCGACGGAGCGCCGGTAAACGATGCGCACTTCCTTCGCCCCGAGCCGCAGCGCGCAGCGCGCGGCGTCCATGGCGACGTTCCCGCCGCCCAGCACCGCGACGCGGTCCCTGACCATGACGGGCGTGGAGTATTCGCTCAGGTAGGCGCGCATGAGGTTGACGCGCGTCAGGTACTCGTTCGCGCTGAGAACGCCGTTCAGGTTCTCGCCGGGTGTGCCGCCGAAGATGGGCGTGCCCGCGCCCGAGCCGACGAAGACGGCCTCGTAGCCCTCATCGAGCATATCCTGTATCGTGGCCGTCTTGCCGACGACGAAGTCGCGTACGATCTCGACCCCCATCGAGCGGACGTACTCCACCTCCTGTGCGACGATGTCCTTGGGCAGGCGGAAGGCGGGGATGCCGTAAACCAGCACGCCACCCGGCTCGTGGAGCGCCTCGAAGATGGTGGGGGCGTAGCCGCGCCGGGCCAGCTCGCCCGCCGCCGTCAGACCCGCCGGTCCGGAGCCGACCACCGCCACCTTGATCCCGCGCGATGGGGCCGGCACCGGTTTTTCGACGTGGCCGCCCTCGCGCTCCCAGTCGGCGACGTAGCGCTCCAGGTTGCCGATGGCCACGGGGCTCCCGCGCTGCGCGAGCACGCAGAGCCCCTCGCATTCGTCCTCCTGGGGGCAGACGCGCCCGCAGACGGCCGGCAGGGCGTTGTCCTCTTTGAGCGTCCTTGCCGCGCCCGGGAGGTCCCCTTCGACGATGCACTTGATGAACCCCGGGATGTCGATTCCGACGGGGCATCCCTCGACGCACTTCGGCTTCTTGCACTGGAGGCAGCGGCGGGCCTCGATCACCGCCTGGTCCGGCCGCAGGCCGAAGGGCACCTCCTCGAAGTTGCGGATTCGGCTCCGGGCGGGCTGGTCTGGCATGGGCTGGCGTGGTATGTCGGCGGCACGCTCGGCGGCGCTTCCGGCCTCGATCATCGCTTCCTGGAGGGCCGTATGCTCCTGGTCACAGGAATGCGCCGGTTCGTAGCGGGGCAGGGCGCGGGCCCGCGGATCGTCATCGTACTGGGTGAGCCTCCGGTGCAACTCCTTGAAGTCCACCAGGTGGCCGTTGAACTCCGGCCCGTCCACGCAGGCGAACCTCGTCTTCCCGCCCACCGTGACGCGGCAGCCGCCGCACATGCCCGTCCCGTCCACCATGATGGGGTTCAGGCTGACGATGGTCCTTATGCCGAACGGACGGGTCACGTCGCTGACGGCGGCCATCATGGGCACCGGGCCGACCGCATAGACGGCGTCCGGCTTTTCCCCGGACTCCAGGACTTCCCCCAATAACTCGGTCGGGAAGCCGTGATGTCCGCGCGATCCGTCGTCGGTGGCGATGAGCAGTTCGTCGCAGACGGACTTCAGCTCCTCCTCGAGTATCAGCAGTCCGGCCGTGCGGGCGCTGATGATGCCCGTCAGGCGGGAGAACTCGCGCTTCAGGGCCTCGGCGATGGGCCAGATCAGGGCGATGCCCACACCGCCGCCCATGGCCACCGCGTGCCGGCCCGGGTGCATCTCGGTGGGCTGCCCGAGCGGCCCGACCACGTCCGGGATGGCGTCACCCACCTCCATCGCGGCCAACCGCCGCGTGGAGTCCCCGACGGCCTGGAAGATGACGGTTATGGACAGCGCCCGCCGGTCCGCCTCAGCCACGGTGAGCGGCACGCGCTCGCCCGTTTCGGCGGGGCGCACGACCACGAACTGCCCCACCTGCCGTGCCACGGCTATGCGCGGCGCGTGGATGGAGACGCGGAAGATGTCCTTCGCCAGTTCTTCCTTGTGTAGTATCTCGAAGCTCATGCGCCTTCGGACTCCTGCGAGAGGAGCGACCAGAGACGTTCCGATTCGGCGCGCAGGTCGCCGGCCAGCGCAAGCGCCATCTGGGCCTCCAGCAGGCCCAGGGGGGTGCCGATGTCGAAACGGGCGCCCTCGATGACCAGGCCGAAGTACGGCTCCCGCCCGCAGAGGGTGTCCTGGGCCGTGGTGAGTTGGAACTCGCCGTTGTCCCGCCGGTCCGCCCGGACCATCTCGTCGAGCACGTCCAGGATCCCGGGCGTGAAAACGTGCATGCCGAAGTGGCCCAGGTAGCAGCCGTCCGGCGCGCCCACGGCCCGGCACTCGCGCCGGGCCACGTCAATCGGCGGCTTCTCGACAAACCCATCAGCCCGCAGCAAGCGCGCGTCCGTGTCGGCCGGACGGGACCGAATGAGGCCGAACCCATGCACCTGGTCCTCCGGGATGAGCGCAAGTGCCGTCACGCTGGCGTCCGAGAACGCCTCGATGAGCTGGGCCGCGCAGGACTTGCCCGTCCGGCTGACGTACACGTGGTCGCCCAGCAGCACCAGGAACGGCTCCCGCCCGAGCCAGTCGCGCGCGCACCAGACGGCGTGGCCGAGGCCGTCCTGCGTCGGCTGCTCGACGAACGCCAGTCGCTCGCCCATCCGCCGGAGCCGCGCCGACCACTCCTGCGCCCACTGCTTGTCCTCGTAGCGGGCCCGCCACTGCTCCGGCATGGCCGAGAAGTACCGCCTGAACTCCCCCGCCGCGTCGGGCTGGCACACCAGGCAGACCTCCTCGACGCCCGCCGCCAGCGCCTCCTCCACCGCCAGGTGAATGGCGGGCTTCGTGTAACCGTCCCTGTCCACGAGCGGGAACAGTTCCTTGCGGACGCAGGACGTGGCGGGATACTGCCGCGTGCCGAGACCGGCGGCCGGGATAACGGCTTTCGTGACAGGGGGCATGAGCAGCGCGTGCCACAGAGAGCATGAGAACCCTTGATTCTATCCCGCGCGACTGCCACAGGCAAGGCGCGGCTCCGGTCCCTTGCATCCTGACCGTACGGCGGCTAAAATCCCCTCTCGCCCGGCGAACGGCGTCCGTTTCTCTTTCGGGAGGTCCCATGCCCCCCAGAGCGCTGATAGACCTGGACTCGATTGACCTGTCCCGCGTGGTGGCCGGGCCGGAGGAGATCCGTCGCCGCAATCCGCAGCGCTTCGAGATGGAGCAGCTCAACGGCATCGTCCACCTCGACCTGGACGAGGGGGTGGCGGTGGGGTTCAAGGACGTAAAGGAAGACGAGTTCTGGGTCCGGGGGCACATCCCCGGCAGGCCCTTGCTGCCTGGGGTTCTGATGTGCGAGGCGGTGGCCCAGTTGTGCAGCTACGTCTACCACGAGACCACGCACCACGAGCGTTTCCTGGGGTTCGGCGGCATGGAGTCCGTCAAGTTCCGCCGTCCCGTCGCGCCAGGGGACCGGCTGATCCTGGTTGCCAAACGGACCGAACTGGGTCCGCGCCGCGCCGTCTTCGACTGCCAGGCCTTCGTGGAAGGAAGGATGGTTTACGAGGGCACCATCATCGGAATGCCCGTGTGAGCCGTACCCCGTGCAAATGGCTGACCTGCTCTACGAGATCGGAACCGAGGAACTGCCGGCCGGCTACCTGGAGCCCGGCCTCGCGCAGTTCGCGGAGGCCGTGCGGGCCGGGTTGGAGGAACTCTATCTCCCCCCCGGCCGGGTCCGCACCGCTGGCACGCCCCGGCGCATGGCGGTCGCTGTCGAGGGCATCCCCGAGTGCCAGCCCGCCCGGCAGGTTCGCACCGTCGGGCCCCCGGCCAGGGTGGCCTTAGATTCGGACGGCAACCCCACCGACGCGGCGCGCGGCTTTGCTGCCTCCAGGGGAGTCGCCGTGGACGACCTGCGCGTCGAGGAAACTGAGAAGGGCCCGTATGTGGTCGTCGTGCGGGAGGAGGCCGGCCGGCTGGCCGCGGACCTGCTGCCGCAGTTGCTTCGCGAGGCGACGGCGGCGGCCGTCTTCCCCAAGTCCATGCGATGGGAGGCAAGCGGCTTCACGTTTGCCCGGCCCATCCGCCGGCTGGTGGCGCTGCTCGACGACCGGGTGCTCCCGCTGGCCATCGCGGGCGTCGAGGCCGGCAGGGCGACGGCCGGCCACCCGTTCCTGGCGCCCGACCCCATCGAGCTGAAGGGTGCATCGTGGGACGCCTACCTCGACGCCCTCCGCGCCGCCCGCGTCATGGCCGACGTCGGGGAGCGGCGGGAGGCCGTCCGCGCCGAAATCAACGCCGTCCTGGAGGGGCACGGCTCCCGGCTCGACGACGAGGACCTGCTGCGCGAGGTGACGAACCTGGTCGAGTGGCCGCACGCCGTCGAGGGGTCGTTCGACGGCGGATTCCTGGACGTCCCCGACGCAGTGCTCACGGCCGCCATGAAGGAGCATCAGCGATACTTCCCGGTCCGCGACGGCGAGGGACGGATGCTGCCGCGCTTCATCACCGTCTCCAACCGGACAGCCGAGCAGGACGACCTGGTCCGGACCGGCAACGAGCGGGTGCTGCGTGCCCGGCTGGAGGACGCCAGGTTCTACTGGGATCAGGACCGCGGGACGAACCTGGATGACCTGGTGCCGCAGCTGGGCGGCGTCGTGTTCCTGGGCGGTCTGGGCAGCAACCTGCAGAGGACCGAGCGCCTGGTCGAACTGGGCGCGCGGGTCGCGGGGATGATGGGCGGCGACGTCTCAGCCGAGGACGTGCGCCGGGCCGCGCACCTGTGCAAGGCGGACCTGCTGACGGGCCTGGTCGGCGAGTTCCCGAGCCTACAGGGCGTCGTCGGCCGCGAGCTGGCGCGCGCCCACGGCGAGCCGGAGGCCGTGGCGCAGGCCATCGCCGACCACTACCTGCCGGCCGGGGCGGAGAGCGCCCTGCCCGGCTCGCCGGAGGGCTGCGCGGTCGCGCTCGCCGACAGGCTGGACGTCATCATCGGCTGCTTCTCGCTGGGTCTGCTGCCCAAGGGCTCGCAGGACCCCTACGCCCTGCGCCGCAACGCGCTGGGCATCCTGTTGATAATCGAGAAGAAGGGGCCGGGCCTCCACCTGGGCGAGCTTGTGGAGGCGGCCCGGCAGGTCGCCGCCGGGCACGACATCCGCTGCGACGACGAGGCGGCGGCCGGCGTGGGAGAGTTCTTCCGGGACAGGCTCTACCACGCGGCCCTGGACAGGGGGTACCGCCACGACTTCGTCCGCGCCGCGCTGGCAGCGGGACACGAGGACGTGGCCGGTTTCTGGGCGAGGCTGGAGGCTCTGGCCGAATGCTCTGGGCGCGACTGGTGGCCCGCGTTGGTGGAGCTGGTTGACAGGACGTACCGCATCCAGCGCGACGCGGACGGCATCCTGCCCGTTAACGGAGAGCTCCTCCAGGAGCCGCTGGAGAGGGAGCTGGCGGCCGCGCTGGAGGGCAATCGCGAGACAATCGAGCGGCTCTTTGACGACGGCGAGTACGTGGAGGCCGCCGAACGTTACTGTTCCGTCTTCGCCGGGCTTGTACACGATTTCTTCGAGGAAGTCTTCGTAAACGTTGAGGACGAGGCGGTTCGTCTGAACCGCAAGTCGCTCTGCGGCTGGATCTACCGGCTCTTCGCGGAGCGCTTTGCGGACCTCTACGTGATCGAGACGGCGGACGGGTCGGAATAGCGTCCCGTCGATTTCGGCGGCCGGGCCGGTCGGCCGGCGCGCTGACGTTGGAGTTTGCAGGGCTTTTTCACCGACCAGGAGACGCCTGAATGGAGATAGCGCTGAAGTACGGTCTGAACCCGCATCAGAAGTCCGCACGGCTGATCATGGAAGGGCAGGGCCCCCTGCGCGTGCTGAACGGCGCGCCGGGCTACATCAACATCCTGGACGCGCTGGGCGCCTGGCCGCTGGCCCGGGAGCTGAAGGAGGCGACCGGCGCGCCGGGTGCGGCTTCGTTCAAGCACGTCAGCCCGGCCGGCGCCGCTGTCGCCAGGCCCTTATCCGATGAGTTCCGCCGCTCGCAGATGCTGCCGGAGGAGGAGCTTTCGCCGGTTGCTGCCGCCTACGTGCGCGCGCGCGGGGCGGACAGGCTCTCCTCGTTCGGCGACATGGCCGCCGTCAGCGACAGGGTGGATGCCTCGCTGGCCGGCGTCCTGGCCCGTGAGGTCTCGGACGGCATCATCGCGCCCGCCTACGAGCCGGACGCCCTCGATATGCTGAAGGGCAAGAAGGGGAGCAAGTATCTCGTCCTGGAGATCGACCCGGACTACGAGCCGCCCGACATGGAGTACCGGGACGCCTTCGGGATGAGGCTGGAGGAGCAGAGGAACACGGCGCAGGTGACGCGGGACCTGCTCGCCAACGTCGTCACCGCCGCGACGGAGGTGCCGGAAGACGTAGTCGAGACGTTGTTGGTGGCGACGATCGCCCTGAAGTACACGCAGTCGAACTCGGTCTGCGTGGCCTGTGACGGCCAGGTGATCGGCATGGGGGCGGGGCAGCAGTCGCGGATTCACTGCACGCGCCTGGCCTGCGCGAAGGCCGAGAAATGGCTCCTTCAGATGCATCCGCGCGTGCTGGGCCTGAAGTTCAGGGGCGACCTGGGCCGACCCGAGAGGACCAACATCGTCGACCAGTTCCTGCTGTGGGACGAGCTTTCGGAAGTCGAGAAGGAGCAGATGCTCGGTGGCCTGACGACGGAGTCGAAGCCGTTGACGCTCGAGGAACGGCAGGAATGGGTCGCCGGCATCGAGGGGATCTGCATCAGTTCCGACGCGTTCTTCCCGTTCCGCGACAGCATAGACCGGGCCAGCCGCACCAACGTGCAGTACGTCCTCCAGCCGGGCGGGTCGGCCAGGGACGAGGACGTCACGGCGGCGGCCGACCAGTACGGGATGGTGATGGTGCACTCCGGCATGCGGTGGTTCCTGCACTGAGGCGCGGCAGTGGCGGCGACGGCTCCACCAGAGGCCCGGCCCGACGGCAGGGCGCGGCGCGGCGCCCTCGTTACGCTTCTGGGGCTCGCGTCCGCCGGGGTAGCGGTCGTCGCGGCCTGCACGGTCGCGGGATTCCTGGCGCGGCTCTGGTGGCGGTTCGAGCTGGCGGCCCACTTCCGCGTGCAGTACCTGGTCCTTCTGACGGTCGCCGGCCTCGCCTTGCTGGCGGGCAGGAGACGCCTTTTCGGCTTTCTCGCCCTGGCCTTTGCCGCGCTCAACCTCGTCTTCGTGGCCCCGCTGTACGTCGCCGCGCGCGTATTCCCGCCCGTGAGCGCGGCCCACGCGGCCTGCCGCAGCGGGCAGTTGGCGGACCTGGCGGCCGTCTGCGCCTCGGCGGCGAAGCCCCTCGTCGTGGTCGGGGACCTGAATATGACGCCGTGGTCCCCGTATTTCGGGCGTCTCCTCCGCGAGGGCGGCCTGCGGGACGGGCGGGCCGGACACGGCCTCCGGCCGACCTGGCCGGCTTTCTTCCGGCCCCTGCTCATCCCCATTGACCACTGCCTGGTGTCCGGGGAGGTCGGCGTGGACGGCTTCGAGACGGGGCCGGCGCTCCGGTCCGATCACCGGCCGATCATCGTGGACCTGTCCGTCGGCGGCGCGGAATGAGGACTATTCGGGTTCCCCGGCCGACATGCGGGCGATGGCCTTCTGGCCGATGTCGGTGCGGTAGTGGGCGCCGTCGAAGTGTATCCTCGAGACGGCCTCGTAGGCGCGGTCCCTGGCCTGCCGGATCGTCTCGCCCCGCGCCGTGACGCCGAGCACGCGGCCGCCGCTGGTCACGACCTGGTCCTCGTCGCGGCTCGTGCCGGCGTGAAAGACGACGACGTCCGCCATCTTCGCCGCGTCGTCCAGGCCTTCGATGGGGAAGCCCTTCTGGTAGCCGACAGGGTATCCGCCCGAGGCCATGACCACGCAGATGGTGGGCCTCGGGTCCCAGCGGATGTCGGCGTCCGCGAGTGTCCCGTCGATTATCGCCAGAAGGACGGGAACGATGTCGCTCTCAAGTCGCATCAGGAGCGGCTGGGTCTCGGGGTCGCCCATGCGGCAGTTGTATTCCAGCACCCTGGGGCCGTCTTCGGTGACCATGATGCCCGCGTAGAGCACGCCCCGGTAGGGCTTGTCCTCGCGGTTCATTGCATGGACGGTTTGGACGAGGACGTCGCGCTCGATAAACGCTGCCAGCTCGTCCGTGACGACGGGCGCGGGGCTGTAAGCGCCCATGCCGCCGGTGTTGGGGCCCTGGTCGCCGTCGTAGGCGGGCTTGTGATCCTGGGAGGAGGGCATGACGGCGATCGTCCGGCCGTCGGTGAAAGCGATCATGCTCGCCTCTTCACCGGCGAGGCAGCTTTCAATGACGACCTGGGCGCCCGCGTCGCCGAACTCCTTGCGGACCATGATCCGGTTGACCGCCTCGTAGGCCTCCTCCAGGTCCTGGCAGACGATGGCCGCCTTGCCGGCGGCCAGGCCGTCCGCCTTGACCACGATGGGCGCGCCGACCATGTCCAGGTACGCCTTGGCCCGGTCGGGGGCGGTGAAGGTGCGGAACTCGGCCGTCGGGATCCCGTTGCGCTGCATGAGCTGCTTGGCGAAGACCTTGCTGCCTTCGATCCGGGCGGCCTGCTGCGTGGGGCCGAAGACCCGGAGTCCCGAGCCGCCGAACGCGTCCACGATGCCCTTGACCAGCGGCGCTTCCGGGCCGACGACGGTCAGGTCAACGCTGTTCTCGCGGGCGAACCGGCGCAGGTTCAGGACGTCCGTCGCCTCGATGTTCACGCACTCGGCCAGTTCGGCGATGCCCGCGTTGCCGGGCGCGCAGAAGATCCGGTCCACCAGGGGGGAGTCCGCTATCTTCCAGGCCAGAGCATGTTCCCTGCCGCCACCGCCGACGACCAGCACCTTCATCCCGGGCCGCCCTCCTTTGATCCGACAAGCAGGCGGCACAGTATAGCCCCGCGGCCGGCGAGGGTCAAACGCGGCGCCCGTCAATCCACGCGGTAGAACTCGCGCGCGTTGGCGTGCATGATGCGCCGCGCCACCTGCTGTGCCGTGGCCTCGTCGTAGCGGCCACGCTCCACCGCCTCGGCCAGGACGTTGGCGATGCCGTCCCGCGCCTGAAGGGCGTAGCCCAGCATGGGGAAGGGTGACCCTGTGTCGCCGCCGAAGGCGAATACCTTGTTGTGCGGCACGGCGGCGAGCCATTCGGACAGGATGCGCTCCATCTGCGCGGGGTTCATCGTCCAGGCCCAGCAGAGGTCCAGCCAGACGTTCGGGAACTCTTTGCCGATGGCGCCGGCCACTTCCGAGTAGGGCCAGCCCGCGTGGAACAGGTCGAAGCGGACGTTCTTGTAGCGCCGGAGGATGGGGATGAGGAGTTCCGGATTCGTCTGGCCCAGCATCCCCCAGTTGCCGGCCAGGTAGCCCGTGTGCACCTGCACGGGCAGGCCGAACTCGGCCGCGCGCTGCACGAACCGATGGAACAGGTAATCGTGGAGCGGGCGAAGGTCGGCCGGCCTCTCCTGCATGACGGCTTCGAACGCCGTCTCCGCTTCTGCGAAGGATGAGCCCTCGAACGACAGCGGCCGTCTGTAGGCCAGACCGCACTTCATCGCGACCAGCTTGCCGGCCTCCCGGGCCCTCTCGGTGTAGGCGTCAAGCGCCGCGTCCAGGTCGGCGAGCCGGTGGATCGAGAGGTCGAGCGCCCTCTCCAGGCGCTCCATGTCGGAGCGGGCCGACAGGACGAGCAGGTTGTCGTAGCGGAGCGCATGGCCGTAGTAGGACGGATGCTCCCGCCCGGTGAAGAAGTCCAGTTCGGTGGGGGAGTTCCAGCAGGCGTCGTTGACGGCGCCCACGATGTTGGCGCGCCCGAGCATGTCGTCGTATATCTGCTCTCCGTTCCTGTCCCGGACGAACTCCGCCAGGGCGTCACGGATGGCGTCTGCGTTCGCCTGCGTGTAGTCGAGGCCGAGGAGCGAGCGGCACGTCAACTCCGTCGCCTGCCCGTATCCGGTGGTCCGCACGAAAGACCACCAGTGGAAGAATTCCTCGTCCGAAAGGTTGCCAGGGGCCTTGCAGTCGGGACCCATGCTGGTGGCGACGTCGGCGTTGGCGTAGCCGACGAACTCGCGGAAGGCCAGTTCACCCTTGCGCCCCTCCAGGGCGGCGAAGCCTCCCTGGTGCTCGTGGTTGTCGAACAGAGGTTCGGCTGCGACGTACTCGCGGATTGAGGACATGCCCTTGCTCCCGTGTGCTCGCGTTTTCGGAATGCGCCATCATAGCCACGGCCGAGGCGGCTGTCCACGGTAAGCTCAGGCGCAGGGCGCGGTCGCCCCGGCGGCGAAAAAAAAGACCGGGCGGCGCGCGTGCCGCCCGGTCCTCGTGTTCGGTCAAGACAGCCCGTCAGGGCAGTTTGATCTCCAGTTGCCATCGTGCGAACACGGCGGCATCCGAACTGGGCATGTAGTACTCGCTGGAGGGATGGAAGTACTCCACCCACACGTGCCCGGAAACCCACTCGCTGAACTTGTGGATCAGCTTGGCTGTGACGAGTTGGCCCCGGCCGTGGCCGTCCTGGCCCCCGGTGCGCTCGTTCGCTCGGAGCCAGCTCCAATCCACCGCGAGGGAGGTATTGGGTCCGGGCTTTGCCTGGGCGCCGAGGGCGAAGCGCTGCACGTTCGTGTAATAGCCCGGCGGGCGGAGTTCCGCGGCCCAGCTATAGACGTACAGCTCGCTCCAGTGCGGCCATCTGGCCAGGACGGGGTCCCAGCCTTCGACCTTCCTCGTGTCGGGGTCGTCGCCCGAGAGGTATTCGTAAGCGCCGAAGACCCGCGGCTTCCAGCCGGCGTCAGGCCATGTGCGGCCGACCTCGGCGCTCACTCCAAATGCTTCCACCGGTTCCGGGTCCGTCACCCTCCTGCAGGCGCCCCACTGGCCGGCTGCCTCGACGTAGTAATCGTAGTTGGAGTCCAACTTGCCCTGGGCCAGGCCGCCGACCGTGTGCAGGATCTCGGGGCACATGCTGCCGGTGGTGGAGTTCTGGTCCTTGTAGATGTAATAGGCGTTCAGTTCGTGCCCTTCCATGGACTTGTTGATCAGGTACGCGCCGACAAGCGTGGTGTCGAACTCGCTGGTCCACTGTCCGGTCTCGTTGAAGGGACGGAGACGCTTCTCGTTGGCCTTGTTGTTGATGTAGAAGGCGTCGATTGTCGTGGCCTGGTCGTCCAGGTGCAGCGTGGCCTTGATGCCGTCGCTGTAAATGGTTCGCGAACCGTCCAGCGGCGTGCCATCGAGGATCACGAACCCCCTGCCGTAAAGGATGTCCTGGCGGCCGATCCGCACCGAGATGGGCAGCCCGCCGACCCTGGGCCAGTCCAGGTAGAGGTTGTCATAGACCACCTCGTCCCAGGTGGGCCGCTCCGAACCGGGCCTTTCCATGAAGTAGCGAGGCTCGGCCGTCATGCGGACGTAGAGCTTCATGCCTTCGGCCCAGTCCATGCCGTCCAATAGCTTGGAAGGTATTATCTGGCCCCACAGCCGCGCACGGGTGCGGAAGAAATGGGAAGTGTCGTCTGCCTCGTCCGTCATGTCTATGGCGTTCTTGTAGTAAACCTGGCGCAGGCGGAGGTCGCCGCCCCAGCAGAAGCAGTCCGCCGGATGTGTCACACCCTGAAACCACTCTACCAGCGCGCTCTCGGAGGGCGCCAGCTCGGAGCCGGCGGGCTCCGCAGCCAGAGCGGTCGGAACCGCACATAACATCCCCACGACAAAGGCCACGCCGACAAGCCTCTTCCAATCCATCGCACCTTCCTCCCAAGGACCCGCTCCAGACTCAACTCACACTGCTGCGCTGAGGGAAAACTCGCGCGCCTCTCACCGGCATCAGACAAAAGCCGGCGCAATTCTACCGTCTCCACGGACCCCACTTCAAGCATATTCTGGCAATAGTTGCGCTTGAAAGCCCCCCTCAGAAACCCGAGAAACACTTGACATTACGCGCCACTATGTCAAGAATATGCGCCGAGTTCTGTTCTGGTCAGGAGGCAGGTCCATGCTCGGCATTGAGGACGGATGGGTCGTGCTGGCCTATGTGCTGTGCGTTCTGAGTTCCGCGCTCTGTGTCGTTTACGGGGCGGTTAACTGGAACAGGGGTGAGGAACCCGTCACGCAAGAGGACGTGGAGTGGGCCAGGGAAGAGAAGGAGGAGGAGGAGGTGCTCTGAAAGGGCTCGATGGCCAGGGGTGGCACGCCGCGACGGATGCCGCCGGCGGACGAAGGCGCGAAACCGCAATCGGGAGGGTCTGACAGATGGGACTGCTCGAGATTATCGTGGTCGTTGTTTACCTGATGGCGATCGGCTACCTGGGTTACCGCGGCTTCCAGCGGACCAAGACGGCCGCGGACTTCCTGGTGGCCGGTCGGAGCATCCACCCCTTCGTCATGGCGCTCTCGTACGGCGCCACCTTTATCAGCACGTCGGCCATCGTGGGGTTCGGCGGCGTTGCCGGCCTGTTCGGCATGAGCCTGCTGTGGCTGACGTTCCTGAACATCTTCGTGGGGATATTCATCGCCTTCGTCTTTCTGGGCGGGCCCACCCGCCGAATGGGACATCACTTGGACGCGCACACCTTCCCTGAACTGCTCGGACGGCGGTTCGACAGCAAGTTCATCCAGGTTTTCGCCGGGCTGGTCATTTTTCTCTTCATGCCTCTCTACTCGGCCGCCGTGTTGATCGGTGGCACCGAGTTCATCGCCGCGCGGTTCGCGATCGACTATAACGTCGCGCTGCTCGTATTCAGCGTGATCATCGCGGTCTACGTCGTGGTCGGCGGGCTGAAGGGCGTGATGTACACCGACGCCCTGCAGGGCTCCATCATGGCGGTGGGCATGTTGATCCTGTTGGTGTTCACGTATGGCAAGCTGGGAGGTCCGCTTCGGGCGCACTCGGACCTGACCGACCTCGCCCCCCTGGTGCCCGGCAGCCTGGCGTCCATCGGTCACCGGGGCTGGACGGCGATGCCCGAGTTTGGCTGGGGCGGGAAGGAGTACAACCTCTGGTGGATCGTCGTCTCGACCATCACCATGGGCGTCGGCATCGGCGTGCTGGCGCAGCCCCAGCTCGTCGTGCGATTCATGACCGTCAAGAGCAAACGGGAGCTGAACCGGGCCGTCCTGGTCGGCGGTATCTTCATCCTGCTGATGACCGGAGCGGCCTTCACGGTCGGGGCCCTTTCGAATGCCTACTTCTCGCAGAACGGCCCGCTCTTCAAGGGCACAGTGAGTGTGGTCAAGGATGAAGGCAAGGGGCTGGCCGTGCTGCACCTGGCCGCCGAGAAAGAGGACGGCGGTTGGGAGCACGTCTTCGGCGATGACGGCAGCCCCAAGATGGTCCCGGTCCTGCTGGACGAGGAGACCCCTTACCTCGAGGCCGAGCTGACCGAGGACGACGAGACACTGAAGATCGCCCAGGGCCGCAGCATTTCCATTGTCTACGCGAAGAGGCCCGAGCAGATCATCCCACAGTACATCACCTCGGCGATGCCGAAGTGGTTCGGGCTGGTGTTCCTGCTGACGTTGCTGGCGGCGGCGATGAGCACGCTGTCCAGCCAGTTCCACGCGCTGGGAGCCAGCATCGGGCGCGACGTGTACGAGCAGGCCACCGGCCATCATGAGAAAAGCATTGGGGTGACCCGGATAGCGATCATGGTCGGCATCGTGATCGCGGTGATAATCAGCTACAAGGGGCACGGCGGCATCTTTATCGCGCGTGCGACCGCCATATTCTTCGGGCTCTGCGGCTCGGCCTTCCTGCCGGCCTACCTGGGCTGCCTGTTCTGGAAGCGCATGACCAGGACCGGTGCGATCGCCTCGATCCTGGTGGGTTTCGGCGTCAGCGCGTTCTGGCTGGTGTTCGTGAAGGCGCAGGAAGCCCTGGCGATAGGCTTGGTCCAGAAGAGCATCCTGTCGGGTTCGCCCAACTGGGACGTCGTGGACCCGGTTGTCATCGCATTGCCCCTGGCGCTCATCACGGCCATCGTGGTCTCGATGCTGACCCAACCCATGGAGAAGGCCCACGTCGATTACTGCTTCGGGGGAGCGAAGCCCGAGCAGCAATAGGACGGGCGCGAGACGCGAGGCGGAATCTCGCAGCGGGCGGCCGCAGCCGCGGGCCGCCCGCTCCGCCGTATCAGCGAGCGTGAACGAATGACTTCCCCTGCGACTGCGCAAGCGAGACAACTCCTGGCCGGCAACGAGGCCGTCGCCCTGGCCGCGCTGCACGTCGGCGTCAGGATGGCCACCGGATACCCCGGCACGCCGAGCACGGAGATCCTGGAGACGCTCGCCTCCTTCGGCGACAGGCGCGTCGTCACGCGCTGGGCGCCCAATGAGAAAGTGGCCCTGGAAGTGGCCCTGGGCTCTTCCTTCGCCCGGGCGCGCTCACTGGTCACGATGAAGCACGTGGGCCTGAACGTGGCCTCCGACCCCCTGATGACTGGCGCCTACACCGGGGTCAAGGGCGGCCTGGTCCTCGTGAGCGCCGACGACCCCGGCATGCACTCCTCCCAGAACGAGCAGGACAACCGGCACTACGCCCGGTTCGCCGGCCTGCCCATGCTGGAGCCGTCGTCCAGCCGGGAAGCGTACGATTTCACGCGCACGGCGTTCGCGCTGAGCGAGCAGTTCGAGACCATCGTGCTGCTGCGGCTGACCACGCGCATCTGCCACAGCAAGAGCGTCGTCACGCCGGGCGCGCCGGAGGACGTGCAGCGGGACCACACTTTCGAGCGAGACATAGAGCGTTTCGTCATGGTGCCGGGCAACGCCAGGAAGCGCCACGCGGCCCTCGAAGAGAGGCTGGCAAGACTGGAGGAGTTGAGCGAGACCGTCGAGGTGAACGCGTGCGTGGGCGACCCCGAAGGGGCGCCGCTGGGCATCGTGGCTGCCGGCGTGGCCTACCAATACGTGCGGGAGGTGGCCCCGAACGTGCCGGTCTTCAAGGTGGGCATGTCCTGGCCGTTGCCGCTGAAGAGCATCGGCGAGTTCGGCCGGGCCGTCGGCGACCTGCTGGTCGTCGAGGAACTGAGCGACTTCATGCTGGAGAACATCCGTGCGGCGGGCATCGAGGCGCGGGGCAAGGACCGGTGCTTCCGCCTGGGCGAGCTGAACCCGGACCGCGTGCGCGCCATCATCGAGGGCCGGCCGGACGCGGCCCGCGAGGCGCCGTCCGACCTGCCGCCGCCGCGTCCGCCCGTGCTCTGCGCCGGCTGTGGCCATCGCAGTGTCTTCCACGTGCTGAAGAAACTGAAACTGATTGTCACCGGCGACATCGGCTGCTACACTCTCGGTGCGCTCCCCCCGCTGTCGAACCTGGATACGTGCATCTGCATGGGCGCCAGCGTGGGCAATGCGCTGGGGATTGAACGGGTGGTGTCGCAGGAGGAGGCCCGGCGGGTCGTGGCGGTCATCGGCGACAGCACGTTCTTTCACTCCGGGCTGACCGGCGTGCTGGATGCCGTGTACAACGGCTCGACCGGCACGCTGCTGATCCTGGACAACGGCACGACAGCCATGACGGGAGGCCAGGCGCACCCGGGGACGGGCCTTCGGCTGGACGGCGAGCCCGCGCCGACGGTGACCCCCGAGAATGCCTGCCGGGGACTGGGCGTCAGGGACGTGAAGGTGGTCGATTCCTACGACAGGTCGGGGCTTCAGGAAGCGCTGGAGGAGAGCCTGGGCCGAGCGGAGTACAGCGTCATCGTCTGCCGGCGGCCCTGCCTGCTTCTGCGCAGGGACGCCGAGCGCAGGCGCTACCGTATCGCCCCCGATCTGTGCAAGGACTGCGGCGCGTGCCTGAAGACCGGCTGCCCGGCGCTGGAGCAGGCCGAGGGCCACGTCGAGATCAATCCGCTCTACTGCACGGGCTGCGGCCTGTGCTTCGACGTGTGCAAGTTCGACGCCGTTGAAGAGGTGTGAAGTTGGCGGCGAGTGAGACAGTCAACGTGCTCATAGTCGGCGTCGGCGGGCAGGGCGTGCTGAAGACCAGCCAGGTCCTGGCCGAGGTGCTGATGGGCCAGGGTTACGACGTCAAGCAGAGCGAAGTCCACGGCATGGCGCAACGGGGAGGCAGCGTCTTGAGCGAAGTGCGCTGCGGCGAGCGCGTGTTCTCGCCGCTGGCCGCTTACGAGGAGGCCGACTTCATCGTCGCGCTGGACGACAGCGAGGGCAGACGGGCGGCGCCGCGCCTGCGCAGTGAGCGCGGGCGGCTCATCGGCGTGCCGGCGGAACTGCGCGGGCAGGTGGCGAATCCGCGTTCGGTGAACATGGCCGCCCTGGGCAGGCTTTCCCGGTTTTTCGACGTCGAGCCGCAATCCTGGCACGACGCCGTCAGGCGCTGCCTGCCCGAGAGGACCGTTGAGGCAAATGTCGCCGCGTTTGAAACGGGCCGGCGTTTCGACGATTGATCGGAGGGAGATGCTCATGGAAGAACTGTGGAACAAAGACCACATGCCGCGTGAGGAGTTGGACGCACTGAAGCTGGAGCGGCTGCGGCGCACGGTGGCTTACGCACGACAGAACGTGCCCTTCTACGCGCGTGCGCTGGAAGAGAAGGGCGTCACCGAGAACGACCTGCAATCCCTGGAGGATATCCGCAAGCTGCCCTTCACGGTGAAGAACGACCTGAGGGACAATTACCCCTTCGGCCTGTTCGCCGCCCCGATGGACCAGATCGTGCGCACGCACTGCTCCAGCGGCACTACTGGCAAGCCCATCGTGGCCGGCTACACCAGGGGCGACATTGACCTGTGGAGCGAGGTCATGGCCCGCACGTTCCACCTGATCGGCGTGACGCCGCGGGACGTCTGCCAGGTGGCCTGGGGCTACGGGCTGTTCACGGGAGGGCTGGGGGCCCACTACGGCCTTGAACGCCTCGGCGCGACCGTGATCCCCGTCTCCGGCGGCAACACCGAGCGGCAGGTGATGCTGATCCAGGACTTCGGCGTCACGGCCTGGATGGGCACGCCCAGCTACTGCATGTACCTCGTCGAGGTGGCGCACCAGATGGGGGTGGACTTCCGGGACACGAACCTGCGCATCGGCATCTTCGGCGCGGAGCCCTGGACGGACCAGATGCGGGACGAGATCGAGGAGCGGATGGGCGTCAAGGCCTACGACATCTACGGGCTGACGGAGATCATCGGGCCCGGCGTGTCCAGCGAGTGCGAGGCCCAGAACGGCCTGCACATCTTCGAGGACCACTTCATGCCCGAACTCGTGGACCCGGAGACGCTGGAGCCGGCCCAGGACGAGGGCGAGTTGATCCTCACCACCATTACCAAGACCGGCATGCCGGTGATCCGGTTCCGCACGCGCGACATCACCCGCCTGCACTGGGACAAGTGCGCCTGTGGGCGGACGACGTGCCGCATGGAGCGCATTGCGGGCCGCACCGACGACATGCTGATCATCCGCGGCACGAACGTGTTCCCCAGCCAGATCGAGTCCATTCTGCTGGGCATCGAGGGCACGCAGCCGCACTACCAGATCGTCGTTGACCGCAAGGGCGCGCTGGACGACATGGAGGTGCAGGTCGAGGTGGAGGAAGCTTTCTTCTCGGACAAGGTGCGCGAGCTGGAGGCCTTCGGGCAGAACGTGCGCACGAAGATCGAGAACGTGCTGGGCCTGCACGTGCGCGTCAGGCTGATGGAGCCCGGCTCCATCGAGCGGAGCATGGGCAAGGCGAAGCGCGTCATTGACCAGCGGAAAAAGTGAGCAGGAGGTGCAGAGATGCTCGTCAGACAGCTCTCCGTTTTCGTTGAGAACCGGTCCGGCCGCCTGGCGGCCGCCACAACTGCGCTGGCGGACCACGGAGTCAACATCGTGGCGCTCAGCCTGGCCGACACGGCGGACTTCGGGATACTGAGACTGATCGTGTCCGATGCCGAGACCGCCCGCGGTGCCCTCAAGGAAGCCGGCTTCACCGTCGTCATGAACGACGTTCTGGCGGTTGAGGTGGAGGACAGGCCGGGCGGGCTCGCCAGCCTGCTCAGCGCCCTGGATGAGGGCGGGATCAACGTGGAGTACATGTACGCCTTCTCGTCGCTCAAGGTCCGGCGGGCGGCGCTGATCTTCCGCTTCGAGGATCCCCAGGCGGCGATCCAGTGCCTCGGCGACGCCGGCTTCAGCGTGATGGGCAAGGTGGACGTGCTGGGCGAGTGAGCCTCGGAGGGCCGACATGTACACATGGGACGCGCAGCACGAGTGCATGCCTCGTGCGCAACTGCTTGACCTGCAAACCGAACGCCTGAAGAACACCGTCGCCCGCGCATACGCGCACGTTCCTTTCTACAGGAGGAAGCTGGACGAGGCGGGCGTGCGACCGGAGGACGTCCGCTCCCTCGATGACGTTCAGCGCCTTCCCTTCACCGTCAAGGACGACTTCCGGGACGCTTACCCATACGGCCTGCTGGCTGTGGCGCGGCGGGAGGTGGTGCGCGTGCACGCCTCCAGCGGCACGACCGGCGCGGCGACCGTCGTCGCCTACACCAGGCGGGACCTGGAGACCTGGGCCGACCTGGTGGCGCGCTTTTTGGCCATGGCCGGCGTCAGCCAGGAGTCGGTCGTCCAGGTGGCCTTCAGCTACGGGTTGTTCACCGGCGGCTTCGGGCTGCACTACGGCGTCGAGCGCGTCGGCGCGCAGGTCGTGCCGGCCGCCGCCGGGAACACGCGGCGCCACATCCAGCTCATCCAGGACCTGGGCACAACGCACATCGTCTGCACGCCCTCGTACGGGTTCTACCTGTGCGAGACGGCGCACGAGATGGGGGTTGACCTGGTCAGGGACACCAGCCTGCGCGTGGGCTGCTTCGGCGCGGAGCCGTGGTCCGACCAGATGCGCCAGCAGATGGAGGAGCAGTACGGCCTGGCCGGCTACGACAACTATGGACTGAGCGAGGTGATCGGCCCCGGCGTCAGCGGCGAGTGCCGGATGCGAGGCGGGATGCACGTCTTCGAGGACCACTTCTACCCGGAGGTGATCGACCCGAACACGGGCGAGGTGCTGCCGCCGGGCGAAGAGGGGGAACTGGTCCTGACGACCCTGACCAGGGAGGCGCTGCCCGTGCTGCGCTACCGCACGCGCGACGTCACCTCGCTGCAGGACCAGCCCTGCGAGTGCGGCCGAACGTCGCGTCGGATGGCGCGCGTCACCGGGCGCACGGACGACATGCTGATCATCCGGGGCGTCAACGTCTTCCCCAGCCAGATCGAGCACGCCTTCCTGGAGATGGAGGGCACCAGCCCGAATTACCAGATCATCGTGGACCGCAAGGGCGCGCTGGACACGCTCGAGGTGAAGATAGAGGTCACCGAGCAGATGCTCTCCGACGAGATGAAGAACCTGCGCCGGATGGAGGAGGAGATCGAGCAGCGCCTTAACGAGGCCCTCAGCTTGAGCACCGACATCAAGCTGGTGGAGCCCGGCTCCCTGCCGCGGCCGAAGGGCAAGGCCGTCCGCGTCATTGACAGGCGCCGGCCCGAACAGGCGGAAGAATAAGCGCCCCGCCGGCGCCTGGGGGCGGCGCGGCCCCTACTGGGAAGACTCCCGGTCCCGGGCCGCCCTCTGCTGCACCTGCTGCACGATGTCCAGGATGCTCATCACCTTGTTGGGGTGTTCGCGGTCGAGCAGTTCTTCGACCTTCTCCGGGCCGAAGTGCTCCGCCACGAAGGCGCGGACGTCGAACGCCTCCCACCAGCAGTCCAGGATGCGCCCGCAGAGCGAGCTGCCCTCCTGCGTGCGGCAGTAGTGGAAGGTGACCTCGTGCCCCAGGCGCGGGCAGCGCCGGGACCGCTCGTCGTGCTCCTCCAGCAACGCCGGGCTCCTTGCGCGTGGGTCACTTCGGCTTGGGCAGGTCCGTCACCCTCGCCAGGGACTTCTCCAGTTCCTCGTCGGGAAGCGCGTAGTCGTGAAGCTGGCCGCTGAAGTAGGCGTCGTAGCCCGTCAGGTCCATCAGGCCGTGTCCCGACCAGTTGAAGAGGAGGACCTTCTCCTTGCCTTCTTCTTTGGCCTTCCGGGCCTCCCGGATGACGGATGCGATGGCATGAGCGGTCTCGGGGGCCGGGATGAATCCCTCGGTGCGGGCGAACAGGACGGCGCTCTCGTAGCACTCCAACTGGTGCAGTGCCTGCGCTTCTATCAGCCCGTCTCTGAGCAACTGGGAGACCAGGGGAGCCATGCCGTGGTAACGCAGCCCGCCGGCGTGAATGGGCGGCGGGACGAAGTCGTGACCCAGCGAGTACATCGGCAGCAGCGGCGTCGTCTCGCCCGTGTCGCCGAAGTCATAAATGAAAGGCGCGCGCGTCATCGTGGGGCAAGCCGTCGGCTCCGTGGCGACGACCCGCACCTCCTTGCCGTGGATCTTGTCGCACACGAACGGGAAGACCGTGCCGGCGAAGTTGGAGCCGCCACCCGCGCAGCCGATCACTACGTCCGGATACTCGCCGATCAACTCGAACTGCTTCTTCGCTTCGAGGCCGATGACCGTCTGGTGCATCAGGACGTGGTTCAGGACGCTGCCCAGGGAGTATCGCGTGTTCTCGGAGGTGACGGCGTCCTCGATGGCCTCACTGATGGCTATGCCCAGGCTGCCGGGCGTGTCGGGCATCTCTTGCAGGATCTTCCGGCCGATCTGGGTTTCCTCGCTGGGGCTGGCCACGCAGTCCGCCCCCCAGACGCTCATCATCAGCTTGCGGAAGGGCTTCTGGTCGAAGCTGATGCGGACCATGTAAACCTTGCACTCGAGGCCGAACAGCTTGCAGGCCATCGAGAGCGCGCTGCCCCATTGCCCGGCGCCCGTCTCGGTAGTCAGGCGCTTGATCCCGAATTCCTTGTTGTAGTACGCCTGCGCCACGGCCGTGTTGGGCTTGTGGCTGCCGGGCGGGGAGACGCCTTCATTCTTGTAGTAGATCCTGGCGGGCGTATCGAGCGCCTCCTCCAGGAACTTGGCGCGGTGCAGGGGCGAGGGGCGCCAGAGACTGTATTTCTCCAGGATTTCCTCGGGGATGTCAATCCATCGCTCCTGGCTGACTTCCTGCTCGATCAGGTTCATCGGGAAGACGGGGGCCAGGTCCTCAGGCCCTATCGGCTGCCCCGTGCCGGGGTGCAGAGGCGGCTGAAGCGGATTGGGCAGGTCCGCCTGTATGTTGTACCACTGCCTCGGAAGGTCGTCTTCCCTCAGGATGACACGCGTCAACTCAGACATCTGCGCAACTCCTTTCCCGCGCACCAGTAACGAAGCCAAAGCAAACGACAGACCCACAATCTTAACCGCGCAGAGGGCGTTGTCAAGGAAACATTACGGCAGAAAGCCGTCCCCCCGCCGTGGCTCATGCCCGCCCACAGTTGCCGCCGGCCGCGCTGAAGGGGCCCCGCGGCCCCATGCCGGCAGGCCGTCACAGGCCCAGCGCGCGCGCGTGGAAGGCCAGGGCCTCCTGCACGTGCACGTCCCAGTAGCCCCAGTTGTGCGAGCCGGGGAACTCCTCGTATTCGTGCTCGATGCCCAGCTTCTCCAGGTGCTTGTGGAAGTCCCGGCTGTCCTCAAGCAGGCCGTCCTCCGTGCCGCAGTCGAACCGGATGGCGGGCAGCTTGCTCCGGTCGATCTGCTCGGCCAGTGCGAAGATGTCGTTGCCGCCCTCGGCCGGGTCGTCGCCGAATATGAGTGCCAGTGCGTCCTGCAGGTCCTCGCGGTCCTTGAGCCGCTTGGCGATGTCGAAGGCGCTCGAATGGGAGACGACGCTGCAGAAGATGTCCGGGTGCTTGAGGGCCAGTTTCATGGCGCCGTATCCGCCCATCGAGAGCCCCCCGATGACCCGTCCGCGCCGCTCGCGGATGGCCGGGAAGAAACGCTCCGTGAACCCGATGACGTCCTTCATGATGTGGCTCTCGTAGGCCGGCCCCCGCCGGGCGTCGGTGTAGAAGCTGCGGGCACCGTCCGGCATGACGACGATCAGCGGCATGTCCGCCGTGTATCGCTCCAGCGACGTGCGCCGCGTCCAGATGGTGTCGTCGTCCGACATGCCGTGCAGCAGGTACAGCACGGGGTACGGACCGCCGGCCTCGACGCGGTCGGGCAGCAACACGGTCATGTTCGCCTGCTTGGAGATCGAATCGCCGAAGAGACCCACTCGCATCGTCGCCATTGCGGCTTCCCTCCTCTGTGTTCTGACGGGGCGGCCCGCCGCTCACGCGGCGTAGACCGTTCCTTCCTCCGGCTGGACGACTTCTCGGGTGCCGAGCCGGCGCAGGTCCTGCGCCAGTTGGGACGAGGCTTCCTGCTCCCCGTGCACCACGAAGGCGCTGTCCGGCCGCGAACCCATCGCGGCGAAGTAGCCCAGGAGTTCGTCGTGATCGGCGTGGGCGCTCAGGGCATTGATCACCTCGACCCGGGCGCGCAGGTCGAACGGCTCGCCAAATATCTTGATTGGGCTCACGCCCTCGACAAGCCGTCGGCCGAGCGTGTTCTCCGCCTGGTAGCCGACGATGAGTATGACGTTGCGCTCATCGCCGACGGTCTGGGCCAGGTGGTGCAGGATGCGGCCGCCCTCGCACATGCCCGACGCCGAGATGATGACGACGGGGCCCCGCATTTCATTGAGCTTCTTTGACTCCTTCACGTCCGTGACGTATGTCAGGCGAGGGAATGAGAACGGGTCGTCGCCCTCCCGCAGCAGCCGGGCGGCCTCCCGGTCATAGCACTCCGGGTGCCGGCGGTGCACGTCGGTCGCGCGCGTCGAGAGCGGGCTGTCCACGAAGACGGGGATCTCGCCCACGGCGCCGTCGCTGTACAACTCGTTGAGGAAATAGACGATCTGCTGCGTGCGCCCGACGCTGAAGGCGGGGATGACCAGGCGCGCCCGGTCCCGCAGGACGCGGCCGCAGATGTCACGCAGCGTCTCCCTGACGCTCTGTTTGGGCGGGTGCAGCCGGTTGCCGTACGTGCTCTCAGTGATCAGGACGTCCACGTCATGAATCACTTCCGGGTCTTTGAGTATGGGCATCTCTTTGCGGCCCATGTCCCCGGTGAACAAGAGCCGGCGCGTGCCGCCGTCTTCGGCGATGTCCAGTTGCACGAAGGCCGACCCGAGGATGTGTCCCGCGTCCCGGAAGCTGAGTTTCACACCGGGCGCCACGTCGCGCACCTCGTGGTAGGGCACCGGGCGGAAGGCCCGCAAGGTGTCCGGGACGTCGTCCGGGGTGTAAAGGGGCTCGAAGGGGTTCTTGCCCTGCCTGATGCGCCGCTTGTTGACGTAGCGGACGTCCTGGACCTGCAGGTAAGCGGAGTCGGCCAGCATGATCTCGCACAGGTCCCGCGTGGCCGGCGTGGCGTAGATCGGCCCGTGGAACCCGCTCCTGACCAGGGACGGCAGGTTGCCGCTGTGGTCGATGTGGGCGTGCGAGAGGATGCACGCGTCCGCCGAGACCGCCTCGGCCGGGATGTGGCGGTTCTTCTCGAATGCCTGCTTGCGCTTGCCCTGGAAGAGCCCGCACTCCAGCAGCAGGCTCGTCCCGTTGACCTTCAGCAGGTGCATCGAGCCGGTCGTCGTCCCTACCGCGCCGAAGAACTGTAGTTCCATGTGCCTCCCCGACGATGTCACTTTCCGATGGCGAACCCGGTCACGTCGCCTGCCCCGCCCTCGCCTCGAGCCAGAAGGCTACGGCGGCCAGCAGGCAGATGGCGGCCGTCTCCACTCGCAGCGTGTTCGGCCCCAACGACACGGGCCGGAACCCGGCCCCAACGGCGGCCTCGCGCTCCCGCCGGGTGAAGCCCCCTGCGGGGCCGACCGCCATGACCACCGACGGCGGCGCTTCTTCGATCTCCTCGAGCGCCTGCCATAGCGTGCGGGAGTCCTCGCGCGAAGCGAGCAGCCGGAGGCCGGCCGCCGGCTCGCGCAAGAAGTCCTCGAACTCCAGCGCGTCGCCTATCTCGGTTACGACGCCGCGGCCGGACTGTCGCGCGGCCTCCGCCGCCTTCCGGGCCCACCGCTCGCGCCGCCGCTCGATGCCGCGGGCCTGTTGGCCCTGGAGCCGTTCGCAGACCAGCGGCTGGAGCACGGCGGCGCCCAGCTCGGCGGCTTTCTCCACCAGGAAGTCCGCACGCCGTCTCCCGGCCGGATGCGCAAGACAGCCGCCAGATGATGGCTCTGGGCCCGGGGCAGGATGACCGTGTCTCCCGCCCTGCATCCCTGCGGCACGAGAAAACGATGGAGCCTTTCTGCGTCCTGCATGGCTGAGCCGCCCATTCTGGGACTCAAGAGAGGCTATGTCAACTGGCTAAGGGCGACCGCGTTGACATCGGGGTCGGCGCCGGTACAATATGGCCGTGTGGAGCACGGGCTCTTCCGGCGCGGAGGAGCGTCCTGCACGCAGCGCTTTCTGGTTGTGGTCGCGGCATGTCGCAGCGCCATGTATACCTTGAGGACGGGCTGATTCTGCTCTCCGTTGCGGCCCTGTTCGTCCTCGCGGTCTTCTATCGGGCCGAGCCCTGGGGGCAGGGCGCGCTCGTCGTCGTGTTCCTTGTTATGCTGGTTGTCTTTTTCCTGCGCCTTCGCAGGGTCCATCGCGCCTTCAGGGGCCGGGACGGCGGGCAGTAGAGGTCGTGACGGAGGAGATGCGATGCCTTTCGTGCAAGCGCTCATCCTGACGGCGTTCAGCTGCCTGTCGCTTATCATTGCGATCTACTGCCTCCTGTTCATGGTGCCCGTCAAGCGGTTCTGGGAACGGGTGCGCACGCTCGGGGGCGGTCTGAAGGGCATCGAGGCCCATGTGGACGGCGTGCGCAGCAAGATCGGCAGCCGGCTCGACGGGATCGAGGAGAGCACTGCCGAGCGCCTGGAGGCCTGCCGGCAGGAGCTGCGCGAGGCCCTGGAGAAGCTCTCGCAGGAGGGCCGCCACACGCGGCGCCGCGTCGAGGACCTCCAGAAGGAACTCGAGGCCATCCGGCAGGAGCTTGGCGCCGCCTCAACCGAGGGGCACAGGGCAGCGCAGCGTGTTGAGGCCCTGACCGGCCAGCTACAGGGCGTACGCAGCGACCTCGAGGGGCTGGACGTCGAGTTGCGCCAGTCCGTGCGGCAGAAGGTGGCCGACGCCTTCACCACCGTCGAGAGCACCGTGTTGGCCACCCTGGAGGCCATCCAGGAAGAGATTCTCTACGGTGTTTCCGGCTCCAGCCCCCACTCTCCCGACCACGCGAAGCGGCCCTCTCCGCCGGCGCCGGCCCGGCGCACGAAGGGGAACATCATCACGGTGGCGCCGCTGTTTGCCAACAACCGCAGGGGAGATCAGGCGGAGCAGAAGGGCGAAGAGGACAATGACACAGACGCCTCCGAGGATGAGGACCAGGACTGACGTCCAGGGACGGACCGGCTGCCCTCAGTCCTCGAAGTAACGGTACAACGTCGCGAACACCAACGCTAAGATCGCGAACGTGAGTGCCCGGGCATTGTCGTGAGCGGTTGCACCGTGCGACGCGGCGTAGATCAGGCTGGTCAGCACGGCCATCACGCACAGGACGGCAATGGCTATTCTTCCGAGAGTTCGCGGCCGCATGTCTTGTCCTCGCTGAGTCATCCGGAACGCGACGGTTCACGCCGACGGTGAGTGTAGAGGCTATCAGGAGCGATGTCAAGGGCCTTGCGCGCAGGCGCGGGCTCATTTTTCCACTTCGACGTCGTTGATGTGAAACTCGTGCCGGGCGCCGTCCCCGAGGTCCACCAGCACCGTCTGGCTGAGTATCTGGTAGTCCAGCACCGTGCCGTTGCCTTCCGCGGTGCGAACGCTCGCGCCCCGGCGCGGCAGGTTCTCTTTCAACTCCTCGTAGAGGCCCTCCTCGAACCGCAGACAGCACTTGAGCCGTCCGCAACTGCCGCTGACCTTGGCGGGGTCGAGCGTGGACTTCTGGTCCTTCGCCATCTTCATCGGCACGGGCTTCAGCGCCGCCAGGAACCGCCGACAGCAAAGCTCGTGTCCGCATGGCCCGACCAGGCCCAGCATCCGCGCCTCGTCCCGCACGCCGATCTGGCGCATCTCGATCCGCGTCCTGTACTGCTTCGCCAGGTCCCGCACCAGGCCCCGGAAGTCCACCCGCCCGTCCGAGAGGAAGTAGTATATGATCTTGTCGTCGCCGAACAGGTGCTCCACGATGCGCAGCTTCATCGGCAGGTTGTACTGCTTGATCAGCCGGGCGCAGTATTCGAACTCCTCCGCCTGGCGCTTCTCCACCAGGCCCGCCTGCTTCTCGTGGTCGGCCGGGGTGGCGCGGCGCAGCACCTCGCCTGCGACCTTCTCGCCGCCCCCCTCGTCGGGCTTCACGTGCAGGAGCCAGCCCCACTCGACGCCGCGCTTCGTGCGCACGACGACGTTGCTGCCCGCGGCCACGTCCCCCTCCGGCACCGAGAACACGCCGCTCTTGCCCATTGCCCCGTAACGGACCACCCCGACTGCCATCGTCTCGGTCACCTCAGAGTGCGCTCCGCCGCCTGTTCCCTTTATTATAGCGCGGATGGCCGCCGATGTTGAGTGGAGGCGCAGGTTTCCGTGCGGGAACGCTCCCCGTGCAGTTGCACTGCGCCGGATATGGTTTACCATCGGCTGAAACAAACACCAGGAGGAGCCGGGAGAATGGGTTTCGCAGACACCAAGCCGCAGGCGACGCGCAGGAGCCCCCAGGAACTCATCGAGCACCTGAACAGCTTCGAGTTGGATCTGAAGTTCTCGGCTGGCGTCTGGTTCTTCTTCCCCGGCGGGGGACGGTTCCACGACGCATACGTGGACAGGCCCGCCAGCCCGGACGAGTGGCTGGAGCGAGTCTTCGAGCTGGCCGCGCCGCTGAAGAAGCACGGCCTCTGCGGGCTGGAAGCGCACTACCCCAACGAGGTCAACGAGGAGAACATCGACCGCTACGTCCGGTTCGGGCAGGAGACGGGCATCCGGCTCGTTACCATCGTGCCGAACCTGTTCTTCGAGCGGCAGTTCGAGTTCGGCGCCCTCAGCAGCCCCATCGAGGAGGTCCGCCGCAACGCCATCGAGCGCGTCAAGACGACCCTCGAGCTGAACAGGCGCGTTGACACGGACTTCGCGATCGTCTGGCCCGGCATAGACGGCTACGAGAACTCCTTCGGCATGGACTTCGTCGCCGCGCGGGACCGCTTCTGCGAGGGGCTCGCCGAGGCGATGGACGCCGTGCCCGGCGTGCGCGTCGCCGAGGAGCCGAAGCCTTACGAGCCCCGCGCCCGCATCCTCTACGGCACCACGCCCGAGGGCCTGCTGATGGGCATGAAGACGGAGGCCATGCTCAAGGACCCCGAGAACCGCCGTATCCTCGACGCCGGCGATGCCCTGGTCGGCATGAACCCCGAGGTCGGGCACGTCCTGATGGGATACGAGGACCTGGCCTACGCCTTCAGCCTGGTCATGGAGTACGGCCGGCTCTTCCACACCCACTGGAACGGCCAGCCGCTGGGCAACTACGACCAGGACCAGAACGTCGGCACCATCAGCCCCGAGCAGGCCGAGGCCGCGCTCTACGTGCTGAAGATGCACGGCTACACCGGCTACTTCGGCCTGGACATCAACCCCGAGCGCATGCCCGTGGACCGCGCGCTCATCAACTGCATGGATGCCCTGAAGGCCATGAACGAGCGCGTCAACCGGCTGGACCACGCGAGGGTCATCGCCTGCACGGCCAGACCGCACAGGAACCGCGGCCTGCTGGAGGCGCTGCTCACGCGGGCCCGCGCGCCCGAGGGCGTCCAGCTTTCCGAGATGCCCGACGTGGAGTAGCTTCCGGCCAGATGGACGTGGACGAGGCGCGGGAGCGTGCGACGCGGTGGTGAGGCGGACGAGGTACCAGCGGCCGCCGGAGGGTGACGCCGTTAGCCGCCGAGGCGGCGGCAGATGTTCGCGGCGTAGTCGATCAGCGCCCCGACGCTCAGGAAGACCAGCCCGATTAACGCGCCTCCGGCGCCGCCTGCGGCCATCCAGCGGCCCCACGCGTTCTCGTTCAGCAGCATTACGACGGACATCAGCAGGGCCGCGACGCCGCAGGCCAGCACGAGGTAGCCGATCGCCCGCCACGCCTGCCCCAGCAGTGTGTGGGCGAACTCCGGCGCGGGGGCCCGCTTCTGCTCGGGTTCGTCGCTTGTTGAACTCGGCGACCCGCCGCCGTAGATGCCCGTCAGCGACATGTCGTCGCCGTCAGACCTTCGCGTTCTCATTCGCTCTCAACTCCCGCAGCATTCCACTGTGGCGACCGCGCTTCAGGCATCGCCCGATTGCCGGGCCCCTCGGCCCGAAAGCACGCGACACCTCACCAGATTATACCCCCGTTCGTGTCCCGTCAAGCGGCCCGGCCGACGCGCCCGGGCCTCAGAACGTGACGCCCCCGACGGCCAGGGCGACGGCGAACGCGTTGTAAAGGCCGTGCAGGACGATGGCCGTGACCACGTGCGGGAACCACAACGCCAGGCGCGGACGGTCCAGGCGCCTCCACAGGTCCTGCCAGACCCGGCCGCTTCGATCAACCTGCGGCGGAGCAGCAATCAATTGGTGGACCAGTGGTCTCTCATCGATGCCAGCCAACGGACCGCACGGTGACAGCTGGCATTGCTGGAGGGTCCAATGGTCACCATCGTTCTAGTGGCGTGTTCAACCGATAACCTTGTGTTTCCGGCTCCCCCGGCGAGACGCCGGGGGCTACCCATTAGGGTAGGCGGGGCGTCTCGCCCCGCTGCCTGCTTCAGACCTAGCCCGGGAAAGCCAATGTGACTTCCTTAACAGCCCACTAGCAATCCTTGGGACGCGGGTCGCTCCAGAATGGCATCAAACCAGGTATCTAAGTCTTTGGAGCCCCCAGCGCCCTTCGCGGCTTCCTTACGGGCTTTGGCGTGTGCGTCCAAGCGCACCTGATGCTGGTCATCCCGCACCTGAGCAATCGCCATAGCCAACGAAGGATCCAGATCTGACAGAGACCCCATCCCGGCAATCGCCACCACTCGCCCGCTTGGGTCCTTAACCTCATCGTACCACTTGTCTCTTACGCATCTCAGATACTCCACGAGTTCCCAAGCTTGTTGCAGGATGAACGTGCTACTTGCCAGCATTCCCCGACCCCCATGCGAACTGGTCACGGCAGCTCGCCTGTGAGCGTACCGGTCGGACTCCTTGTCAAGCCATCTCTGAAACCGACTGATGCCCTGCTTGAGTTCTTCCGCTTCTTCCTCCAAGCGGCGCCTTTGCTTCCACCTCTCCTTGGCTATTGCCACCCAATAGCCGCCGACAATCAAGAAAACCTCACCGAGAAGGCCGCCCCAAATGCTCGACGAAGAGGGCAAGTAACGCTTTACCACGACGGCGCCGCTGGCGGACACGATGGCGGCGAGAATACTCGGGAAAGGTTCGCTTCTGAGCAAGACACACCGGACCTGGCGTGTCAGCCCTTGCATATCCATGTTGCCAGCCTCTCACGTTTGTGATGGTTGTTTGCTGCTACTGGCTACCTTAGGTGCGTCGTCCCGAAGCCGATATCCCGGCCGTGCGAGAGCCTCACGATCCGCCTCGAATCCGAGGGCGAGTTCCCTCCGGCGACAAACGTACGTCGGACCTCAGCACGAGGGGCACGAACTCCGAGTCTCCTCGTTCCCAGGTCGGAGCCCAATTAGCTTCCTTTGCGCACGAGCTGTCGTAAGTCAGACCATTGGGCCTTGCGGCAGGATGAGGTTACGCGGGCTCCCCGTCGTTTTCAAGCGCGTTTATCGGGCCATGAGGGGGAGGTGTGGCGATGCGCGGGCGTATCTCGCGACAAGAGAACGGCCCGGCGCAGCTTGGCCGCCGCGCCGGGCCGTGATGTGCATGGGGTGACCAGAGGGACTCGAACCCTCAACACCCAGAGCCACAGTCTGGTGCTCTAACCATTTGAGCTATGGTCACCGTCGGGACATATGATGTTATCAGAAGGCCCGGTTCGCTTCAAGCTCCGCGCATTCGCCGGTGGTGCGACTTGCGCCGCACAGCCTCCGCCGGTATGCTCTAAGAGGGACGACATAGGTCCTCTGTGGTTTCTCCCTCCCCGCCCCTCGCAGAGGGCGGGGGGATTCCCTCTCCCGGCGGGAGAGGGTCAGGGTGAGGGGCCCGAGAAGCTGAGAAGACCTTGGCGACTCCTCTTAGCGCGTGCACAGCGGAGGTCGCGGGGAATGGTTAGTAGGCAAGAGGTGCTGAGCACCTTGGCGGCGCTCAAGGGAGAGGTGCGCGAGAAATATGGGGTAGCGCAGCTTGGGCTCTTCGGCTCGATCGTGCGGTCGGAAGGCGCGCCCGAGAGCGACATAGACGTGCTGGTCGAGTTCGCGCGTCCCATAGGGTTCTTCAGGTTCCTGGAACTCGAGGACTACCTTACCGAGCGTCTGGGGTGCAAGGTTGACCTGGTGTCGCGGAAGGCCCTCAAGCCCCGCATAGGAGCCCGCATCCTGGAAGAGGTCGTTAACGTATGAGGCGGGAACTCGGGGACTACATCGCCGACATTCTGAACGCCGCACGGGAGGTGGAGGAGTTCACGCACGGCGCGGACTTCCACTCGTTCGCAACGGACAGGAAGACTGTCAACGCGGTCATCAGAAGCCTCGAGGTGATGGGCGAGGCGGCCAAGCGCATACCAGACGATATCCGGCAGCAGTATCCCACAGTGCCTTGGAGGCGGATGGCTGCCATGCGGGACAAGCTCATCCACGAATACTCAGGGGTGGACCTGGAAATCGTCTGGACGGTAGTCAAGGAGGAATTGCCGCCGGTCATGCCGGGCATCACCAGGGCGGCGCGCGACTTCGGCGCTGAGACGTGACCCACCGTCCGCTCGCGCGGGTAGTGATTCCATACAGACGGAGTGCAACCATGCATCCTGAATCCGGGCAGCAGGGCGGACCGACCAGCACCGCCGTGATCGAGACGTCCATGGGCGCCATGACCGTCGCGCTCTTCGACGGGCGGGTCCCGAACACCGTCGCCAACTTCATGCACCTGGCCTCGACCGGGTTCTACGACGGCCTGAAGTTCCACCGCGTCATCGCCGACTTCATGGTCCAGGGCGGCTGCCCGAAGGGCGACGGCACGGGCGGCCCGGCGTGGGAGATCGCCGACGAGTTCGTGGACGAACTGAAGCACGACTCCGCCGGCATACTCTCGATGGCCAACGCCGGCCCCAACACCAACGGGTCGCAGTTCTTCATCACGCTCGTGCCCACGCCCTGGCTGGACGGGCGCCACACCGTCTTCGGCAAGCTGGTCGGGGGCCTGGACGTGCTGGAGCGGATCGGCGCGGTCAAGACGGACGGGCGGGACCGCCCCACCCAGCCGGTTACCGTCGAGAAGGTGACGCTCTACCAGGCCGGCCAGCCCCTTACGGGCGAGCTGCCTCCGCCGCAGAAGCTCTGAGCCGGGCCATGGCTCGTGCCGGTCAGCCCAGAGAGCCTGCCGCGCTGGTCAGGGCAGCGGCTGGCGGGTAGAATGGCCCTGCTGTAGTGCGCGCGGCTTCCCTTTCGGTTCCCGGTGTTTCCCATGGGCGATTCCGGCTTCGACATCGTGGTGGTGGGGGCGGGGCACGCCGGCTGCGAGGCGGCCCTGGCGGCGGCCCGCATGGGCGCCCGGACGGCGCTGCTCACGATGAACCTCGACGCGGTCGCCCGCATGAGCTGCAACCCCGCCATCGGCGGCCTGGCCAAGGGACAGCTCGTCCGCGAGATAGACGCCCTCGGCGGCGAGATGGCGAAGGTCATCGACGCGACCGGCATACAGTTCCGCATGATAAACACCGGCAAGGGCCCCGCCATGCACTCGCCCCGCGCCCAGGCCGATAAGAACGCCTACCACGTCGAGATGAAACGCCGCCTCGAGGCGCAGGACGGCCTCCTCCTCCAGCAGGCCATGGTGACGGGCCTCCTCGTCGAGGACGGGCGCGTGCGCGGGGTGCGCACGCAGAGCGGCCACGCCTGCCGGGCCGAAGCGGTCATCCTGACGACGGGGACCTTCCTGAACGGGCTGCTCCACTTCGGCCCGGCGATGGTGCCGGGCGGGCGGATGGGCGAGCCGCCGGCGGTCGGCCTATCGGACGACCTGCGCCGAGCGGGGCTGGAGGTGGGGCGCCTGAAGACCGACACGCCCCCGCGCGTCAACGGCCGCACCGTGAACTGGGACGCCCTGGAGCCGCAGCCCGGCGACGCCGAGCCGCGCCCGTTCAGCTTCTCGACCGACCGGATCGAGTGCGAGCAGTTGCCCTGCTACGTGACCGCCACGAACCCGCGCACGCACGCCATCATCCGCGCCGCGCTCGACCGGGCGCCCCTGTACGACGGCCAGATCAAGGCCGGCTTCGGGCCGCGCTACTGCCCGTCCATCGAGATCAAGATTGTCCGCTTCCCGGACAAGGAGAGCCACCGGCTCTTCCTGGAGCCGGAGGGGCGCGAGACGCTGGAGGTTTACTGCAACGGCCTGTTCACGAGCCTGCCGCGCGACGTGCAGGACGACATGGTGCACAGCATCGCCGGGCTGGAGCGGGCGGAGGTGCTGCGCTACGGCTACGCGGTCGAGTACGACTGGGTGCCGCCGACGCAGCTCCGGCTGAGCCTGGAGACGCGGCGCGTCGAGGGGCTCTTCCACGCCGGCCAGATAAACGGAACCAGCGGCTACGAAGAGGCCGCCGGGCAGGGCATCATGGCGGGCATCAACGCCGCCCGAAAGCTCCAGGGGAAGGAGCCGCTCGTTCTCGGACGCGACGAGGCGTACGTCGGCGTGCTCATTGACGACCTGGTCACCAGGGGCACCGAGGAGCCGTACCGCATGTTCACCTCGCTGGCGGAGTACCGCCTGGTGCTGAGGCAGGACAACGCCGACCGGCGCCTGATGAGGTACGGGCACGCGAACGGCCTCATCCCGGAGGCGCTCTGGGCGCGCCTGCAGGGGAAGGAGCGCGCCGTCGCCGAGGCCATGGACTATCTGCGCAGCACGTGGCGCGACGGCAGGTCGCTGGCGACGATGTTGCGGCGGCCGGAGATGGACATGGACGCGCTGGCGGAGATCAACCCGCGCGTGGACGAGCTGGCGCCGGACCCGGCCGTTCGCGAGCAGGTGGAGATCGAGCTGAAGTACGAGGGCTACCTGAAGCGCCAGGCCGCGCAGATAGAGCGCTTCCGGCGCAACGAGGGGACGCGCATCCCGGAGTGGCTGGACTACGAGGCCATCCCGGAACTCCGCCTGGAGGCCAGGGAGAAGCTCGGCGCGGTGCGCCCGGTGTCCCTGGGGCAGGCGTCGCGCGTCAGCGGCATATCGCCGGCCGACGTCTCGCTGCTGATGGTCTATGTCGAGGGCCGCCGGCGGCTGGCGGCGCGCAGCCAGGAGGGCGAGTGAGCGTGGCGTTCCGTCCCGGCAAACTGGACCCGGAACTGCTGGCCGAACTGCTGGCGGCGAACGTGATAGGCGACGAGCGGGTGGTCATCCGGCCGGGCATCGGCCGCGACGTCTGCGCCATCCGCATGGGCGAGGGTTACCTGGTCGCCAAGACCGACCCGATCACCTTTGCCACGGACCGCATAGGGCGCTACGTGGTCCACGTGAACGCGAACGACATCGCCACGGTCGGCGCGCGGCCGAAGTGGTTCCTCCTGACGGCCCTGCTGCCGGGGAACGGGACGGACGAGGCGCTCGTGCGCGGCATCTGGGACGACGTGCAGTCGGCGCTCGACGAGATCGATTGCGAGCTGTGCGGTGGGCACACGGAGGTCACGCCCGGCCTGGACCGGCCCGTGCTCGTCGGCCAGATGCTGGGCGAGGTCGAGGCGGGGCGCCTGGTGGACAAGCGGAGCGTGCGGCCCGGCGACCGCATCCTGCTGACCAAGGGGGTGCCCATCGAGGGGACGGCGATCATGGCGCGCGAGCGGGCGGGGGATCTGGCGTCGGCCTTCTCGCCGGAGGAGGTCAAGAAGGCGCGCGGGTTCCTCGACGATCCCGGCATAAGCGTGCTGAGGGAGGCAATGATCGCCTGCGAGACCGGCGAAGTGCACGCCATGCACGACCCGACCGAGGGGGGCGTGGCGACGGCGCTGTGGGAGCTGGCCGAGGCCGCCGCCTGCGGCATGATGGTCAAGGGCGACGCGATCCCCCTGGTCGAGCCCGGCGGGGCCTTCTGCCGGCACTTCGGGCTGGACCCGCTCGGGACGATATCGAGCGGGGCGCTGCTCATCTGCGCGCCGCGGCCGGACGCCGGCAGGATAGCCGCCGAACTGGCGCGCGCCGGCATCGCCTGCGCCGACGTCGGGGAGGTCCGGCCCCGGGCGGAGGGTGCCCTCATGGCCCGCGGGGGCGAGACCGTGCCCGTCCCCCGGTTCCCGCAGGACGAGATCACGCGCCTGTTCGGCTGAGCCGGGCGAAGGTTGCGTCGTCCCGGGCCGCCCGGTATCATGGCGCGCATCACGCGTTCTTACGCAACGAGGACACAATGAGAAGGATGACATTGAGAGTGGGCGCGGGGATGGTGCTGGCGCTCCTGTGCGTGGCGCTGCCCGCGTGCGACCGCGGGCAGGAGGAAGAGATGACCCGGTTGCAGGGGCAGGTCGAGGACCTCCAGGCCGAACGCGAGACCCTGACGGCCGAGAGGGACTCGCTCCGGAAGGAGCTGGGCGACGTCCAGGAGCAGAGAGACGAGTTGACCCGGCACAGGGACGCCCTGAAAACGGACGCCGAGCGGGCAGCGGAGTTGGAGGATAAGCTCGCCAGGGAGGAGGAGAACGCGCGGGGCCTTGCGAAGGAAGTGAGCGATCTCAAGGAGCAGATTGCGCAGCGGGAGCAGAAACCGGAACCGGAGCCGGACGCGCCCGCCGAGCTTCCCGTTGCCAAGGTGCGCGACCGACTCCTGCAGCTCGGCGCGGACCTGTTCGGCCGGGGCAACTACAACGCCGCGCACGCCGTCCTGCTGAGCGCCCGGCAACTCGGCGCGGAGGCCCCGCTCGTGCTCTACCGCCTGGCTTACTGCGAGGCGTACTTCCGTGAGTTCGAGGCGGCTGCGGAGCACTACCAGGCGTGCCGCGGGCTGTTGGAAGCCACCCCTGGAGCGGACGCCGAACTGCTGAAGAAATGTCTGAACAATCACGGCGTTGTCCTGTCCCAGTTGAAGCAGCCGGAAGACGCCGTGGCGACTTACAACCGTGTGATAGCGCTGGACGACTCATATGCACCGGCGTACTTTAACCTCGGGCTCCTGTACGCCAGGCAACTGAGCAACGACGAGGAGGCGATCGAAGCCTTCCGCAAGCACGTCGCGCACGGCGGCCAGCAGTCCGTGTCGGCGCTCAACTGGATCCGCAAGCTTCAGCAGCCACCCGAAGAGCGACCCGAAGAGCCGCCCGAATAGGCAGCCACCTGCTCAGCGCCCCGATTGCCCCTTACCCGCCCCCCGGTCCCTGGCGCGGCAAGGTTTGACCGTTTCACCCGCCGTCAGTAGAATGGATGCGAACAGGGGGTTCATCGGCGGGGGACACACGCATGGGGAAATCGGAGGCGACTTCTCGGCTGGCAATCCCACACGAGCACATCGAGAGGCTCGTGGCGGAGATACGCAAGGTTTACGTGGGCAGGCGCGACCGCGTCGAACTCGCCCTGGTGGGGCTGCTGGCGGGGGGGCACCTGATCATCGAGGACGTTCCGGGCGTGGGCAAGACGGTGCTGGCCCACACGATCGCCCTTGCCCTCGAGTGCGAGTTCCGGCGGATACAGTTTACCCCCGACCTGCTTCCCACGGACCTGTTGGGGGTCAACATCTATGACGAGACCAAGAGCGAGTTCGTGTTCAAGCGCGGTCCGCTCTTCGCGAACATCGTCCTGGCCGACGAGATCAACCGGACCACGCCGAAGACGCAGAGCTGCCTGCTGGAGGCGATGAACGATTTGCAGGTCTCGGTCGACGGCGTGACGTACCGGCTGCCCGAGCCGTTCCTCGTGCTGGCCA
>CAZQEQ010000002.1:0-113304 GCA_964592385.1 uncultured candidatus Brocadiaceae bacterium | reverse complement strand
CGTCAGCTCTTTTACGTCGCTGCACTTGGACTTGGCGGTGTCCTCGTTGATCCTACCCGCAAGCACCAGTTCCGCCAGGGAAGCGTTCATGGTGACCATGCCCGTCCCCCCGCCTATCTGCATTTGCGAGTAAATCTGGTCGATCTCCCCTTCCCGTATCAGGTTGCGTATGGCGGGGTTTACGATCATCGTCTCATAGGCCAGCACGACTCCCTTGCCGTCTCGCGCGGGAAGCAGTTGCTGCGAGACGACGGCCTCCAGTTCGAAGGAAAGCTGCACTCGCACCTGCTCCTGCTGCTCGTGGGGGAAAACGTCAACGATACGGTTTATCGTGGTAGGCGCCGTGCTGGTGTGCAGGGTTGAGAAGGCCAGGTGGCCCGTCTCGGCCACCGTCAGCATGGAGCGAATGGTTTCCAGGTCGCGCATCTCTCCGATCTGCACGACGTCCGGGTCCTGCCTCAGCACGTGCCTGAGCGCGTCCGCGAAGGAGTGCGTGTCCTGGCCCAGCTCTCGCTGGCTCACCAGGCTCTCCTTGTGCCCGTGGAGGTACTCGATCGGGTCCTCGACGCATATGATGCGATTGGCGGAGGTCTGGTTGATGTAGTCAATCATGGCGGCCAGAGTCGTGGACTTGCCGCTTCCCGTGGGCCCGGTGACCAGCACCATGCCTCGCGGCTTATGGCAAAGAGACTTCATGATGTGCACGGGCAGGCCGAGTTCCTCGAACGACGGTATGTCGTAAGGAAGCCTCCTGATGGCAGCCGCCACCGAGCCGCGCTGGTAGAAAACGTTGACCCGGAAGCGGCCCTCGCCCGCGATGCCCACCGAGCAGTCAAGCTCCTTGTCCTGCTCGAGCCGCTTCTGCTGCTCCTCGTTCAGTATGGAGTATATCAATGCCTGCAGGTCGGCCGGCGACTCAACCTCTACGTCGGTGGGTTCCAGCTGGCCAAACACCCGGTAGTACGGCCGCGAGCCCGCCGTGAGGTGGAGGTCGGAAGCGTTCCGCTCCACCATCTCCGACATGAGTCCGAGCAGCCTGTCGTCCATCTGTTACTCCATTGTCTCCGCGATGACTTCTTCCGGCGTGGTCACGCCCGTCAAGATCTTCTTCACGCCGCACTCCCGCAACGTGATCAGGCCCGCCTGCCTGGCAGCCTCTTCAAGCTGCTCCTCCGACACGCCTTGCGTGATCAGTTTCGACAAATCCACGTCGATCGGCAGCATCTCATAGAGGCCGACTCTACCGTAGTACCCCGTGCCGTCGCACCTTGCGCATCCGGCGCCGTGGACGCACTCGGCCGTCTCCGGGATGCCCAGAGTCTCCAGCATCTCCTTTGGCGGTTCGTAAGGTCTCTTGCACGAGTCACATATGCGCCGCACAAGCCGTTGCGCCAGTATCAACGTTAGACACGAGCCCAGCAAGAACGGCTTCACTCCCATGTCGGCCAGGCGCGTGATGGTAGCTACGGCACTGTTCGTGTGGATGGTCGAAAGAACCAGGTGCCCGGTCAGGGCTGCCCTGACGGCTATCTCCGCAGTCTCCAGGTCCCGTATCTCCCCGACCATCACCACGTCGGGGTCCTGTCTCAGAATGGACCTCAGTCCTTGCGCAAATGTCAGACCAATCGCCGCTCTGACCTGGATCTGGTTGACGCCCTCCAACTCGTACTCGACCGGATCCTCAATCGTGATCACGTTCTGATCCTCGCGGCTTATCGACGCGAGTCCGGAGTACAGGGTGGTGGTCTTTCCGCTTCCCGTCGGCCCGGTGACCAGGACGACGCCCTGCGGGCGGGTCAGAGCCCAGTTGAACAAGTCCCGCTGCTCCTCCTCGAACCCGAGGCTGGACAGCTTGAGCAGCAGCTTGCTCTTGTCCAGCAACCGCAAGACGACCTTCTCGCCGTGAATGGTGGGCAGCGTTGAGACGCGGATGTCGATGTTCTTGTCCTCCACCACCCTGAAGCGACCGTCCTGAGGCAGGCGCCTTTCCCCGATGTCCATGCCCGCCAGGATCTTGATGCGGGTGACAACTGCCGGGAACATCGCCTTTGTCGGCGCCGTCAGCCGGCGCAGCCTTCCATCCACACGGGCCCGGACACTTACCGAATCGCGCCGCGGTTCGATGTGCAGGTCGCTGGCGCGCTTGCGCACCGATTCCCGAATCAGCAGGTTCACAAACCGCACGACCGGGGCGTCGTGCGCGCCCACTTCCAACTGGGCGACGGACGGCTCGACCTCCTCCTTCTCTCGCTCCTCTGTCTCCAGGATCGCCTGCAGGTCGTCCTCCAGGGCGCCCACTCGGCCGTAGAACTGGTCGATGGCGCTCTGGATGCTCTGTCTGCTGCTCAAGACGGGCCGCACGCGGCATCCCGTATTGTTCGCAACGATGTCCAGCGCCACAACATCCAGGTGGTCGGCGACGGCCACGGTCAGCACGTCGCCGTCGATCGCGATCGGTATCAGGTGAAACCTGCGGGCCAACTTCTCCGGTATGAGCTGGGTCGCGCCGAAGTCCACGGTCTCAGTAGCCAGGTCCACGTAGACCAGCCCTATCTGTTCGGAAAGGGTCTGGTACACTTCCTCGACCGTGGCATAGCCCTCGGTAATGAGTATCTCGCCCAGGTATCGGCCCGTCTCCCGCTGCTTGCCAAGGGATTCACCAAGCTGGGCTTGCGTGATGACGCCCTGACGCACGAGCCTCTCGCCCAGCTTTTCCTCCTTCTGCTGGCCTTCGAGCCCGTTCTCCGCTTCCAGCAGAGGGCTTTCGCCGACAAGGTTTTCGTCTTCGGCCATGGGTCTCCGGGGCCACCAGGATACAGGGTCAACGGTCAACCCAATTATAGCACTGCCGCCCCCCCCATTGAAAGGGCGCAGTTCTCACCCGAGGGACCTGCCCCTGGACCTCTCGGCGGGCCGCAAGTTATGCCGACAGGCACGTCAGACGCCCGCCCGTGCCTCCAGCACCTCCCAACTGCGCTCCTCCAGACCCAGTCGGAAGGTGACCTCGTCGCCCACGTGCCTGCCCATGAAGGCCGCCCCCAGAGGCGCGTTGTAGGCGTAGATCCGTTCCTCCGGGTCGGCGTCCCAGGGGCCGAGGAAAGTGAATGCTTCCTCCTCGCCCGTGGCGAGGTTCCGCGCACGCACTCTGCTGCCCACCGTCACGTGGTCCGCGGACGCGATCTCGGGCGTGATGACGCGCGCCCGTGACAACTCCTCCTGCATCCGGTTGGCCAGGTCGGCCAGTCGCGACCGCTCCTGGATGGCGGACTGGTACTCGGCGTTGTCGCTGACGTCCCCGAAACTCGCCGCCTCACCGATCTCGCGGATCAGCGCCGGCAGCCGCTCGTGCACGAGCCGCTCCAGTTCCGCCCTCCTCTTCTCGATCCCCTCCCGGGTCGTGTAGATGACGTCTTGCTTCCAGGGAGGCAGCTCCTTGACGAACAAAGAGGGCGCCAGGCGGCTCAGGATCGCGGCGATGCGAACCTGCATGCCGCTGGTGAGTACCGGGTTCCGTTCCGCCATGTGCCTGACGGTGCCGAGCCGCTCCGGCGGCGCACCGGCCAGCGCCTGCTTCAGCAGTTCGCCGTCCCGGTGGAAGAGGGTCGAGCGGACCTCCGCCACCCGCGCCTTGAGTTCCTGCGGCTCCAGCCGGGAGTCGCGCATCAGGGCGGCGCCGGTCGAGAGGAGCTTGAACAGGACGGAAACGGGGTCTACGTCCGCGGGCAGCGCTTCCGACGCCTTGCTCGCGCATTCCCGCCAGAGCCAGGCGACGGCCCCGGGGTGCGCGTCGGGCTGCGTAAGGATCTCCCGCGCCACCTGCGCCAGCGTTTCACGCTCGCCGGACTCGGCCAGCACTCGCGCCGCCCGCTCGCATCCGGCGCGCGGCAGGAGCGGCATCATCGCCACCAGCAAGGACGTGCGGGTCCCGGGCGCCAGCCGTCCGACGAAGCCCATAACGCACGTCAACAGACGCTGGTCCGCGCGCACCAGCGGCTCGACCGCAGCGTGCAGCACCTTGCCCGGCAGGAGGACCTCCCGAACATCCAGATCGGGGAACTCGTCGCGGTACGCGCTGAGCACGGCCGCCGCCGGAAGGGCCAGGCTGGGTCCATCGTCCGCCGCCGCGTGTGCTGTTGCGGCAAGCCCTTCGACCACCTGGTGCACGACCTCCTCGGCCCCCTCAACGCGCCCCCGCACCTCCTCCAGGATGCGCAGCGCCGTGGACATGCGCACCAGAGGGTCATCCAGCGACAGGAATCGCTTCAGAAGGCGCTGCTCGTGAGTAAGCGGCCGGCGGCGCAGGAACAACGAAGGCGCCCCCCCCTCCGTCATGCCGATAGCGGCCGAGCGCCGCAGCTTGTCCCGAGCGCCCGACCACCAGCGGGACCATGAGCCCAGGACGGGCTCCAGATAGAGCCGCACCCTCCTGAGTTCCATGCGGCGGTCCACTGAACTCAGCAGCAGGCTGACCAGTTCCTCCGGGTCGCGCTTGGCCAGGTCCCGGAGCCTCTCCTTCTCGAAGACGCAGAGAGCACGGAAGTCATCCTCCGACAGGGGCTCCAGGCGGCCGGTCATCGCAGGCGCATACGTCCGTGCGGACTCGGCGAACTCCACGGCCAGGCCGCCGCCCTCTTCGTCGAACCCCGCCACCTGCCCGACCTCGTTGCGCGAGGGGTCCAGCACGTAGGAGCCAGGCTCCAACTGGAACAGTCGTTCCAGGCAGACGATGCCCTCGTCAAGCCCGGGACAGCTCTCCAGCGCGAGGCGGACCAGGGTCTCGGCATTCGGGTGCTCGTGCCACTTGTCAGCGTAGAGGTGGGCCAGTATCTCGCGCAGCATCTGGCCCCGGGGCAGCAGCATCCCACCTTGCCGCGCGGCTCTCAGGGCCCCCTCGGCGTCGCCGCGTTCCTTCAGCGTGCTGGCCAGGTACCAGACGAGCGTCTCGGCAGTGGCCGTGTGGCCCCGCTCAACAAGGACCTCCGGGACCGCCAGCATCGCGGCGAGGTCGATCTGCTCGCCGGCCACGGCCTCGAGCCACGCCGACTCCAGCTCGTCCAGTTTCTCCTTCTTGGCCAGTTTCAGCAGTTCTTCCATGCATTCGCCCCGCAGCACGATTGACTCCGCCCTATATACCGCAAACGGCGCACGCGGGCAACGACGCGGCAGGCAGGCACTTGATTTCCGGGGCCTCAGGCACAGATAATCATGGACTCTCGGACCCATGAACCGCAAACTCCCAAAGAACTTCGTCCAGCGCTGGGACGGTAACCCCGTCCTGTCGATCGACGACCTGCCCTTCGCCGCCAGCGACGTGCACAACGCCGGCGCCGTCAGGCACGAGGGCGAGTGGGTCCTGCTCGTGACGGTGGAGGAACTCGACGGCCGGTGCGCCATCTACAAGGCCCGAAGCGGCGACGGTCGGCGGTTCGAGATCGAGGCCGAGCCCATCCTGCGCCCCTCCGAGGACGGGCCGTTCGCCCGCTACGAGGCCGACGGGGTCCGCGACGCCCGCATCACCCCCTTCGACGATACCTACTACGTGGTCTATCTGTGCCAGTCGGAGTATGGCTTCCGACTGGGGCTGGCCACGACACGGGACTTCATGTCGCTGGAGCGGGTGGCCATCATCTCCGAACCCGACACGAAGAACGGCATGTTGTTCCCGCGGAAGATACACGGCAAGTTCGCCAGACTGGAACGCCCGCGCGAGGGCGGCAACGTCTGGATCAGCTACTCCGACAACCTGATCCACTGGGGCGGCTGGGACTGCGTCATGACCCACAGGGGCGGATACTGGGACTACCATCGCATCGGGGCCGCCACGCCGCCCATCGAGACGCCCTGCGGCTGGCTCCTGTTCTATTACGGAGTCAAGGAGACGCCGGGCGGAGCCCTTTTCCGGCTCGGCGCGGCGTTCCTGGACGCCGAGGACCCCGTCAACGTCATCGGGCGCTCAAACGTGCCCGTCCTGGCGCCGCGAGAACGCTACGAGAGGATCGGCGACGTGGGCAACCTCGTCTTCTCGTGCGGCGCCGTCCTGTCCGACGACGGCAAGGAGATCAGCATCTATTACGGCGCCGCCGACAGTTGCATCTGCCTGGGCACGGTGACCATCGAGGGCCTTCAACTGACCTGTCACGGCGAGGACGCATAGGAGAAGCGACACGTATGCCGGGTCTGCTTGAACAGGAGATGCTGCGCCGCTACGAGGGCAATCCCCTCATCACGGCCGCAGACATACCGTTCACCTGCAACACGGTGTTCAACGGCTCGGCCGTCAAGCTGGACGACACCTATCTCCTGCTGCTGCGCGTGGAGGGACAGCACGGCTACTCCCTGTTCGCCCTGGGCCGCAGTGCCAACGGGTACGACTTCGAGATGGAACGCTTCCCCGTCATGGCGCCCTGCACCGAAGGCCCCATGCAGAAATACGAGGACGCGGGCATCGAGGACCCCAGGGTCACCGTCATAGAAGGCACCGTTTACGTCGTCTACACGGCCTTCAGCGGCCACGGCCCCGTCATGGCCCTGGCCACCACTGAGGACTTCCTGAGCTTCGAGCGCCTGGGCATCATCTCCGAGCCGGGTAACAAGGACGGCATCCTTTTCCCGCGCAGGATCAACGGGCGCTACGCACGCTTCGACCGCCCGATCGGCAACGACGTCGGCCGCATATGGCTGTCATTCTCCGAGGACCTCATGCACTGGGGCGACTCGCAGGCGTTGCTCTCGCCACGGCCGGGATACTGGGACTCCTACAGGCTCGGGGGCTCCACCGTGCCCATCGAGACGGAGCAGGGATGGCTGCAGATCTACCACGGCGTCAAGATGACCTCCGGAGGCCCGATCTACCGGGCGGGCGTCCTGCTGCTGGACCTCGAAGACCCCACCCGCGTCATCGGACGCAGCCCTATCCCGGTCCTGTCCCCCCGTGCCGATTATGAACGCGTCGGGGACATCAACAACGTAGTGTTCCCCTCGGCCTCCGTCGTCGAGCCTGACGGCGAGGTCAAGGTCTATTACGGCGCCGCGGACACCTGCATCTGCGTGGCGACAAGCACGCTGGAGGCACTGATCGCCATCGCGAGGGAAGGCACGTAGAGCACCGGAGGCGCAGGCACCCGTTTCTGTTCCACCGACCGCCCGTTTGCTATATACTCTTGAGTTTGACGTTTGACGTGCCTTTGCCTCGGTGATCGCGGGTGTGCGGACACCACGCCGGGCGGATCGGGGCATTTGCTCTTGGCGCTGCTCTCGTAAGGAAGGCCGGAGAACCGTGAACACCCACCGTGTGCTCAGCATCACCTTGGTATGGCTCGCCTGCTGCTCCTGCACGACGGCGCCGCGCGGCCCCGTGACGGACCCGAGCCGCGTGGTGTTGCCGTACGAATGGGTCGGCAACATCGACAAGGGCGGATTCAACGAGCCTTCGGGCATCCTGTTCGACCCCGGACGCGGGACGCTGTTCGTCGTGGGAGACGAGGGCCAGATATGCGAGATCACGACCGAGGGGGAAATGCTCCGCAACGCGACGCTCATCGAGGGCGCCGACTTTGAGGGGCTGGCCCGTGCCCCGGAGACCGGCACCCTCTATGTGGCTGTCGAAGGCGAGGAGGCGATCCTGGAGGTCGATCCGGAGACGTTCGCCCTGCTGCGCCGGTTCGACCTTCCGCGGGAGGCCGGGGGCGTCGAGCTGTTCAGGCCCGGCGGCAACGGTATCGAGGCGATCTGCTTCGTGCCCGACGCGCGCCATCCCGAGGGCGGCACGTTCTTCGTCGCAAACCAGAGCTTCTCGCTCGAACCGGACGAGGAGCTCTCGGTGATCGTGGAGGTCGAGCTGCCGCTGCGGGAGGCCGGGCAGACCGCGCCGGTGCGCCTGCTCAGATGGTTCGAGCCGGGAGTGATAGACATCTCCGCGCTGCACCACGACGCGGAGACCGGTCACATCCTGGCCGCCAGCGACGCGGCCAACTGCCTGCTGGAACTGACCATCGACGGCCGTTGCCTGCAAGTGCTCGCGCTGACGGGCGACAACCAGGAGGGGATGACCCTGGATGCGGAGGGCTTCATGTACATCGCGCAGGACTCGGGCGGCGTGATAAAGATCCGGCCGCTCTGGCCCTTCCCCCGCCGGTAGCGCCAGGAGAGGCCGAACACGCAGACCGTCAGCCCTCGGGACGCTTTTCGTAAACGACCCACAGAGTGTGGGCATACCTGTTCAGGTACCTTTCCTGTGAGCCGTAACGCAGCCTGCGGGCCATTCTGACCACCCAGGGTCTCGGTTTCTCCGTCACCCGCAGTTCGGCAACCGAGATGGGATGCTGAGCTTGCTGCGCCTTCACGAACTCGATGGCCTCGGAGAGCCCGAAGAACCACTTATGCCGGTCCTGCGGGGGCCGCGCGGGCAGGCCGTAGTGGCCGATGCGGCCCTTTCCCTTCTCAACGGGCCTCCTGGCATTGGCCCAGTTGTTGGGCAGCGAGAGGAGGACGTGCGCGCCGGCAACCCGCACCAACTCCCCGAACACGTGGTGCAGGTTGTCCAGATGTTCCAACACGTCTGCGCAAACGACGCAGTCGAACTGGCCGTCTGCGAATGGGAAAGCGGCGATCTCCTCGAGGTCCAGCCTGACGTCCGGGTCGCCGCCAATGTCAACACCCGTGTACTGGACGTCGGGCAGCAGGCTCCTCAGCACGGCTTCGTCGCACCCAACGTCCAGCACCTTGCCCTTCAAGAAGCGCGCGAAGCGATCGACAATGTAGCGCGATCGTTCCGCCCTGCCCTTGAACGCCACGTAGTCGACCTGGACGGCGGCTGCCACCTTGCCCTTCACCACCACAGTGTCCCTCCTAAGCCGGGCGTTGCGTGCGCCGCTCCACCGCCTCAGACGCCGAGCAGACGCACGGCGTTCCTTCCCAACACAGATTGCTGGGCCTCCATGTCCGGGAATGCCTGGCGCACCAGGTCGAGCGTCTTCCCCTGGTCCCGCCACGGGCTGTCCGTGCCGAACAGGATGCGCTCGACGGAGTGGCGCCGCAGCACCTCGCCCACGTCCTCCTCGGCGCCCATGTCGAAGGTATACGAGGTCTCCACGTAAACGTCCGTGCCGGCAAGGGTGACGGCCACTTCGTCCCACATCTGCCAGCCTCCCAGGTGGGCGGCCAAGATGCGCATCCCGGGGAAGGCGCGGTGTACCTTGAGTATGCGCCGGGGGGCGGCGCGGTCGTCCTCCGGCGGGAAGGCGATGTCCCGCCCGGCGTGAAAGGCCAGGATGAGGCCTGCGTCAGCCACCGCCTCATACAGCGGCCACAAACGCCGCTCGTCCACCGCGAAGGCCTGGTACTGCGGGTGCAGCTTGATCCCCTTCAGCCCCGCGTCGGCTATCTTCCTCACCTCGCTCGCCACATCCGCGCACTCCGGGTGGACCGAAGCAAAGGGGATGATCCGATCGTCGGCAACGCTCAGCGACCAGCGCAGGATCGAGTCCACCTGCTTCGGGGCCGTCGCTATCGAGCAGATGACGCTGCGCTCGATGCCCGCCCTGTCCATGGACCGCAGAAGGTCCCCCACCGTGCCGTCCAGAACCGCCCGTGCCTCCTCCGCGACCTCGGCGTTGAGAACCTCTATGGCCTTCGGGGCCAGCCCGTCGGGAAACGCGTGCGTGTGGAAGTCAATGACCATCGGGCACTCCGTCAATCAGGACCAATGTCAACGCGCTGGAGCAGCGTGGAGTTGGACACCACGCTGACGGAACTGAATGCCATGGCAGCCTCGGCGATGGCCGGGTGCAGGAGGCCGAGCATCGCCGCGGGAATGGCCACCACATTGTAGCCGAAAGCCCAGAACAGATTCTGCTTTATCTTGCGGAAAGTGGCTCGGCTGAGCTTGATCGCGCTGACCACCGCGCCCAGTTCCCCGCGCACCAGCGTGATGTCGGCGCTCTCGATGGCGACGTCCGTGCCCGTGCCCAGGGCGATCCCGACGTCGGCCTCGGCGAGCGCCGGCGCGTCGTTGATGCCGTCCCCCACCATGGCCACCGGGCCCGCTTCTCCTCGAAGGCGCCTGATCTCGGCCGCCTTCCTTTCGGGCAGCACCCCGGCTACCACCCGGTCCACGCCCGCCTGCCCGGCGACGGCGCGGGCCGTGCGCTCGTTATCGCCCGTCAGCATGACCACCTCGAAGCCCATCTCCTTGAGCCGGGCGACGGCGCGTGCCGAGTCCTCCTTCAGCGTGTCGGCGACGGCGATGACGCCCGTGAGCCGGCCATCGACGGCGACCAGCACGGCCGTCTTCGCCTCTCCTTCCAGGCGCGAGCGCGCGTCCCCGGCCGCGGCGCAGTCCACTCCCTCCTCGGCCATGAACGCGGCGGTGCCCACCAGGATTCTCCGGCCGGACGTGGTCCCCCGCACGCCCCTGCCGGGCACGGCCTCGAACTCCTCGCACCGGCCGGCTTCGATCCCGTCCGCCGCCGCCCGTTGCAGGACGGCGCGCGCCAGCGGGTGCTCGCTGCCGCTCTCCAGGCAGGCCGCCCAGCGGAGCACGTCCTCTTCCCGCCCGCCGCCCAGTGCGACAACGTCCGTCACCGCCGGTTCGCCCTTGGTGAGGGTGCCCGTCTTGTCAAAGACGATCGTTCGCACGTCCTTCATGGTCTGGACGGCCTCGCCTGACCGGATCAGGATGCCGTTGCGGGCGCCCATGCCGACGCCGACCATGAGCGCGGTCGGGGTGGCCAGCCCCAGCGCGCAGGGACAGGCGATGACCATCACCGCAATGGCCGCAAAAGCGGCCAGAGAGACCGCCCCGAGGCCCGGTTTGACCCACGGAAGGACGCCCCCGGCCAGCTCCGCCCACTCTCCCAGCGGGCCGGCGAACGCCAGCCAGGCCACAAGCGTGAGGGCCGAGAGCGCGATCACCGCCGGCACGAAGACCGCTGTCACCCGGTCGGCGAAGCCCTGGACCGGCACGCGGGAGCCCTGCGCCTCTCGCACCATCCGGACGACCTGCGCCAGGAACGTCTCCTGCCCGACGCGCGTCGCCCGGACCCTGAGCAGCCCCTCCTGGTTCACCGTCGCCCCGATGACCTCGTCGCCCTCCTCGCGGACGACCGGGACCGACTCCCCCGTGGCCATGGACTCGTCCACGGAGCTTCGCCCCCCGACCACGACGCCGTCCGTGGGGATCTTCTCGCCCGGCCGCACGACCATCACGTCGCCCACCTCGATGCGCTCGACGGGTACTTCGACCTCCTCGCCGTCCCGGAGCACGCGGGCAGTCCTGGCGCCCAGTTCCAGCAGTTCGCGGATCGCCCGGCTCGCCCGCCCCCTGGCGCGCGCCTCCACGTAGCGCCCCGTAAGGTGGAAGGCCATGATCATGGCACCCACGCCGGCGTAGTTGTGGATCCCCGTGCCGAGAAGGCTGAGCGGCCCCGTCAGGAAAGCCGACCCGCTGCCCAGCATGATCAGCACGTCCATGTTCGCCGACAGGTGCCGGAGGCTCTTCAGGGCGCTGCGATACGTGGCGAAGCCGGCCCCGAACAGCACGGGCACCGCCAGCAGCATGACCACCCACTCGTAGAGGAGACGGAAGGGCCTGACCGCCTCCATCTCCAACATAAAGGGGATCATCACGAGCGTTATCGGGCCGGTCAGGGCCCAGGCCAGGGCCGTTCGGCGGCGCGCCCGGTGCATCTCCCGCACGCTCACGTCCGCCTCGACCTCACCCACGACGGCCGTGTAGCCGACGTCGGCCACGGCCTGGAGCAACTCCTCCTCGGAGACCCGCCCGGGGGCGTAGCGGACCTCGGCGCGGCCCGTGGCGAAATGCACGTCCGCCTCCAGCACGCCCTCACGGCGCCGCAGGGCGCGGGCTATCGTCCGCGCACAGGACTCGCAGTGCATGTCCGTGACGGAGAGCGTGCAGACCTCGCCGCCCTCGCCCGGCTCGTGGGTTCCCGGGGCGGCCACCTCCTCGGCCGCCTCTGCGGCCGACAGGAACGCCTCCGGGTCGGCGTCGAAGCGCTCCTTGCAGCCGACGTTACAGAAGTAATAGATGTCGCCTTTGTACAGGCTGCTGCCGGCCGCCCCATCTGGATCGACCGTCATCCCGCAGACCGGGTCAATCGCCATCGTCTCGCCCCCTTTCGCGGCCGGCGGGTCCGCCGGGAACTGGAAGGGCCCGCGCCGTTCCATTAGTATATCCTGGCGTGCCCGGCGGAGCACCCGAACAGCGGCGCCCTGCGCGGGCGCGGCACGCCTTTCGGACCGCCACCTGACTGCGAGGGACAAGCATGTCACTGGAAGAGATGACCACCGACGAGCTGTGCATCAACACCTTGCGGACGTTGTCCATCGACATGGTTCACGCTGCCAACTCGGGTCACCCGGGAGCGCCGCTCGGCTGTGCGGCCATGGCGTACACGCTGTGGACGCGGTTCCTGAAGCACAACCCCGCCGATCCGAAGTGGCCCGACCGAGACCGCTTCGTCCTGTCGGCGGGACATGCTTCGGCCCTGCTCTACAGCCTCCTGCACCTGAGCGGCTACGACTTGCCGCTGGAGGAGCTCAGGAGCTTCCGCCAGCTCGGCAGCATGACGCCGGGCCATCCCGAGGCCGACTGCGCGCCGGGCGTCGAGGTGACCACCGGCCCGCTCGGCCAGGGGCTGGGCAACGCCGTCGGCATGGCGCTGGCGGAGCGCTACCTGGCAGAGCGCTTCAACCGCCCCGGCCACGCGATCGTCGACCACCGCACCTACGTCCTCGCCAGCGACGGCGACATGATGGAGGGCATAAGCCACGAAGCCGCCTCGCTGGCGGGCCACCTGGGACTGGGCAGGCTGATAGTCCTCTACGACGACAACAGGATCTCGCTGGAAGGGCCAACCTCGGAGTGGTTCACCGACGACACGGCGGCACGCTTTCGGGCCTACGGCTGGCACGTGCTCGAAACCGGCGATGTCAGCGACGACACCGAACCGCTCGCGGCGGCGATTGAAGAGGCCGTCGCCGTCGAGGACAGGCCGTCGCTCATTATCTGCCGAACGCACATCGGCTATGGGAGCCCGGTTCAGGACTCCCACAAGGCCCACGGCGCGCCCCTGGACGCCGAGCAGATGAAGGAAACGAAGCGCCGTCTCGGCTGGCCCGAGGACGCCGCGTTCCTCGTCCCCGACGCCGTGCGCGAGAGGTTCGCCGAGGTGGCCGAGAAGGGCCGGCAGGCGCAGCAGGAGTGGGAGGCAGCCTTCGAGCGCTACGCCGTTGAGCACGCGGAGCCTGCCGCGCAGTGGCGCGCAGCCTGGGCCGGGGAACTGCCCGACGGCTGGGACGCCAACCTGCCCGTCTGGACGCCGGACGGCGGCGCCGTCGCCACCCGGAACGCCGCCGGCGATGCGCTGGAAGCCCTGCGCCGCAACTGCTGGTTCCTGATCGGCGGCTGCGCCGACCTGGGATCTTCCACAAAGACATTGCCCAAGAGCGGCGAGAGCATGGACAGGGAGCGTTTCGGGCCGCAGAACATCCGCTTCGGCGTCAGGGAGCACGCCATGGCCGCCGCGTGTTCGGGTATCGTGCGCCACGGTGGCCTCCGAGCATACGGTTCGACCTTCAGCGTTTTCTCCGACTACGCCCGGCCGTCGCTGCGCCTCGCTGCGCTGATGGAAGTGGGCGTCATCTACCAGTTCACCCACGACAGCATCGGCGTCGGCGAAGACGGCCCCACCCATCAGCCGGTCGAGCAGATCGCCTCGCTGCGGACGATCCCGAACTGGACCGTGATCCGTCCGGCCGACGCCAACGAGGCGCGCGAGGCCTGGTGCAGCGCCATGCTGAACGCCAACGGCCCCACTGCCATCATTTGCAGCCGACAGAAGCTGCCCGTCCTGGACCGGGGGCAGGTCCCCCCGGCCGCCCTGCTCCACAAGGGGGCCTACGTGCTGTCCGATCCCGACGACGGCGAGCCGGAGGTGATCCTCATGGCCAGCGGCTCCGAGGTGGCGCCGATGCTGGAGGCGGCCCAACTGCTGCGCGGCAAGGGCGTGCGCGTGCGGACGGTCAGCTTCCCGTCCTGGGGGCTTTTCGAGAAGCAACCGGAAGACTACCGCCGGTCCGTGCTGCCGCCCGACGTGCGCAAGCGGGTCGCCGTCGAGGCGGGCGCGTCCCTGGGCTGGCACAAGTACGTGGGCGGCGAGGGCGACGTGATCGCCCTGGACCGCTTCGGCGCCTCCGGCCCGGGAGAGCAGGTGCTGGAGGCGCTCGGCTTCACGCCCGAACGCATCGCCGAGCGGGCCTTGACTCTGCTGGACAGGGACTGAGGCGTGCGCGGCCCTCTGCAACAGGAACTCCCAAAGTGACGAAAGCGAGAGAACCGGACGGCCGGAGCCTGTTCCGGCGCATCGAGCGGAACCCCATCCTCAGCGCCGACGACTGGCCCTACCCGGTCAACAGCGTCTTCAACGCGGGCGCCGTCCGCCTCCAGTCGGGGGAGACGCTCCTGCTGGCGAGGGCGGAGGACATGCGGGGCATGTCGCACCTGTGCGCCTGCCGCTCCGCCGACGGGCTGACCGACTGGCGGATCGACCCGGAACCGACCCTCATGCCCGACCTCCAGAACCACCCCGAGGAGGTGTGGGGCATTGAGGACCCGCGCGTCACGTGGCTGGCCGAGCGCGGCGAGTACGGGATCACCTACACCTGCTACTCGCGGGGTGGGCCGGGCGTGGCAGTCGCCTTCACCGAGGACTTCAAGACGTTCCGCCGCCTCGGCATGATCCTGCCGCCGGACGACAAGGACGCGGCGCTGTTCCCGGTGCGCTTCGACGGGCGCTGGGCCATGATCCATCGCCCTGCGGCACCCCACCGCCCGGCGCACGTCTGGCTCTCGCGCTCGCCGGACCTGAGGCACTGGGGCGACGCGCATATCCTCATCGAGGCGCGGGAGGGCGCCTGGTGGGACGCGCGCAAGATCGGCCTGGCCACCCCCCCGCTCCTGACTGACAGGGGATGGCTCATCCTCTACCACGGCGTCCGCGAGACGGCGGCCGGTGCCATCTACCGGCTCGGCGCCGCCCTGCTCGACCCGTCCGACCCGGCCAACGTCCTGCTGCGCGGCGACGAGTGGATCTTCGGCCCCGAACGCGCCTACGAGAGAACGGGCGACGTGCCGGACGTAGTCTTCGCGTGCGGCCTGACCGTCGGCGACGATGGGGACACGCTCCACCTCTACTACGGCGCCGCCGACACGTGCATCTGCGCCGCAACCGGCAGCCTGAGGGGCCTGCTGGACTGGCTGGAACGCAACGGCCGGCCCGGCGGCCAGGCGCGGGAACTCTGAGAGGCGCCCGCCGACTCGATGCAGAGCAGGAGGCCATGATGAGTTCAGCCGTGCAGCACGTTGCACTGAATTGCAGGGACGTCGCCGCGCAGGAGCGTTTCTACGCGCGCCACTTCGGTTTCCGGAGGGCCCGCGTCTTCAAGGCGGGCGAGCCCGACCAGTTCGTCATGCTCAGGCTCGGCGACCAGCGGATGGAGCTGTTCCCGGCGGCGGACCCGCCGGGCGACGCCCGGGGCGGCGAGCAGCCCGTCGGCTTCAAGCACCTCTGTCTCGAGGTGCCGGACGTCGAGGCAAAGGCCGCCGAGCTGCGGGACGGCCGCGTCCCCACCGGACCGGTTATAGACTGCGGCCACCAGGTCCCAGGGCTCAAGATATGCTTCCTGCGCGACCCCGAGGGCAACGTCGTGGAACTGATGGAAGGCTGGCAGGACGACCCCGATCCCCCCTGACCGGAACGCTAGCCCACCGCGGAGAACGACAAGGAATCCTCACCACGACGAGCACAACGGACGGCAACGGCAGAACCACGAAGTCTACCCGCCGAATGGCGGGGGCACGAAGGACGGCCTCACTCGTCAGCACGCCCGGCCGCCGGGGCGCTGCCCGGAGGATGGCGCGCCCGGCGGATGGCACCAGCCAGCACGGCGGCCTTCCCTGCGTCTTCGTCTGACGTCGTGCTCGTCGCCCCTCGGACCCCGAAGGGCCCCTCGGGATCCTGCAGGGTGTCGTAGTGCTGAGAGTTGCTTTGCCGTTCTCTGTGTCCCGTTCGACAAGCCATTCGACAGGCTCATGGTCCTGAGGCAAGTCGAAGGGCTCCGTGTCCCCGTGCTGAGAATTCTCCTCCATGCGCTGGATTTCCCTCTTGACAGGCTCCGCGCCGGACGTATAATAGCGCGTGATAGGACGTGATAGCCACGGCAAGCGGAGGAGAAGCAAACATGGCAAACGATGCAAAACAAGCCGAGCCCGACGACTGGTTCACGATCCCCCAGGCCGCCGAATACCTCGGCGTCAGCGAACCCACCGTCTATCGCTGGATGCGGGAGGGCAAGCTGTCCTTCTACAAGGTCGGCGACTCGACGCGCTTCAAGAGAGAAAACCTGGACATGGTCTTCGAGAAGCACACCGGCACGCACGAGGCGGAGTACTACGGCTCGCGCTGCGTCGCGTGCGGCCACTCGCTGCTGATAAAGGGCAAGGTCCAGTCCACGGGCAACGTCTATTTCAAGCCGGCCAGGACGCGGTTCTTCACGTTCCTGCAGGGCATGGTGAAGCTGGAGGCGTGCGTCTGCCCGCGCTGCGGGTTCGTGCAGCTATTCGCCGACGCTGAGAAACTCGACCGCCTCCTGGTCGAGCAGGAGGTCCCCGCCGGCGGCTGAGACGCACGGGCACGGGGCGGGCGTGCGGGAGTTGCGAAAAAAGGCCCGAACTTTTCGGCGCCATAACCGACCTATTAGTCGGAACCTGTCCCACCAGGGAGGCCGGAATGCCACCAGTAAGGGCGTTCGCTCTCGCCGCGCTCATGCACTTGATGATCCTGCCGGCCCTCGCGGCCGACGAAGGCGTAAACCCCTGCCAGGGCGTCACTGCGACGTGCACCGAGGCCGACGGCCTGCTGCACCTCAGCTATCGGATGGACCTCCATAACCCCGCCGACCGGTCGGTCGAGTTCCGCCTGCTGCGCGCAGTGGACGTGCTGCGGGAAACCGGCGGCGCCGTGCGCGGACTCCTCCTCCACCGCAAGGGAAAGGAGCTCTGGGCGACCGTGCCGTCCCGCTGGCGGGGGCAAGTGACCCTTGAAGCGAAGCAGAGCATCGCCGAGCGGCCCGGGACGCCCGACCGGACGGCGGAGCTCAGCCTGCCGCTGGCGGTCAGTCGGGCGGTTCACCTGGACCTCGCCGGGACGGACATCGATCTCGAGGTAGCGCCGGCGGCGGTCGTCCGGGACGCACCCGGCGCGCGCGGGCGGAGCGCCTTCCGCATCGTGCCCCTGGGGGGCGACGTGCTGGCCTTGCGATGGCGGCACGCGCCGCCCCGGCCGACCTCCTACACCTTCGAGCAGGTCCACGAGATAACCGAGCGCGCGCCGGAGTTCGTGGACGACGCGACGCTCGAGTTCATCTTCGGCGAATCGCCCCCGCTGGACGTCGCCGCCGAACTGCCCCCCGGCGTGACGGTCTGCCGGGTCCTTGCCGGGGACGCGCGGTGGCGCATAAGCGAAGGCCGGCTCCTCGTGACGGTCCCGGAAGGGCTGGGCGCGGATAGGCTGACCGTCAGGTGCCGCATCGAGGGCACGGCCGCCGCGGAGGGCCCGGACGCCCACCTGATGCGCGCGCCGCTGCTGCGCTGCCCCGACGCCCAGAGGAGCCGCGGCCGCGTGCTGGTCGCCGGCACGCTCCACGAGCTGAGCTTCGACGTGCTGACGGACGCCATCCAGTCGGCGGCGGAGGGCTGGAAGCTCGCCTGCAACTTCAGCGGCCCCGCCCCGGAGGTCGTCGTGCGCGTCGTGCCCATGGTGCCGCAGCGCAGCGCCCGGGTCGTCAGCCTGTTCCACGTCTCCGCGTTCAAGGTCGAGGGCACCCACGCCGTATCGGTGAGCGACCCCGCACGGGCGGTCACGTCGCTCGACGTAGTGGTGCCGGAGGGCCACGTCGTGCGCCGCGTGACGGCTCCCGGCCTGCGCGATTGGGTCCAGGAAGGCCGGAATCTGCACGTCGAGGTCGCGGCCCAACCGCAGGCGACCGAGGTGCAGGTGCTCACGGAGGAGCTTCTGGGCGGCCGGCTCCGCCTCAGCCTCGCCCCGCCGGCCGTGCTCGACGTGACCGCCGCCCAGTACGTCGCCGCCGTGACCGTGACGCCGGACATCCAGCTCAAGACCGTCGGCGAGGAGCAGTCCTGGCGCGTGCGGCCGGAGCAGTTGCCCGCCGAGCTCGCCGCCGTGCAGCCGGCCGTGGCCTATCGGACCCGCGATGCCGCGCCGGCCATGGAGCTCGGAATCATCCCCGTCCTGCCCGCTATCCGCGGCGACGTCCAGGACCACGTGACCGTCGCCGAGGACCGCATACAAAGGGAGACCCTGTTTCTGCTGGAGATAGCGGACCGGCCGGTCGAGCAGCTCTCGCTGACGGTGCCGCCCGGCCTCACCGTGGAGAGGGTGGACGGGCCAACCATCGAGGACTGGGACGTGAACCGGGGCGGCGAGCTGCTCACCGTGCGCTTCCGCGGGCGCCTGGAGGGCGGCACGCACTTCCGCGTCATCTCCACCCGCCCGGCCCCTCCGGGCCAGCTGGTCCTGCGCGGCATCTACCTGACCGACGCGCCCAACCTGAAAGGGTGGCTCGGCATCAGCCCGGAGGTCTCGGTGGCCGTCCGCCCGCTGGAGGACGGCCGCACCAACATCGCCTCCGTGCGCACGGACAGCGCCCCCGCCTACCTGAAGGCGTTCGACCTGCGCTACCTCTACGAGTTCTACGAGGGCCAGTGGGACCTGGAGCTGCTCACGGAGACGGTCGCGCCCGCGTACTCGGCACGCGTGCTGAACGTGCTGGCCTTCCGGGCCGCGCAGGTCAGCGCGTCCGCGTTTGTCACGGTGCAGGTTCGCCAGGGCGGCCTGGCGGCGCTGGACGTCCGCCTGCCCGACAGCGCGGCCGCGCCGCAGGTGGACGCGCCAGAGGCCGTCTCCGTCGAGTGGGAGGACGGGACGGGGCACGTCCGCCTCCGCGGGCGGCGCACGGGGACCCTCAGCTTCCGCGTGGACTACAACATCGTCACGGGCATGGGGGGGGCCGCCGTCGAGGTCGAGCCGGTGACCGTCGACGGCGCGGCGGAGCAGAGCGGCGTCCTGCTGCTGACGCAGCTCCGGCCGGACGTCGAGGTGCAGGTCGGCGCGGCGCCCCGGTCGCTCCAGCCGGCGGAGGCGGCCGGGGACTACCCCGAATGGGGCTACCGGCGCGAGGATCCCGCGCTCGGCGCCTTCGCCTACCGCGAGACGGGCTGGCGCCTGCCCCTGACGGTCAAGCCCCAACCCCTCAGCGAGCAGATGCTCCGGGCCAACATCCCCCTGGCGAAGCTCGACACGCTCGTGCAGCGCGAGGCCGAGTCCATCAACCACCTGCGCCTCTACGTGACCAACACGAACCGGCAGTTCCTGACCATCGACACCGAGCGGCTCGGCCCGGGCGCGAGGCTCATCGGCGCGTACGTTTACGGCGAGCCGGTCAAGCCGTTCCGCGACGGGCAGGCGCTGCTGCGCCTGCCGCTGCTGGAGAACGAGAAGGCCGCCAGAGTAGGCGTGGCGCTGGTGGACATCATCTACCGGGTGCCTGCGGCGGGGCTTGGGGCCGTGGGGAAGGGCTCCTGCGCCGCGCCCGACCTCGGGCTCAACGTGGGCCAGCTCGAATGGACGGTCCGCGTGCCGGAGGACTACCGCCTGGCGGCGGTGGGGGGAAACATGGACAGGCCCGTCTCGGCGCCGCCGGCCGTCCCGAGCCTGGCCGGGCGGCTGCTCGAAGAAGTGGCCCGTCTCGTCGAGGCCAACCAGGGGAAGATCTTCGGCGTGCTTGCACTGGCCTGCATCTGCACGGGCCTGTTCGTCCTTATCCGCTGGACCGTCCGTTGGGTCTTTGAGGCCGGCGACGGTCGCTCGAAGCGGCTCCGCTGGGTGGTGGCGTCATCGGGCGCGCTCGTGGCCGTCGTCATCCTGATCGTGATCGCTGCAACAAGGGTGCGACCCAACATTGCAGGTGCCCGATACGCCTCGCAGCGCGCCAGCGACACGGCCAATCTGCGCGTTCTCGGCCTGGACATCGCCCTGTATCGGAACGACCACAACGGGGCGTTCCCGCCCAGCCTCCAGGCCCTCTATCCCGAGTACGCGGAGACTGAGGCAGAGTTCGTGTCCTGTCGCGACGGCCAGCTGCTCTCGTACACGCAACCCGCCCCGGACGCGCCAGGAGACACGGTCGTGGTGTACCATTGGCACGGGGATCTGGCGGTGACGCTGCTCGCCGATGGCAGCGTCAGAGCTGTCGAGCCCAGCGCGAAGGGCGATTTGGCTGACATACACACGGGGGAGTTCGTTGCGCAGAACCTGCCAAGGGCCGGGAGCGCCCTGGCGCTGAGCCAGAGAAAGGGGTTCGGCGGGCGGGAGATGAAGACGGAGGAGCTGGCGCAGGCCCTCGAATTGACCGACCAGTTGGCCGCCGGGGAACCCGTCGGGGGCCTGCGCGAGAGGGCCCGGCGCGTGGACGAGGCCCTCGTCGAGGCGAACATCGAGGGCGTCCAGAGCGCCGTTCGCCACTATATGGCGGACAACGAGGGGCGAATGCCCACCTCGGGTGACGACGTAGCGGGCTATCTGGATGAGAAACGCCTCAGGGACGCCGTCCGAGGCCTCTCGCAGGACGAGCTCATGCGCGGCAGCGCAACCCAGCAGCCCCAGGCCGCACCGGAGGGCGAAGAACAGAGGGAACTCAGACGGAGAGCCGAACAGGACGAGTCCCAACTCGCCCAGTCGCGATACAACCTCGGCCTGGCCTACGCGCAGAAGGGCGATTACTCCAAGGCGAAGGACCAGTTCGAGCGGGCCCTGGACCTGGACGCCGACTACGAGGACGCGCGCCAGCAGCTCGACCGCACGGAGGCCCTCGGCGAGATTGCCAAGAAGGCGGCACCCTCTTCCACGTATGCGCTCCAGGCCCCGGCGGCGGAGGCCGACAAGCTCGCCGAGCTTGAGCAGTCCCTGAGCAAGGAGGAAGCGGAGCTCGCCGAAGCAGCCTTCGACGCCCGCCCCGGCCCAGGAGAACGTCAGGCCGGCGTCGGGGGAGTGGCCGTCACGGACACGGGGGCGCTGGTGCCACAGGAGGACCGTCCGGCTGCAGCGCCACAGCTGGTGGCGGGCGCGGTCGTAAACGGGCTGGCGGTACCGCCCGCGCCCGAGATCATCCCGGAGGTGACCAGGCGCTTCGGGCGGGCCTCGCTGGTGCAGAAGGTCAGCGGCGGCCGGAGCCTCGGCGCCCTGCCCATGCAGATAGACTTCCCGACGCCGAAGACGGTTTCGTACGAGTTCGTCAAGCCGTTCGTGGGGCGCGCTTCGGCCGCCGTGTCCTTCCTGGCGGTGAGGCGCGGCGCCGGGCTGGCGACCGAACTGGCGCTCGCGGCCGTCGCGCTGGCGGCCTTCATCCTGATCCGTCGGGCCTCGCAGCGCCGGGCGGTGAGTTTCGCGGGAGCGGGGCTGCTGGTCGCGCTCGCCGCGCTGCTGGCCGCCCCGCCGACAGTTGCAGGCGTTTTCGCCGGCGCGGCGCTCGTCACGGGCGCCTGCCTGGCATGGGAAGCTATAGAAACGTCCGTTTCTCGCATCCGGAGAACCAGGACAAGGGAGAGCCGAGCATGAAACGAGTGAGCCGACTGAGCGTCATGTGCTGTGCCCTGTTGCTGCTGGCGGTGGCGGCTGTGGGGGCGTCGGAAGAGGCGCCGGCGCTCTCCCCCGCGCCGCCGGCTTCGGAAACGCCGAAGTACGTCATCGAGCAGGTCTCCGTCCAGGCGGCGCCCCGCGCCGGGGCGCTCGAGGGCCAGATGGTCCTCCAGGTGCGCCAGATCGGGGGCGACGATACGTGGGTCCCGATCCTCAGCGGCAACGTGGGCGTCATCTCGGCGCAGGTCACGGGGGGCGGCCTGTTCAAGGGCAAGCCCATGCTGATGCGGCGCGACGGCACGGTCGGCCTGCTGCTGCCGGGCAAGGGCGACTTCGCCGCCACGATCACGTTCGCCACGCCCATCGCGCGCGAGCAGCAGACCAGCTCGGCCATGCTGCCGATGGTCCCCGCCCTGACGGGCAGCTACGAGGTCACGCTGGAGGGCGGGAACCTGGAGGTCTGGCTCGAGCCCGACGTGCCCCACCAGGTCACCAGCGCAGCCGGCAGGACCGTTGTCACCATCTATGCGGCCGTGCAGGAGAGCCTGCGCGTGAACTGGAAGCCCGGCCCGGAACTGCGGGAGGTCGACCTGATCGCCTTCGCCGAGCAGAACATGCTGTTGGCGGTCTCGCCGGGCCTGATGCGCGTCGAGACGACCATCCAGTACAGCGTGCTCCAGGGGAAGATGCCGGAAGCGGGGGTGGAGCTGCCCGCCGGCTACTCGCTGCTGAAGGTCGAGGGGAAGAACCTGCGCACCTGGGACATCGCGGGCGAGGACCCGGGCCCGCGCACGCTCTCGGTCAGCCTGCTCGACCCGGAAGTGAGCGGATTCGAATTACGGCTGACTCTGGAGAAGACACTCGGCCCGGTGCCGGTCGAGATCGAGGCGCCCCAGATCACCGCCCTCGGCGTCATGCGCCAGAAGGGCGTCATCGCGGTGGCCGTCGAGAAGGGCCTCCAGGCCGAGATACTGGAGCGGGAGAACGTCGGGCAGGTGAACCTGTCCGAGATGCCCGATGCCTTCGGCGCGCAGAAGGACCGCATAAGCCTGTGCCTGCGCTACCTGGCGCAGCCGTTCCGCGTCGCGCTCCGGATCTCGACCATCGAGCCGAAGGTCCACGGCGAGGTCTCGTGCCTGACCGTGGCGTCGTTGCAGCGGTTCCGCCAGTACTGGCACGTGCAGTATGAGATCCGCAACGCGGGGCTCTTCCAACTCAGGCTGCGGCTGGATCCCGAAATGAAGCTGACCAGCCTGCGCGGCGAGGACATCAACAACCAGAGCCTGGACCCGGCAACCAACGTGCTGACCGTGGACCTGCGCTCCAAGGCCGAAGGGAAGTACGCCCTGAGCCTGCAGACCTACAGCGAGATAGCCGACCCGCAGAGGGCCGTCGTGCCGGCCATCGAGCTTGTGGGCGCGGAGAGGCAGTGGGGCACGATGGCTATGGCCGTGGATGCGGGCGTGGCCGTCGAGACGGGCGAGCTGAGCGGCATAAGCCAGATCGACGTGGCTGAACTGGCGGGCATGGCACCGGTGCAGGAGATGGTCCGGACGCAGGAAACGCCGGCGCCGATCCTGGCCTTCCGCTACCTGACCTACCCCTACGCGCTGGAGCTGGCGGTGAGCCGCATCCTGCCAGAACTGAAGGTCGAGCCGCACCATTACGTCCAGATAACGCGCAAGAACCTGCGCTATCACTCCCTTTTCGACTACCGCATCAAGAAGGCGGGGGTCTTCCAACTCCGGCTCCACCTGCCGGCCGAGCTTCGGGGCAGCCTGGTCGTGCGCGGCGATAAGGTCGAGGACTACTCCTACGACGCCGACACGTCGGTGCTGACCGTCCAACTGACCGAAAAGACGACCGACCAGGTGCAGCTCGAGGTGGAGACCGAGGCCCTTCTGGGCGAAGAGCTGCCGAAGGCCGGGGAGTCTGGCACGCTCGTCATTCCCGCCCTGTACACGCTGGACTGCGAGCAGGAGCGCGGCTACGTCGCCGTCGGCACGGACGAGAGCATCCGCCTCAAACGCGCCGGGGAGGGCGCCGGGCTGCACGACGTGGACGTGCAGGAGATAGCCCCCGCCCTGCTCCAGCGGGCGCGGAATGCAAAGCTCGCCTTCCGCGTCATCGAGTCCCCCTGGCAGCTCGACGTCGAGGTGACCAGCATCTCGCCGAAGGTGCTCGTGCGGACCTTCAACTACGTGCGGCTGGGCGAGGACTACCTGATGGGCGCGTCCACGGTCGAGTTCACCGTGCAGTACGCCGGCGTCAAGGAGTTCCTGGTCCGGCTGCCGGCTGGGGTCACCAAGCCCAACATCCGCGGCGAGAACATCAAGATCCAGGAGAAGGTCGAGGAGCCCGACGCGGACGAGGAAGCCGGAGAGCTGTGGCGCGTCGAGCTCCAGAGCGAGGTGAAGGGGCAGTATCAACTCATCTTCGAGTACAGCATGGACCTTACGCCGGAGGAGCAGCAGAGGCAGTTCGAGGGCCCCGTGGTCATCGGGGTGATGGACGAGGTGGAGCGCGAGATCGGCTACGTGGCCGTCACGGGAGACCCGTCGCTCGAGCTGGCGCCGCTGCCCGACGAGCTGAAGCACCTGACGCCGATAGACGAGGAGGAGATCCCCGTGCAGTTCCGGCAGCTCCCGCCGTCGGTCGCAGCGCAGATCGGCCGGGAGACCGTGCCCATCCTGTTCGCGTTCCGCTACATGGCCCATCCCTACCTGCTCGCGCTCAGCTCGGTGCGTCACGACGAGGCGGACGTCGTGACGGCCGTCATCGAGACGTGCAAGCTGGACACGACGCTGACGCGGGAGGGCAACCGCATCACGAGCCTGATCGCCAGCATTCGCAGCCGCTACCAGCCGTTCCTGGAGGTCCGGCTTCCGGAGAACGCCAAGCTCTGGCACGCCCTGGTCAACGGGCGGCGCGTGCGGCCGCTGGTCGAGGAAACGTCCGACGGCGAAGTGACCAAGATACCCATCGCCCAGGTGCAAGGCGTCCAGGGCCCCGTTAAGGTCGAAGTCCAGTGGGAGGAACTGGGCGTCGAGGAACTGGGCAAGCTGACCTCGGTCGGCCTGACCATGCCCTCGTTCCGCGGCGTGCGCGTGCTGCGGCTCGGCTGGGTGCTGCAACTGCCGCGCGGATACCGGGTCATCAGTTCATCGGGCACGCTGGAACGACTGCGCAACGAGCGCTACTTTGAGTCGTCCATCCGCGACCTTCAGCCCACTGCCACGCCGGGCGAGCAACAATGGGAAACCCAGGTCGCTGGCGGCCAGGCGGCCAGGAACCCACAGTGGATGTCCAACGCGGAGGTCCTCACCGGCCGCGTCAGCGGGAAGGGCGTCCGGGAGGCGCCTGTGTTCGCCGGGACCAAGCCGCACCTGCCGGAGCAGTTCTACTTCCAGGGGCTGATCCTGAACCCCGACGTCCCGGCCCACGTCAACGCAAGGTGCGCGGCAGGTTCGGCGGCCCAACTGCTGATGGGCTTGATAGTGCTCGTCGTCTTCGGGCTCTGCGCGCTCATCTGGCACAAGAGCGGCCTGTCGCCCGTCGCCAGCTTCGTGGTGCTGCTGGCGGTCGTGCTGGGGGTGGCGGGACTGAAGATAGTCGCCGAGGACAACTACGCGCCGTTCCTCCTGGCCGGGCTCCTGACAGTGGCGGGCGCGGCGGTGCTGCTGGCCTTGGGGACTATCAGCGCCCGGATAGGCCGGCGCATCAGGGGGACGACCGGATAGCGCGGGGAGTCATCCAGACGGTTTTGGTGCCGAACGCGCCCGGGAGGCCCGGGGTGGCGGGTCAAAGCCCGAGGTCCTTCGCGGCGGGATAGTAATCGACCAGGGCCTTGCCTTCCAGCCGCTCGGCGTATGCCTCCTCAGCGTCCATCCGCCTGCGGGCGAGCAAGTCCTGCTCTATCCGCGCCTGGGCCTCCGTGAAGGTAAGGACGCGGCCGGACGTCAGGCGCTCGAACTTGACGATGGCGTACCCGCCCGTCACCTGTCTCACGGCGGAGATCTGGCCGACCTCAAGTCCCTCCACGGCCTGGGGGCGCCAGTCCAGGTTGTCCTCCGGCAGCTTGACCTCGTGGAGGCCGCCGGGGTAAGCGTCGCGGTCGGCCGAGTAGCGGTCGGCCATCAGGGCAAAGCCCGCACCGCCCTCGATTTCTCTCAGTACCGCCGCCGCCCTGGTCTGCATCTGCGGCACATCCGCCGGTTCCACGACGGCGAACAGTATCTGGCGATATGCCAGAACCGCGGGGACCTGGAACTCGTCCCGGTGTGCCACATAGTATTGCCGCACCTCAGCGGGGGCAATGCTGATGTCGGAGTAAACCTTCTCCCACAGCAGCTGCGAGACGAGTGCGTTGTCCACCTGCAGCTTCCTGTACTGCGCGGCGGTCAGGCCCATCTCGGACAACTTCACGCGCGCCTTGAGTCTGGAGCCGATTCGGGCCTCGAACTTGCGGAGTTGCTCCTCCGCGAAGGCGTCCAGAACCACCTCGTACTGCTCGTCCATGACGTATTGTTCCCGGGCTGCGTCGAGCAGCACGCGCCTGCGGACCAACGCGCGAAGGGCGCGTTTCTTCATCTCCGTCTCCAGCCGTTCGTAGCCCAGTGGCGGAGCTTCCAAGGAGTGCTTCGGCACCTCGGGCTGGGCCATGCGGATGTGCTGCTCCAGTTCTGCCCGGGTGACAACGTGGTCGTTGACCCGAACGAGGGCCTCTTCCCGGACGGCGCCGGCCGCCAGGGATGCCCCCGTCAGCCCCAGAACCAGCGCCAATGTGGACCACGGTTTCATGGCATGTACTCTTAGGGACAAAGCTGACCGCGCCCCATGATATCAGGCCCGGCGCCGCGGGTCGAGCAAAACGGGGAGGCTCATATGTAGAAAACCGCGTTGCCCTGGATCGTAGTCGTCGTGAACAACGTGATGACCGTGTCCACGATCGCCCAGAGCCCACCTGCGACGAAGTAGCCCAGCACCATGCCGATGCAGAAGCGCCTGCCCACCCGGTACGCCCCGTAGCCGCCGATCTTCACTGCGAAGAACTTGACGAGCCACGCCGTGAAGACGGAGGCCCAGAAGAAGTACACCATGTGGCTGGAGCAGATGAGCAGCCCCACCGGGTGCAGCGGCCACCAGAAGAAGGAGCGTTGCGCCCAGACAAGCAGCGTCATCAGGCCGGCTCCGCCGCCCGCCCAGAGCATCCGAACGAAGCTGGGCCCCTGATGCTGGGTTATGGTGTACTGCGCCCACCGCCAGGCCGTGTACTGGGGGAAGGTGCTGAAGAACCACGGGTCCATGTTCAGGCCGCCGTGGCGGTAGCAGACCCGCACCGTAGTGGCGGCCGCCGCCACGTAGGCAATGATCAGCCCGAGCAGCATCGCCCAGAACAGGCCGTTGCGGCGCCGGCGCGTCAGGTACATCCCGTGCGCTGCGCCTGACATGGGCGAGTTGCGCATGTCGAAATGCCACCCGTAGTGCATGCCCATGACGGTTACCTGATTGGCCCCCAGGTTCTCGCTGCCGAAGATGCTGGCGACGAACATGTTCGGGTACATGGGCGGGCTGATGGCCGGCAGGCCGCACTGCGCCACCACGCGCGCCATGGCATAGTAAACGGCCAGTGTCACCAGGATCAGGATGACGCCGTACGTCAGGTGCAGCCCGACAATCCGAAGCCAGCCCACCGCCACAACCAGGCCCAGCACGATCACGAAGAACGCCAGCCGGTAGGACGACGGCTCACCGGCGTCGTAGCCCTCCTCACCCGTGCCCAGGGCGCAGCGCCAGGCCCTCTTCAGGTGGTCCCGCGAGAGCCAGAGGCTGCTGACAACAAACACGAAAGTCGCCCCGCCTGCCACATGGTTCATCTCGCCGCCGTATATCGCTCCCTGCGTAAGGGTCAGGTTGTAAGCCTCCAGGAACGAGCGCACCACCCACGAGGCCAGGGCCACGAACCAGACGGTGAACGCGACGCGGTTCGGGATCAGGAAGACCAGCCCCACGACCACGAGGTCGAGGTAGATGGGCAGGCGCCACGGCTCCGTCCCGACCCACTGCCGCACGCGCAGGAAGATGGGCTCGTCAGCCACGTAATGGCTCACGGCACTCAGGCTGGCGACCAGGAACGTGAGGCCCATGCCTATCCAGAATGCCTTCCGACGCAGCACGGTCTCGCCCCCGGGGTCGGCCGCTGCGCACAGCTCGGCGGGCACCTGTGCGATCGGGAAGCTCAGGTGCTCGTGGTCCACCCACTGCTTGCGCATCAGCGTCATCAAGGCCATCATGCAGGCGAAGAAGGCCATCAGGAACACGCCCCAAAGGGCAAGGGGCTTCACCCAGGGCCCCCAGGGAATGGGCTCGCCCGAAGGCAGGCCGACCCAGAACTTGTGGATCGCGAACGTTCCGCCGTCCGGGTCCAGCGGAGACAGCCATCTGGGAAGGTGCTCCCACAGGACCACGTTCCACTGGTTGGACGGATTGGCGAAGTAATACGGCGCCGTGATGGTCGGGATGAAATAGGCGATCAGGCCGGAAGAGACAATGGAGCCGCCGACCAGCATCATGGCGCCGACGACCATCAACTCCTCCGCGCGGAGGGCGGCGGACTTCCAGAGGCGGCCCAGACCAAAGTTGAAGATCACCAGCAGGCCCAGCAGGAAGAACGACGCGCCCCCCGTGTGGTAGTCGGCGTACATGCGGGAGGACTGAAGGTAGATGGTCCAATAGGGCCCCGCCACGCCCGTGACGAGGCACATCACGCACCCCAGCGCCAGTGCGCGGGCGCTCATGAAGCCCCTTGCTTCAGCAGCCCTGAGGCTGTCCTGTCCCTCTGCCAATCTCGGTCAACTCCTTGTGCACCGTGACCAGTCGGGCCAATAGGCTACAACGTGGAAGGCGAGTGCGCCAGTGCGGGCGGGTCTCTCCCGTCAGAGGTAGAACACCGCGTTGCCGACCTTGCCGGTCACCGTGTCCACGATGCCCCAGAGGCCGCCCCCCAGGAAGTAGCCCATCACCATGCCGATGCAGAACCGGCGCCCGCTGCGGTAAGCCCTGTGGCCGCCGAAGTTGACCACCAGCACCTTCGCCAGCCACGCCAGAAACACCGAGAACCAGAGGTTGTACACCATGTGGCTGTTGCAGATCAGGAACGCCACCGGGTGGATCGGCCACCAGAAGAAAGATCGCTGAGCCAGGATCAGTGCGCCCATGATGAGCCCGCCGAACACGGTCCACGACAGGCCGAGCAGGCTGAAGCCCTCCTGCCGCCCCAGGGTCCCCGAAACCCACCACCAGGGAATGCGCGAGGAAGTCATGAAGAACCAGGGGTCCATGTTCAGTGCCCCGTGCCGGTAGCTGATCCAAACCGTGCAGTAGCAGGCCGTAACGTAAGTGACGACCAGCGCGAGCAACAGCGCCCAGAACAGTCCCGACCGGCGCCTCTGCACCAGGTACATGCTGTGGGCCGCGCCGGACATGGCACCGTTTCGCATGTCCGCGTGCCAGACCTGGGAGCCCAGCAGGGCCACCTGCCGCGTGCCCAGGTTCTCGACCCCGAACAGGTCGCCCACGAACCTGGCCGGGATCACCGGCGGCGTCGCCGACGGCAGGCCGCACTGCGCGATCACCCGCGCCATGCCATAGTAGATCACCAGGAACGCCGCCAACACACAGAGCGCGTACCCCAGCCCCAGCCCGGCCGCCACCAGCCAGCCCACGAAGACCGCCATCCCGGCCAGCATCGTCAGCAGCGCCGACCGGTAGCTGCACGGCTCCTCGGCGTCGTAGTCTCGATCGCCCGTTCCCAGGCCGCAGCGCAGCACGCGGCGCAGGTGCCGCCGCCCCAGCCAGACGCTGGCCAGCACGAACATCACCATCGCCCCCATCGTGAGGAATCCCAGCTCCACGGAGCCGTCGCCGCCCCGCATGCCAAGGTTATACGCGCGCATAAAGGACTTGGTGCCCCATGACATGAGCGACAGCGCCACCACGCTGAAGGCGATGCGGTTCGGTATCAGGAACGCCAGGCCGATGACCACTAAGCTGGTGTTGACCCGCAACCCAAGAGGGCCCAGTCCAGTGACCGTCTGGCGGATGCGGAAGTAGAACGGCTTGCCGAAGGCGTAGAAGCTCACCCCGCCCATGCTGGCCACCAGGAACGCCATCCCCAGGCCGACCCAGAACGCCTTGCTGCGGAAGATCGAGGACTCGCGCAGAGGATTGACCGCTCCCGCGCACAGCTCGGCCGGCACCTGCGCGATCGGGAAGCTCAGGTGCTCGTGATCCACCCACTGCTTGCGCATGATGGCCATGATCGCCGTCATGCACGCGAAGAGCCCCAGCAACAGAACGCCCCAGGCGACCAGCGGCCGCACCCACGGCCCCCAGGGAATAGGCTCACCCGGCGGCAGCCCTTCCCAGAACTGCGTGACGGCGACGTTCCCCCCGTCTGGATCGATCGGGCGCATCCACGGCCTCAAGTTGTCCCACACGAGCTCACGCCATTGGTTGCCGCTGGTGGCGTGGTAGCAGGCGGCGCTGATGCTCGGCAGCCAGTGGCCGATCAGCCCGGAGCTGACTATGGACCCGCTGATGAACATCATGGCCGTCACGACCGTGAGTTCCTCGGCCCGCCACGCCAGCCGGCTGCCACGCCCGACGGCCAGATTGAACAGCAGGAAAAACGGTATGAGCATGAACAACCAGAACGCCGCGCCGCCCGTGTGGTAGTCGGCGTACATACGGGAGGTCTGCAGGTAGATGGTCCAGTAAGGCCCCTGCAGCCCGACCACCACGCTCATGACGGCGCCCAGCACGACGCTGCGAAGGCTGACCCAGCGCCGAGGCCCCCAGGTGCTTTCAGCCATGCCGTCGCCCACGCTCTCCTCCCACCAGCCGTTCGGTACTCACACGACGCCGGGCGTTTATACCGGACTGCGCCGAAGACGACAAATGATACCCCGGACGGGCCCGGGAAGGGGACGAGCGCCACGCCGGGCGGGCAGGTCCGTCAGAGCACGAAGACGGCGTTGCCGACTGAACGGGCGCAGGTGTCGATAATCGCCCAGATGCCGCCGGCGACGAAGTAGCCCAGCACCAGCCCGATGAAGAAACGTCGCCCCGCCCTGTAGGCGCTCCCGCCCCCGAAGTAGGTCACCAGCACCTTGATGAACCACGCAAGAAAGATCGAGAACCAGAACGCCGTCACCAGGTATGCCCCGCTGGTGAGGAAACCCACCGGGTGGATCGGCCACCAGAAGAGCAGCCTCTGCGCCACCATCAGGGCCGCCATGACGACCGCCCCGCTGCCCATCCACGCCATACCCGCGCAGCTGGGATCGCGATCGGCCTGCGACATGGCGGAGGTCCAGTACCAGGTCAGGTTGGACGAGTTGTTGACATACCAGGGGTGCATGCCGCTTGCGCCCTGCCGATAGCCCAGGCGAACGGTGAAAAGCGTCCCCGCCACGTACGTGATGACCAGCCCGACCAACAGCAGCCACAGCAGTCCGCCGGAACGCCGCCCCGTCAGGTACATCCCATGGCCGGCGCCGGACAGCGGGGAGTTGCGCAGGTCCGCGTGCCAGCTCAGGTGCGTCCCCAGCCCGATGACCTGCTCCCGCCCCAGCAGGCTCGTGCCGAACGCGCTCGCCATGTACGGGCTCGGCACGACGGGCGAGTTGATCGCCGGAAGCCCGCACTGCGCGATCACCCGCGCCATGGCGTAATAGACGACGAACGTCAGCAACAGCAGTATCGCACCGAAGAAAAACTGGAATCCCACAAGACGAAACCACACCAGCGCCACGACACCACCGGCGGCGAGCACGAGCAGCGAGCTGCGGTAAGAGGCCGGCTCGCCGGCGTCATAGCCCTCCTGCCGGCCCAGCGCGCAGAGAACCACACGTCGCAGGTGACGCCGCGCCACCCAAAGGCTGCCCGCCGTGAACGCAATCATCGACCCCATCGCCATGTGCTGAAGCTCCGGGTGCCCCACCACGCCGTAGAGCATCCACTCGTTGAGCCCCAGGTTGTAGGCCCGCAGGAACGAGCGCAGCACCCAGGAGACCAGCGCCAGGAACCAGACACTGAACGCCACACGGTTCGGGATGAGGAACACCAGTCCCAGCACCACGGGCCGCAGGTTGACCGGCAGGTCCATCGGCCCGAGGCCGGTCACCCTGTGGCTGACGTTGAACGCCGGGAAGAAACCGAAGTAATGCCGCAGCCCCGCGGAACTGGCCAGCAGGAACGCTATCCCGCCCCCGATCCAAAAGGCCCGGCTGCGCAGGATCGAGCCGCTCGCTCCCCCACGCTCGGCGACCCGGCACAGCTCGGCCGGCACCTGCGCTATGGGGTAGCTCAGGTGCTCGTGATCCATCCACTGCTTGCGCATGATCGTCATCACGGCGAGCATGCACGCGAACATGGCCAGGACGAATATCCCCCAGCACGTCAGCGGCCGTATCCACGGACCCCACGGGATCGGCTCGCCCGCAGGCAGCCCGAGCCAGAACTTTCGTATCGCCACCGTCCCCCCGTCCGGATCCAGCGCGAACAGCCACTTCGGCAGGTGCGGCCAGAGCCGCGTGTGCATCAGGTTCGTCTCGTTGGCGTGGTAATACGGCGCCGTCATCCCGGGCACCAGATACGCTATCAGGCCCGAGGTGGCTATGGACCCGCTCGTCAGCGTCATCGCCGTGATGAGCCGGAGTTCCCCTCCCCGCAGGCCCGACCGGGGCCAGGCGCGCGCCAGACCCAGGTTGAACACCACGATCAGCAGGAGCAGAGAGAACGTCGCCCCCGCCGTGTGGTAGTCGGCGAACATCGTCGAGGACATCAGGTAGAAGCACCAGTACGGCCCGGCCAGGCCGATCAGGCCACACAGGACGCAGCCCAGCAGCACGCTCCTCGGCGTCGCCAGCGTTCCAGGCGCGCGTTCGTCTGCTTCAGGATGCGGCGGCATTCGACGAACACTCCCCGGGAATGGAACCGGACGATAGCACCGGCCCGATTCTATCCGGCGCGTCAAGGAAGGTCAAAGCGGCCGCGGGCCCTCTCAGGCGGGGGCACCTGAGCCACTTGAGTCACGAATGCGCGTGCGCCGGCGAGACGGGCTCCGCCCGCTCCTCGACCTCGGCCAGGTCGATCGAGAGCCCGCGCCGCACCGCGCCGAACCCGAACCGCTCCCGCAGGCCGTCCAGGCAGCGGTCCAGCCGCCGGCTGCGCTCCGCCCCATCGTCGAAGAGCGTGTACTGGAACGCGCGCGCCGGGCGCAGGTCCGTCAGCCCCACGCCCACCAGCCGCACCCGCCGGCTCCGGCGCCACTGCGCCCGCAGCAGGCGCCGCGCCGCCTCGAATATCCGGTCGTCCCGGTCCGTGTGCCCCCCCACCGAGCGTGACCGCTGTACCGTGTGGAAGTCCTGGTAGCGCAGCTTCACCCCCACCGTCCGCCCCTCCAGCCTCTCCCGGCGCAGCGCCCGCCCCAGCCGCTCCGTCAGGTAGAACAGCATGGACTCGACGAACCCGTAGTCGTTGGACGCCGTCCAGAAGGTCGTCTCGCGGCTGATGCTCTTCGGGCGCCCGCGCTCCTGCGGCTCGGCCGAGCCCTGGCCGCGCAGCAGGCGGTATATCGCCCGCCCGTTCTCCTCGCCGAAGGCGTCCCCGAGCAGCTCGACCGGCAGCCGACGCGCCTGCTCCACGGTGCGCACGTTCCACTTGTGGAACTTCTCCAGCGTGGCGCGCCCGATGCCCGGCAGGTCGCCCAGGCCCAGCATGGCCAGGAAGTCCGCCTCCCGGCCCGGCTCCACCACGACCAGCCCGTCCGGCTTGCCGAAACCGGACGCCGCCTTCGCCACCAGCTTGTTCGCGCCCAGCCCGGCCGTCACGGTCAGGCCCGTGCGCGCCCGCACGGCCCGCTTGATCCAGAGCGCCACCGCCGCCGGCCAGCGGCAGCCCTCCGGCAGCATTGCCCGCTCCCCCGGCGGCACCGCTCGCCCCTCCCGGCGCCGGTAGATGCCGTCCGCCTCCCGCACGAACGGCAGCCTGGCCGCCGGCCGCGCCGACCACGCCCCGTACATCCTCTCGCAGCCCCGCAGCGACGCGTACCCCTCGTCCATGGACGCCTGCTCCACCGACGGGCTGACCTCCGAGAGCACGTCGAAGACCCGCTCGGAGAACCGGTTGTACTCCCCGTGGCGCGGCGGCAGGAAGACGCCGTCCGGGCAGAGCTCGCGCGCCTGGTAGATGGGCATCCCGGCCCTCACGCCGCGGGGCCTGGCCTCGTAGGAGGCCGAGGCGACCACGCCCCTGCCCTCGGTCCCGCCGCCGACGATCACCGGCCTGCCCCGCAACTCGGGCCGAATGACCCGCTCGACCGAGGCGAAGAACGCGTCGATATCCACGTGAACGATCACCGGCGCCCTCATCTGTCCCCCCCCAGGCTCCCCGAAACGGCGGATACTTATCATCCGTATAGCTACTATACCCGTCCATAGCCACCCTGTCAAGCCCGAAAATGCCGGCGGCGGGAACAAGTACCGGACGGAGCAGGCAGCGTGATCCTGGCGGGCCGTCTCACGGCATAACCGGCACGCGCGGGGGCCCCCGTCACCGGCCCACTATTGCCGTGGGATCGGAGGCTCACCGGCGTCCGGAGACGACGCCGTTGCAGGACTCGCCTTTGCCTTGGCGCGGGGGGTGGCGCCGGTAACCGCCGCAGGAGAGACCGACACCGCAGGCCCGCTTATGGCTCGGCCGAGTTCTCGCGCACTCACCCGGACAGGCTCCTTGACGAGTTCCGGGACGTTATACATCTGGAGGAAGGTGTCATAGAACGCCGGGTCCCTCTGGGGAAGCAGCAGCGGCTTGTGGGCGTTCCCGTCCTCATCAATATAGCTGAAGAACGGCCTCGTGAAGACGCCGTCAAGCCTCCTGCTGCTGAAGACGATCCAACGTCCGTTACTCGACCAGCAATGCCATGCCTCGCTACTGTCGCTGTTGATTTCCAGGCGCCAGTACCTGCGCGTTCCCAGCGCCATCATGTACAGATCGCTGTTTGCCCGGTCAAGGGGGAAGCTGCTGTAGTCGGACATGCAGAACAGCAGGAACCGGCCGTCCGGAGAGACTTTTGGCTGGTTCATGCTGAGTCCCGTTTCCCCGGCAGACAGCACGGTCTCCAGTTTGCCCCACTGGCCGGTCTCCACGTCGTAGCTGATCCGCATCAGGTCGTACTTGATGTCCTCGAAACGCTCGCGCGGCAGATCGGGCGCGCTGGAGAAGTACAGATACTCCCCGTCCGGCGACCACGCTGGCCAGTTCTCCCGGCGCCCGGGGTCCGAGAGCGCTGCCGTGCTCGTCACGGTCGCCGAGTCCACGAGGTAGAGGCACACGTCGGAGTCAGCGTCGTAGACCTCTCGGGTGTGGCCGATCGTGTGGTAGAACTGCCTTATCTTGTTGACGGAGAAGGCGGCCACCCGCCCGCTGGGATGCCAGGAACTGTAGGCCGCCGGCGCAGGATTGTGCTCGGTCCGCGTGTCGACCTTGATGACGTCGCCGTCGCGGGCCATCACCATGGCGAATCCGCACTGGTCGCCCCTGACGTGCAGTATCATGTCGGACGTTCCGCCGTTGAGAAACGTGTGGCAGTTGATGCATCCGCCACCCATGGACCTGTTGTGGAAGATGAGGTTCTCTGCATAGCCCTCGACGTCCCGCTGGTAGATGCCCAAGTCAGCTATGTCGATGTAGCCCGTTCCGAGAAGTCGATAGACCAGGTGGCTGTCGATGGGGGCGGTGGAGACCGTGTTTGTTATGGCATCGAAGCGACGCCACTGCCCGTCCGCCCCCTTTGCGAGAACGTCAAACTGCAGTTCCTCGCCACGATTGAGGTCCAGCAGTATCTTCCACGGCCCTTCGGGAATCACGATCTGAGGCGTCTTGCTGAGAATCTCGATCGGCTCGCCCTGCCTGGAGGATATCCTGACACAGTACTGCGTGCCCGGCTCCTCCACCAGGAAGTTCAGGGGGGCAATGTTCGGAGGGATGACCGTCCCGACATAGTCCGGGCGAATCCTGGGCATCCGGCGCGTGCGCTCGCACTGCGCAACTGCGGGGGCCTCAGGTCGAACCCCGTGCAGGACAAGGCCGCCCGCAAGCAAGGCCAGGAGCGCACACAGCAGCAACACCGTCCTGACGCGGTTGCTCATCCGCTCGTCCCCCTGGCAGGCGCGGACGCGAAGTGCAACAGATAGTAGAAGAAGTAGGTGTCACCGTGCTGCCTGGCAAGGACACCCAGGGCTGCCGCCCGGTTGCCCCTGCAATCGGCAAGCACGCGATTGACATGCTGAAATCGCGCCATCGTCTGCGGGCTGATGCGCCGTGCCCCCAGGTCAGCCGCCCTGCCCGTCATGGCAGTGTGCAGCAAGAGCGCTTCCTCGTAATGACGCGGAACGTCGGGGTATGCGAAGTCGTCCAGGCGCTCCATGTTCATGGCGAGCTTCTCGATCTGACCCGTCAGCAGGTAGACCGCCATCAGGTACTCGAAAGCCATCCGGTTCTGCCTGTTCGTTCTCAGCAGCTCCAACAGCCTGCCCTCAAAGGACGAATGGGGCAGGTCCGTGTGCATCATCAGGGACCGTACTCGTTGCACCTCCTGGTCCGTGGAAAGCTCGGGATCGCTCTTGAGCAACTCCAGGTAACGTCTGCCTGCCGATCCGTATACCAGGTCCTTGCTCACCGCCGTCAGGAACATGCGCGAGGCTTCAGGCTGCCCCTTGAGGATGTATATCCGGGCAAGCTGCAAGAGCGTCGGTCCGTAGTCCCCGGCGACCCACAGTGCCTCGTGGGACATCTGTTCCGACGTGTTCACAAGCCCGAGTTCGAAACACACGTCGGCGCACTTGCCGTACGTCGGCACGCGCCAATTGAATCTCCTGTAGTATTCGCTGGTCCCGATGAGCGAGTAAGCATGTTGCGGGTAAGAGAACATCTCGTACGGTAGTCGGCCGGTGTGATAGAGGGCCCAGTTGACATTCCATGTCGCCAGCTCGCCGCGGGCACACGCGGGGGAAAGACGGCGCGCCTCACGCAGGACCCGCTCCCACGTGCCCCGTCGCGAGAGACACTCCATTCGACAGAGCGTGCCCAAGTCCCTGTCAAAAAAGGAATAGACCACGACAAGCCCCGCGGCGACCACTGCGGACGACACGAGGACGTGCATGAGTCCCGGCTGCCTGGGCCGCTCAGGGGTCGACGCCGCACTGCCAGCCACGCCCGCCCCCCTCCTTCCCAGCCGGTGCCAAAGCGCAACTCCGACGCCAACTATCGGAAAGAAGGCCAGCAAGCAGACCACGGCAATCAGGGCCGCCAGATCCCCGGTGTGCGGGCCGATCATCGAACGCATGCCCCCCACGTAAGCATCTTCGATCGTGATCGGGAGAAGATATGTGCCCGCTACCGGAGGCGCGACCAGGGAAAGCAGAACGCAGGCCAGACCGAGCAGGACCCGGCGCCTTGTCAGAAGCTCCAGCGCGCCGCACAGAACGACGAAGATCACGTATGCACCACTGGCCACGTACCAGAGGGCGCACGAGAGCACCAGGAATGCCCCCGCCCTCAGGACAGGACGACGCAGCGGCAGGGACGCATAAAGGACCATGCACAGCACCGACGCCAACACCGCCAGGACGAGCGTCATGGCGTGCGAGTACCGGCTGTACAGCATCAACACCGGCAGGGCCGGAATGAAGTACAGCACGGGAAGGCGAGTGCCGCCAAAGGCCGTAAAGGACGCATAAGCCGCCACGCAGAGCAGCGCGGCAACCGCCGTGATGATCAGAGCACCGGCCCAAGAGAGGTAGAACAACTGCGACAGAAACGCCGACACGTACTCGATGGGCCCGCCCGCATACGCCAGGAACTCCTTGACGAACACCGCCCCCAGCGAGAAGGGAGGAAACTCCATGTATCGGCAATGGTAGAGACCCGCGGGAGCAACGCGCAGCCAGACGTACAGGAAGAACAACAGGAAGAACAGAAAGCACGCGCCCGCCCACAAGAGGCTACGCCACGAGGGCCCGCGCCGCAAACCCGGCACCGTGCCAGGACTTGCGCCGGACCCGCTTGTCAGGGAGTCCACGCTCATGCGCTCCCAACCCCGTGCCACATGAGGAAACCACACGGACCATCCTGCCCCGAGCAGGACAGCAACGGCGCGCACAGGAGGACAGCTCGCCCGGCAAGCACGCGCTACAGGGATTCTTGCACACATGAAGCAGCATCGCAAGAGAAACGGTTTCGAGCAGCATCGGCCCGTCCCCGCGCAGCGCCGTCTGCGTCGTTCCCGCGCTCGCCTTGCGCCGCCTGCCCGCCGCGCCTATACTGGTGCTGTCCGGCACAGTCTGAATCGACTCTCGCACTCCGGCTTCACGTGTCGGGAAGCATAGGACAGTGTATGACAGACCAAGAGCCCAGCTCAGGCGCGAGCCGGAACCGGCAGTTCGACAGAGTCCTGTTCAGCGGCCACGCCGTCAGACGGATGTTCCGGCGCGGTCTGACAAGCGAGCACGTGCTGAATGTCATCCGCCACGGCGAGGTGATAGCAGACTATCCCGACGACACTCCTTACCCGAGCCGACTGCTCCTGGGTTACGCTGAGTCCCGGCCTGTCCACGTCGTTCTCGCGGTGGATAGGGAAACACGGACTGCCATCGTCGTCACGGCCTATGAGCCAGATGCCCAGATCTGGGATGAGGATTTCAGAAACAGGAGACAACCATGAAGTGCGCGATCTGCAAGACGGGCAACACGCACGGAGGGACGGCGACCGTAACCCTTGAGCGTGACGATACCACGGTCATCATCAAGGACGTCCCCGCGCAGGTGTGCGAGAACTGCGGCGAGTACTATCTGTCGGATGACGTAACCGCGCAGGTACACGAGTTGGCCGAAGAGGCCGTGCGGCGCGGCGCCGAGATCGACGTCCTGCGCTACGCAGCCGTTTCGGTATGATGTCTGGGCGTATGCCAGCTTGGGTCTCCTGCGCCATTTGCATCAGAGTTGCATGTATCCCGTGTCTCTCGACCACCGGACCGTTATCGCTACCGGAGGAAAGGAAACATGATCCTAGAACGCATGGAGTTGCGGGACTACAAAGGGTTCAGCCCTCAACCCATCTATTTCGAACCCGATGTCACCGTTTTCGTCGGCCCTAATGATGCAGGCAAGTCGAACCTCCTCCGGGCGCTTGAGGCCTACAGGTACCCACGCAGGCTAGATGTTGCAGCAGACACGACGAAAGGTACAGTAGCCAGTGAGGGGCTGGAGGTCTCCACAACGTGGTTCATACCTGGGGGACCAGGCAGGGGCAAGAAGACCCGCCAGCTAACCGGGACTGCGCAGCCGCCGGAACGTGTGTCCTTGTGGAATACACCAGGAGCGGGACGTGTGGACTCCGGCGTTCCAGGTACCCCAACGGATAGACAGCTCAGGAGGGAACAAGCCGACACGTTCTTTCCACAGGTGCACTTGCTGGATCTCAGCGACCCGGATGCCAGGGAGCGAATTCCAGCGGCACTGGACAACCTTGAGGAACTCAACGCAGAAGATAGTGTGGTCGTGCGCAGGCTATTGGAGGCCGGCGGTTGTCACGCGGCGCAACTGCTCCGCGCTCCGGAGACACGGCAACGCGAGATGCTTCTCAGCACTAGGTATCGACTGACAGATCTCCTCAGAGCGCTGATCCCCAGTTGCCCCGAGGTCGAGCCTTACGCGACTCCTGACAGACGCTTGGAGATACTCTTCCGCGATGAACGCCATGAGCATTTCAGGGCTTCCGAACTCGGCTCCGGCCTGACGCTTCTCCTGGCTACGATCGTGCAACTCGAAGTCCTGGCACAGGCCAAGTCCTCTGGCCCGCCGAGCGTTCTGTTGCTGGACGAACCTGAGACTGGCTTGCATCCAGCCGCCCAAGCCATGTTGCGCCAGTACCTGCAGGACTTGGCTGCGCATTCAGCCAGCAAACGCCAGATCGTCTATGCGACCCCTTCTCCCTTCATGATCGACCCTAATCGCATCCATCAGGTGCGTCTTGTCGGTAAGGAGGGAACGGTCTCTGTAGTGGACAACAAGCCATATCGGCGATTGCACGAAGAGCCAATCCAGAGCGCTCTTCAACTCCCGCTGGGCTACAGCCTGTTTCTGGCGGAAAGGAACGTCCTGGTGGAGGGAATGTCCGACCAGATGCTCCTGGTAGCATCGAGCCAGGCATGCGCGGCGCAAGGGCTCCACCACCTTGATCTGACGAAGACGAGTGTCATTCCCTGCGGTGGCGCCGGAGAGAACGAGTTTGGCAACCTTCGCGTGCGCGCTACGAGGCGGGGGGCTCGCGCAGTTGCCGTCTATGACAGAGACCCGGCCGGGTTTGATGCATTGAAGAAGGCCAGAGAGGCCGATTGTCAGGGCCTGTACGTCACTGGACAAGCGTTCGACGGCCAGGAGGTCCCGGATATCCAGTTCATTGTTGAGGACCTTGTGCCAAGCCTACTGTATCGCCAAGCCTTCATCAATGACTACGGTAGGGTGCACGAATCGCTCAGGGAAGGGGCGATACTGCCCGAAGATCTGTCCGGGCCTATAGAGTTGGCAAAGATGGACCCTCCGATTTTAGCACGTCTCCGGAATATGTGTCAGCAGACTGTCGGCAAGATGGGATACGAGTTCCGCAAGTTCCCTGTCGCCAAAGAGGCGGCGATCCTCGTTCTCGAGAACATCCCTGCTCCGGCCGAGGAAGGAGGCGGGCAACAGAGGAAGCAGGACCTCCGTGCGGCCGCGGCGCTTTTCAGAATCCTGAATCAGAAGTTCACTTTGAACGACTCCCTGCTGGACCGGTAGCCTGCGCGTGACGCCAGGGAACAATTCGTGTGCCCAGGACATCAAGGCAGAAGAGGGAGACCGAATGATGGGGATGCTTCAGTTCCTCGTGCCGCTGGCGCTGATCGTCGCCACGGCTTGCTCCGCCGCGCACGCGGCTTACGAGACGCAGGACGTGGCCGGCGACACCTACACCAATCCCGTCGGCGGCGAGATCCGCATGGGCGACCCCTTCGTGCTGCTGCACGAGGGCGCTTACTACCTTTACGGGACGACGGCGCGGGACGGGTTCAGGTGCTGGCGATCGCCGGACCTGGTCCACTGGACCGAGCTCGGCTACGCCTACCGCCGGGCGGAGGATTCGTGGGGGACCGGCTCATTTTGGGCGCCGGAGGTCTTCCGCTACCGGGGGCTCTTCTACATGGGCTTCAGTTGTCAGCGCGAGAAGGAGGAGGGGTTCCGGCTCTGCCTGGCCGTCAGCGAGGACCCGGCGGGGCCGTTCCGGGACCTCCACGGGCCCTGGTGCGACATCGGCTGGTCATGCATCGACGCGCACGTCTTCGTCGATGACGACGGCACGCCGTATCTCTACTTCGCCCAGGTGGGAGTGGTCGAGAACGCAACTGCGCGGCCGCGGCAACGTTACATCTACGGCAAGATACACGGTCTGCGCCTGAAGGAAGACCTCTCGGGGCCGGCCGGCGAGCCCGTCCTCTGCGCGGAGGCGGACCAGGAATGGGAAGACCCCGAGAGCGTGCGCGTCCGCTGCAACGAGGGCGCGTTCGTGCTCAAGCACGCCGGCCGCTACTACATGACCTACTCGGCCACCCACTACGCGAGCCCCCGTTACGGCATCGGCTACGCGACGGCCGAGTCGCCCCTGGGGCCGTGGACGAAGAGCGACTCCAACCCTCTGGCCCGCACGGACCCCGAGAAGGGCGTCTCCGGGCCGGGGCACAACAGCTTCACGACCTCGCCCGACGGGCGCGAGGTGTTCATGGTCTATCACGCCCACGCCGACCCAGAGCATCCGTCCGGCAACCGTACCGTTAACATAGACCGAGTCGTCTTCGACGAGGACGGGCGGATGCGGCTGATCGGCCCGACGCGCACGCACCAGCCGATGCCCTCCGGCGCCCCGGAGAGCCCGTGAGGCGTCGGGGCGCCCCCATGAGCAGTATTCTGACGTGATGTGCGGGTGAGACAGCTCGAACATAACCGCGAGGAAGTAAAAGGAGGGACGGAATGGACGCGCATCCGCTGTACGTGGTGCCGGAGGGTGTGGAGACGCGCTGGGCGAGCGCCGAGAACCCGAAGGGGGAGAAGGGACAGGCCGCCCAGGCCAACGCCGGCCGCAAGGGCCGCCCCTGCCTGCCATTGGCCGCCGGCGAGCAGGTCGTCCTGGCCGAGGCACAGGGCGCGAGCGGCGTCGTGCGGCGCATATGGGTGACCATCAGCAACCGCTCGCCGCGTATGCTGCGCGGGCTGAAGCTGGACTTCTATTGGGACGGCGCCGAGACGCCCGCTGTGAGCGCGCCGCTGGGCGACTTCTTCGGCACCGGCCTGGGGCGCATGGCGCGCTTCGAGTCGGCCCTGTTCAGCAGCCCCGAGGGGCGCAGCTTCAACTGCTGCGTGCCCATGCCCTTCCGCACCGGGATGAAGTTGGTCGTCACGAACGAGAGCGGCGCGGACCTGCGGGCGTTCTTCTACGACGTGGACTACACCCTCGGCGACGCGCTGCCGGATGACGCGCTCTACTTCCACGCCCACTGGCGCCGCGAGAACCCGACCGCCATGCAGCGCGACTTCGAGATACTGCCCCGCGTCCAGGGCAGGGGACGGTTCCTGGGCTCCAACGTCGGGGTGATCGCGGACCGCGAGCTCTACTACCGCTCATGGTGGGGCGAGGGCGAGGTGAAGGTGTACCTGGACGGCGACGCTGACCTGCCCACACTGAGCGGCACGGGCACGGAGGACTACATCGGCACGGGCTGGGGCCAGGGCCGCTACGCGACCCTCTACCAGGGCTGCCACGTGGCCGACCACGGAAACATGCAGTTCTGCTTCTACCGCCACCACGTGCCCGACCCGGTTTACTTCGGGCGGGACTGCCGCGTGACGATCCAGCAGATGGGCTACTGGGGCACCGAGCACAAGGCGCGCTGGCACTTCGAGGGGCGCACCGTCTACCGGGCCGGCGCGGGGCCGGAGGTCATGGACTGCTCGCCCGGCAGCGAGCCGGGCGGGGGGCTCTTCGAGCGCCAGGACGACTGGTCGAGCTGCGCCTACTTCTACCTGGACCGCCCGGAGAACGGGCTGCCGGCCCTGGCGCCCGTCGAGGAGCGGACCGAGGGCCTGCTGGACAAGCCCGAGGTCGCGGGCGGAGAGGGGCACCTGTGACGCGGCGCGAACGGCTGAGGCGGTGCTACTTCCACGAGGAGATGGACCGGCCGGCGGTCTACAGCCGCACGGGCTACCCGGCCGACGACCCGTCGTACGACCCGCTCCGGGCCTACCTGGCCGAGCACAGCGAACTGAAGCGCGGCTGGTGGTCCGGGCGGGTGCAGGGCAGGCCGCCCGTCGAGACGCGCCGCGAGCCGCACTCCGACGACTGGGAGCGCGAGGTCAGCGTGCTCCACGCGCCGGCGGGCGACCTGGAGGCGTCACGGCTGGTCAGCCTGCGCGGCCAGCCGGGGCTGGACAGGACACACTTCATCAACAGCGCCGCCGACGCCGAGACGTACCTGTCCCTGCCGATGCCCGAGGTGGGCGGCGAGGTCTCGTCGTTCTTCGAGGCGGACCGCGAGGTCGGCGAGGCGGGCATCGCGGAGGTCAGCCTGGGGCACAACCCCGGCGGGATCGTGGCGGAGCTCTGCGGGTCGGAGAACTTCGCCATCATGTCCGTCACCGACCGGGACGTGATCCACGCCCTGCTGGCGCGGGAGCGGGACGTCATCCTGACGCGGCTCAAGTACCTGCTGCAGCGGGGTTTGGGGCCGTACTTCAGCCTGGCCGGCCAGGAGTTCATCGCCCCCCCGCTGCACGGGCCGCGGGACTTCGACGAGTTCAACATCCGCTACGACAGGCCGATCATCGACCGGGTTCACGAGGCCGGCGGGCGCGTCCACGTGCACTGCCACGGCGCGATGAAGAAGGTCATCGGCTCTTTCGTGGAGGCGGGCGTGGACGTGCTGCACCCCTTCGAGGCGCCGCCGCTGGGGGACATCACCCCCGCCGAGGCGAAGCAGGCCGCGCGCGGGCCGACCTGCCTGGAGGGCAACATCCAGATAAACGAGATGTACGAGTCCACGCCAGAGCGGATACGCGAGCAGGTGCGCGCGCTGATAGAGGCCGTCTTCGACGACCGCCGCGGGCTGATCGTGAGCCCGACGGCGTCACCTTACATCCGCGGTGCCGGCGGGCGCTGCCTGCCTCAGTACGAGGCCATGGTGGAGGCAGTGCTCGACTGGGCAGGCTGACGGCGCGCACGGTGCCGGCCTGACATGCCGCCCCCGGAGGGATAGTCCGGAGGCGCGGACGGATGCTGTGAAGCGGTCCCCACCGCGGTCCTCGTCAAGTGCGTCCGGGAAAGCCCCGAGCAGACCAAGAAGAGGGCTCGGGTGAAGCGCCCTTCACTCCTCTTCCTTCTCCCCGGCGGGTGCGGCCCGCCGAGCAGGCATGGCCAACAAAGCGGCCCCTGCTAAGATGAACACGGCCGCCAGGGCCCAGAGAACCATCTTGCCCGGGGCAGAGGGGGCGGCAGGTACAGGCATGACGTAAGTAATCAGGCGCTTACCCTTGTCCCACTTGATCTGGGTGGCTGCATCCGGCAACACGTAATTCTCCTGCCCCTGGAAGCTCCCCATCTCACCTTCGATGTTGGGGATGAAGTAAACCGTCCTCTCGGATTCGTTCAGGTTTGAGAAGACGCGGTCCTTGTCCACATCGATCTCCCAGTGGTCTCCCATGTTCTTCGCGCCGCCCAGGGCGAGCATGGTGAAGTCCACGGTGCGCTCTGCATCGTTGTACTGCGCGTCCCTGTCTCTCACCTCAATGTCACTGCGTTCCGAGGCGAGATCGCGCAGCAGCAGGTGCAGCATGGGCAGGTTGCTGCGCATCTGCGTGTACTCCGCCATAGGCAGCGTAAAGATCATTTCAACCTTCGCGTCGCCGTTGGGCTGGACATCGAAGGTCGCATCGTACCGGTTGGCGCTCCAGGCAATCGGCGCGGCGGCGACCGCCATGACGATCAGAATCATGCTGCTCAGACCGATTCTGCAGTTGGCTCTCATCGTTCTATCTCCCCTTGTCTGTTGCTGCACGCGGCTGCCCGGCGGGCGGCTATCCCGTGAACTGCATTTGGAGCCTGCCACCTTGGCCCGTGGCGTTCTGCACAGTGCCGGTCATAGTGCTGCCGTCGCCGCCGATGGTCATCTGCAGGCGGAACGGCAGGCCCATTGGCGACTGGGGCTCTCCGTCCATCGTCCAGACCACTTCGTTGCACGTTGCCGTGAGGACGCCGTCCCCGACTTCGCCGTGGAACGTGTTGACCTCCCTGCACTGGTGCGGCGTGCCGAACTGGTCCATCATGCTGTATTCGAGCGTGAACACCAGCTTCGCGCGCGGGCCGCCTTCGCCCGTTATCTGGCACATGCCGGTACGTTGGGATCCGTCCGGCGTCGCAAACACCGCGCTCCAGTTGCCGGCGGACAGAGTGGTTTCGCGCTCTCCTCCGCCGCCACCCCCGCCGGCATCGCCGGCACCGGCGCCAGCGCCGCCGCCGCCACCCCCGCCACCGGCGCGGCGCGCGGCCTCCACATCCTTGACGACGCCCCACTCCTCGAGGACGTCCGCGGGCGCGGCCGGCAGTTCGGGACAGGATATCCCGGCCGCACGGTTCATGAAGACGTTCACGACGCTATAGCGTCCGCTCTGACGCACATCTTTCAGTGTCTCGAGGCCGATCTTGACGGCCTGGTCAAAAGTGCCCGCTTGCTCGCCACCGCCCCCGACGCAGGTGGCCTCGACCGGCATCCAATCCCCGTTCGGTGCCACGCCCACAGGAAAGGTGTGGTGGTCTATGTTGATGACCAGCGGGCGGATGCCGACGGACTCCATCATTGCCGCATAGAGAATGGCCAGGTCGATGCACGTGCCGCTGCGCTTCTCGATCGTGTCGCGCGGGTATTGCACGCTCTGGATGCCGGTGATGTCCAGCGATTTCCGCGCGTCCACGCCGACGGTCGGATGCTGGTAGGTGACACGGATGTCGAGCATGATGTCATAGAGCTCGCGCATCACTTTCTGGAAGGATTCGAGGTCCGCAGTCGCTCCCACGCCGCCGGCGTTCTCGTTGGCCATGGACGCCAGCTTGGCCACGGGGGCGTCAACCGACGTCACCCACGCCGTCAACAGGTAATCGCTGGTCATCCTGTCCTGGAAGGAGCCGGTCTGCTCTTCCCTCGGCAAGTCCGAGTAGATGAACTCCCGGCGGCTCAGGACCATGATCTCGCGGCTGTCACTGTCCTTCTCCACGCCGCCCAACGGGTCGGTGTATTCGTACTCCATCTCGATTTCGCCCGGTGTGCGGCTTGTGAGCTGCGCGATGCCGTCGTCCAATAGCGGGTGGTAAAGGTCAACGACGGTCTGTCCCGGATCGACCGCCGGGTATTCGTGCCACCGGCACCAGTCCGCATAGCGGCTTAGCCTGTAACGCACGCGTAGGTCGGTGACGCGGCCGTTAGTGGAGTTCGTGAAAACGCTCTTGGCCAACCACAAGGGCCGGGGACACTCCTTGATCCCATAGGCTTTGTATGCCCCTGTGATAAGATGACTTTTCGCGCGCCACTCACACGAGACCACTCCGCCCACCTTCGGCCCGGGAAGAACCGTCCCCACTATGGCCAATATGATGCCGACAGCAAGCAAGAAGACCGCTACAGCTCGGCGTTTCGCGCCCACGTCTCTACCTCCTCCCTGCAGATCGGGGCCGTGCTACTTGGCCGCTGTCCACCCGGCAGAAGGGCACAGCCGCCTGCCGTTGGTCGAGCCCGGCCTGCCTAGGCAAAAGCTGCTAGCCAAGTTGGTAAGATTCTCCCCCCGGCCAACAACGGTGTCAAGAAAAATCTTCTTGGCCCGATGGGCAGCGTTGTGCCGGACTCGAAGGCATTGGAGTCGGGTGCCTTGCACTATTCTGCGGCTTCCAGCAGCTTGACGATCTCGTCGCGGCCGCCGTCCCGGGCGCTCTAGCCCTTGCCGGCATCCTAGCAGCCTGTTGAAGAACTGGATCTGGTCGCGTTGGGAGCGCCGCGGGGTCGGATGCAAGGCGCGGCGACGCAGGCGATGCTCGACGTATCGTCGAGGAGACGCAACGCAGCAGACGGCCCCGCGCCGCCCCAACCCCTTGGGCCGCCGCCATTTGCGTCGCATCTCCGTGTTGCTCGGCCTCGACGTGGCGCAGGGGGCACGCCAGCGGCCTCGCGCCTTGATCTGCTTGCGCCTGGCGGCGGCGCGGCCGAGCCCAGTTCTTCAACAGGCTGCTAGGGCAAAGTGACGATCACAGTCTGAGCTTCACGCTGCAACGTGGTGGACGAATAGACGTGCAGCGTGATGGCATGGGTCCCCGGCTTCAACGTGTCGAGGCGGATCGAGCCCGCCATGCCCTCCGTCGCAGGGCGACGGCCCAAATGCGGCGCTGAGGGGGCAACGCCCTCCCCCAGCGCCGCAGTCATCTTCACGCGCAACAGGAGCCTTTCGTGGCCTCTTCGCCTATTGCTGCAGATACGAGCTGCTGGCCGCCGGCCTTCTTGCTCTGGCGGTGAGGCCGGGATCGCCCCCTCCGCGCCCGGCCTGACCCTCTTCAGATAGCCCGACCAAGGCAAGGAGTGGACAGAGGCGCGCCAGCCGTATATCATTACTGCCAGGCGCCCGTCGCACCGTACGATGACCGCTAAGTGAGAAAGGCGGCAATAATGTGCAAAGTTTGGGCGAAGCGTTGCATACTTCTTACGCTGGCGTGTTGGTTCCTGCTTGGTTTTGACGTTTATGGTTCCGATTGGCCATGCTACAGGGCAGACGCGGCCAGGAGCGCCGCCACGCCGGAGAACCTCCAGTTCCCTCTTGCCCTGGCCTGGGTATATGAGCCTCGGCAGGCTCCCCGGCCTGCCTGGCCGGATGCCACGTGGGGGCACGGTTCGAGGCGGCAACACGACCGCATCGAGTTCGACGACGTTCTCCAGCCGGTCGTCGCGGGCGGCCTGGTCTATTTTGGCTCCTCAGCTGACGATACGGTTCGGGCACTGGACGTTGCCACAGGGGACGCCAGATGGCGATTCACGACCGGCGGTCCGGTGCGGTTCGCTCCACACGTCGCAAAGGGGAAATGCTACGTCGCCTGCGACGACGGTTTTGTGTATTGCCTGGAGGCGATTACCGGGGAGCTGATTTGGCAGTTTCAAGCTGCGCCAGGGGATGATCAGATTCTTGGGAACGACCGCATGATCTCGCGCTGGCCGCTCCGCAGCGGGGTGCTCGTTAATAGCGGAACGTGCTACGTCACCGCGGGCATGTGGCCATCCGAAGGTGTCTATGTCTACGCTCTTGATGCCGACACCGGCGAGGTCATTTGGTGTAACGATACGAGCGACAACATGTACATTATGCAGCCACACGATGCCTACGCGCTTACCGGGGTCGCGCCGCAGGGATATGTTCTTGCCTCCAAGGACGTTTTGCTGGTTCCGACCGGCAGGGCCCTCCCCGCGGCGTACGATCGCTCCACCGGGCGGCTGCTCTACTACAGGCATACGACGCATCTTGGCGGAGTCTGGACGGCTATTGACGAGGAAAACGCTTTGTTTTTCAATGGCCAGGAACCACAGGGGGTTCTTGCTTATTCGCTTGCAAACGGGGATATCGTTCCCGACGCGGAACATACGTTTGTGGCGGACAATTGCGTGCTGGCTCGTGAGACGCTGCTGGAGGGTAAGGAAAACCTCGTGACTGCGGCTTCTGATGGCAAAGAGATGTGGCGCTATGGGGTCCGGGGGCGTGCGCGGGGGATCGCCGTCGCAGATGGCCGACTTGTCGTGGCAACGACCGAGGGGTTGATCTACTGTTTCCAACCGCGCGAGGAAAGCGCGCCGGAAGGGCGCAAGGTAACGGGGCCGTCGGTGAAGACGAGACCGAACATGGAGGGCGTGGACGCAACGGAAACACTGGCGGGCCTTCTCGAGCTGATCGAGCAGTCAAGGATAACGAAGGGATATGCCCTTGTCATTGGCCGGCCGGACGCAGGTTTCACCGAAGCCCTGGCATGCAAAACGGGGCTTCATGTCGTTAGCGTCTTGGGCGACAAGTCGAAGGTGCAAGAAGAGCGGGCCCGCCTGCTTGGCACGACGGAGCTTTATGGTTCGCGCCTGGTCGTCCAGTATCTGCAAAGTGCCGCGAGCCTTCCGTATGCTCCTTACTTCGCGAATGTCGTTGTCGTATCCGGAGAAAGCGATGATTTACGTGGGAAGGATCTGTATCGAGTCCTCCGCCCGTGCGGCGGTCTCATGTACTTCGATCAGGTACCGCGGTCCGGTATTGAGAAATTGCTTAAGGATGGCGAGGTGCCGGCTGCGGAGGTCCGCTCCAGCGGCGAATCATTGCACGTGGTGCGTGGAAAACTCCCAGGTGCATTCGACTGGGACTCGGAGGTCACGTGCGATCAGCGCGTGAAGTGGCCGCTGGAGCTTCTCTGGTTCGGCGGTCCGGGCCCCGGCAGAATCGCCACCAGGACCGAGTGCGGCACCCCAAGGGCTGCCAATGGGCGGTATTTTGTTTTGGGGTCAAATAACCGCGTTATTGCCATGGATGCATACAACGGCACTGAGTTATGGTCCCTGGAGACGGACCTTTCGATCGATCATCCCCTTGCCGCTGCCGGTCCGGCCGAAGGCGACGAGCACGTGTGGCTGGGCCTTTCTAAGGGGAACGCGCGTCTCCCTGACAGTCTGGCCGCAGATGATGAGCACGTGTATCTGAATGTCGGCTCCGTATGCTATCAGCATGATGCACAGACCGGCCGGCTGCTCAAGGCGATGCCATTGCAAGAAGCGCCGGAGTGGGCACGCCAATGGGGACGCATGCCTGAACGCTCTTCAAAGGACAGGGGAAACTTCGGCCAGAACACCCATCCGCTTACCGGCGAGAAGAGGGGGCACTTCTACGTACGAACCGCTGGTTGTGGCGGAATTCTCTCTTCGGCGGCAGCAGATTTCTTTCGGTCCGCCACACTTGGGATTTACGACTACGTCGACGATAGCGGCCTGCGCCACTTCGGCGGCGTAAGGCCTTCGTGTGGGGGCAGGGCAGGCCCGGTGAGCTTGATGCCAGCCTTTGGATTACTCATTTCGAGCGAAGGAAGCCTTGGGTGCTCGTGCTCTTACAATTTTGAGTGTTCTTTGGCCCTGGTGCCCACAAGGACTCGGAAGAATGAGGACTGGGGGGTCTTTTCTGACCACACCGACGTGCTGGGATCGCCGCTGCGACACGCGGCTTTGAACCTGGGCGCACCTGGCGACCGTCGGGATGACGAGGGCGTTCTCTGGCTGGGCATGCCTCGTCCGGGTTTCGGCATGGAAGTGGGGAGCACGGGGCGCGGGGGAGGTCATGAAAGGACGTCTCTCGGGGTGCCGTTCCACGTTCTTCGCGGCGGAGCATTCGGACCGTATCGTTTCGATGCCGATCGGGTGGCCATAACGGGAACGGAACGCCCTTGGATTTATGCTTCCGGTTACCGGGGTCTCAGACGGGCGGCTCTGAACCTGGCTATCTATGACCAGGAGATGTCGGCCTTGTCTCTCGGCTGCGAGCGGCCGCCCCAAATTGACGGGCATTTGCACGACCCCTGTTGGGACGAAAGCCCCCAGGTGTCTTTCCGCGAAGGAAAGGCGTGTATTCGGCTCCGTCACGACGATGACAGTCTTTACATTGCTTACGAGCGAGCAGCGGACGTGGATCATCGCGGGGGCACAAGACTCTGGAAGGCTGAAACCAAAGGGGAAGATGCACCGGTATGGAAAGACGATTCGTTTGAGCTGTATATGACGGACAAACAGAGTCCGCACGTCCTCCACCTCGGCGTTTCGGCCTCCGGCGCACGATATGACGGGCTGTGGAGCTACGCGTTCGACATCCCGCGCCTGGACAAGGTCGCATTGGACGGCAAACCGGATGACTGGGGTGACGGGGGGTTCCGCGTGAACATATTCGACAACGGGGAATGCCGACTGGGTTGGAACGACCACGGGCTGCTGCTGTTGGCGAAGTCGACGAGCGAGACCTTTGCTCGGGAACGGCGTTCCGCTGGCATGGCGCTTGTTGCAGTCAAACCCGGGGTGGAGCCGTTCCTTCAACTTAATGTGTCTGCCAAGGAGCGGACATATGCGGTCCACCACGGCCTGGGCGAATCCATGACCGGGCCGGCGCTCGAGGTCGTTGAAAACAACACAGAAAAGGCCTATGTAGTCGAAGCGTGCTTCCCGTGGGAGCACCTGGATATCACGCCGGCGGCCGGCGCCGAAGTTGGCCTCCCGATCATCTTCTACCAGGGGGACCAGCTTGAGGCCGGCTGGGGGAAGTACGTTGCCAGAGACCTGAAGGACATGTGTCGCCTTCGTTTGTCTGGCGAGCCGAGCCGACCTGCGGGAGTTGACTACGGAGAGTGGCTCCGGGTATACAGCATAGCGAAGGCCAATGCTGTCGTTGAGGAAGATACGGACTGGAACGGGGACTGGTCGGTCGCCACGCGGACAACGGAGGATGCTCTTACTGCTGAAATGGCCATCCCCTGGGATACATTGGCTGCGATTGGCCTGAGGAAAGAGCTCCTGCAAGTCAAGTTTGACAAAAGCGGCAAAGTGAAAACGCCGCCCCCGGCCCCGCGCTGGAACACGGCGAGGAGGGAATACTTCCCGCCTTTGATCCTCCGGCTCCCGAACAGATTGGCAAAGACGTACACGATGCGATTGCACTTCGCTGAGATAGACGACGTGAGAGCTGGCGAACGCATCTTCGACGTAAGATTGCAGGGGGAGACGGTGCTGCGGGACTTCGACATTGTGAAGGCCACGGGCGGCAAGTTTCGGGCTCTGGTGAAGGAATTCAAAGGCATCCTCGCCAAGAATAGCGTAACCCTGGAACTTATTCCTAAGTCCAGGAAGGTCAACTCAACGACGACACCGGTTATTAGCGGCGTTGAGGTCATGCTTGAGGAGAATGCTGCAAAGGCCGAGTAGCCTATCTCGTCCTGTCAGGCGGGGCCGGCGGCGCGTTCGGCCTGTCAGCGTGCCGAGCACAGGCACGCATGCAGGCTATGCGCTCAAGCAGCAGAGCCAGCACCTGGCGCAGAGGGAAGCCGCCGAATGACCTGGAACTGCGCAGCGGCGCCAGACTGAGCCCCATTGACGTGACCTACGAGACTTACGGCGAGCTGACGCCGGAGCGGGACAACACGGTGCTCATCTGCCACGCCCTCAGCGGCGACGCGCACGACCGCACGCCGGCCATCAACGTCTGGGAAGCGGTGCGCTACGTGGCACCGGGCGTCATGGCGCATAAGTCCGCGCTGGCCTTCCGGCATTTGCCCGTGGGGTCCGTGCCATCCGCGTCGAAATCCCAGACGCAGGTGGCGTCCACGAAGGAGCCGTCGGTGAAGCTGGCCGTGTCCGTAACGTCGAAGAACACGGACAGGGGCGCGACGCCCGACGTCCTCGATGGCTTGATGAGGACATCCAGGTTAGGAGCCGGTCCTGGGGCAGTGGTCGCGCTGACGGCCGCGGTGTGCTCGCTCTCGTTGCCGTCCCTGTCAACGGCGGTCACGGTGTAGGTGTATTTCGTCGGCGGAGAAAGGCCCGTGTCGGGATGAACGTTATTCGCCGGGTGGCCGGGGTCATCGTTGGCCTTAGTGGCGACCAACTTGCCGTCGCGATAGACGTGGTAACCGACAACGCCTGTGAGGTCCCTCGGGTGATCCCAAAACACGTCAATGCGACTTGCCACAGGCGGCGATACGTACAGGTAGGTATTCTCGGGCACGGCCGGAGCTTTGCCCTGCGCCCCTTCGGAAACGCAGACGCCTCCACAACAAAGAACCAGCACCACAAGCATGACCACTCGCCCTGCCTGTACGTCCACAACGTCTTCCTCCGAACTAAGCGGGACACGGCGGCGGTTCGCCGCATAGAGATACTTCCCAGCATTGCTCCGAGCTTATACCACGGGCGGCCGCCGTTGCCAAACGGCGCCCTGTCGCGCAACTGTTCAACTCGGCGTGGGAAGACCTACGCAGGCCGTTGGGAGCGCCTGGAACGGCGCCCAGAGGCCGTCCGTTCCGGGCATCCACTCAAGTCCGAACAGTCGCGCCCACGCCGACCCTCCCGGAGGAACCGGGGACCTTTGACAGCACACCGTTGACTGCGTAGACTCGCGTCGCTTTTGCCCAGGGAGACATGAAGCGATGGGAATCAGTCTGGGGCTGGTCGGGTTGGGAGATTTCGGGCGGCAGTTCGCGGAGCTCTTCAAGAACCACCCGCTCGTGGACAGGATGGCGCTCTGCGACCTGGAGCCGGACCGCATCGAGGAGTTCGCCTCCAGGGAGTCCTGGAAGGACAAGTTCAGTCCGTCCGACGCCTATGCCACCTTCGAGGAGATCTGCGCCTCGGACCTGGACGCGCTGGCCGTCATCACGCAGCCCTGGCTGCACGCGCCACAGGCCGCGCAGGCCCTGGAGTCCGGCAAGCACGTCTACAGCGCCGTGCCGATCCTCTGCGTGCCGGACGGCGACGAGATACTGGAATGGTGCGACCGGCTCGTCGAGACCGTCCGGCGCACGGGACTGCACTACATGCTCGGCGAGACGACCTACCACCGCCCGGAGACGATGTACTGCCGCCGCCGCGCGGCCGAGGGGGCGTTCGGCCGGTTCGTCCACGCCGATGCGCAGTACCTGCACGACGTGGACTCGCCCGGCTGCAACCTGCGCGACGTGCAGCGCCACCGCGCCACCGGCCGCGCCGGCAGCGAGTGGGCCGAGCGCGCCCGCGCCTACAGGGAACGTGGCGTAGTCAGCGGCCCGATGCACTACCCCACCCACTCGGTCAGCGGGCCGGTCTGCGTGATGGGCGCCCACGCCGTCAAGGTCTGCGCCTGGGGCCAGAAGGATGAGACGGGCGACGATTACTTCGGCGACAGCTTCGCCAACGAGATCGCCCTGTTCCACATGAGCAACGGCGCCACAATGCGCGTCGGCGAGTGCCGGCAGATCGGGCACACAGGCGAGGAGATGTTCCGCCTGTTCGGCACGGACGGATCGTTCCGCGAGGGCAACTGGGTCACCAAGGGCAGCTGGACGAAGCTCACCGTGGACGAGATGCGCGACCCCCTGCCGGAGGAGGTGACGGCGGCCTACGAGGCGGGGCTCGGCGACGGGGTCTACGGCGGGCACGGCGGCTCGCACGCGTACCTGGTGAACGAGTTCGTGGATGCCGTCGCGCACGACCGCACGCCGGCCATCAACGTCTGGGAGGCGGTGCGCTACATGGCGCCGGGGGTGATGGCGCACAAGTCCGCGCTGGCCGGCGGCGAACTGCTCGACGTGCCCGACTGGGGCGACCCGCCGAAGTGAGGCGGCGCCGAAACAGGAGCCGGCTGCCCGAGAAGGCTCAGCCCTGCTCCAGGGCGGCCAGCGCCACGTTGGCCAGCATGAGGATGCCGGGTTCGAGGGCCGCGCTGCCGAAGTCGAACCGGGACGTGTGCAGGTTCGTCTCCGACTCGACGCCGAGGCGGAAGATCACGCCGGGCACGCCGCCCTGACTGCTGAGGTAGAAAGAGAAATCCTCGGCGCCCATGCGCTGCTCCGTCGCCTGAAGGACATTGCGCCGGCCGAGCAGCTCGGTCCCGACCCCCCTGACCATTTCCAGGAGTCCGGGGTCGTTCACTGTGGGCGGATACTGGCCGAAGTCGCTGAACTCGGCGCTGCCGCGAAGGGACTTTGCGACACCCCGCGCCACCCGCCCCAGCCTGCGTGCCAGGCCCCGCAGTACGGGCATCTCGACGGCGCGGATCGTGCCCAGCAGGCGGGCGCCGTCGGGGATGATGTTCTCCTTGGTGCCCCCGTTGAAGGCGCAAATGCTGATGACGGCAGGCGTGTCTGGGCGCGTTTCCCGGCTGACGATGCTCTGGGCGGCGACCACGATCTGGGCGCCGATAAGGATGGGGTCAACGGAGACGTGGGGCGCCGCCCCGTGCGCGCCACGGCCGCTGATGTCAACGCGGAAACTCATCATAGCGGCGTTCGGGATCGGGGCGAGCCGGATCTGACCCGGATTGATCTCGCTGCTTCCATGGAGCGCGAAGATGGCGTCCACTTCCGGGGCGTGGAGCACGCCCTCCTCGACCATGCGCCGGCCTCCCGCGCCGCCCTCCTCGGCGGGCTGGAAGATGAACTTGACGTTGCCGGGCAGCTTCTCCCGCATCCCGGCCAGCAGGCGCGCCACGGCCAGCAGTATGGCCGTGTGGCCGTCGTGGCCGCAGGCGTGCATCAGGCCCTCGTGCACGGACGCGTAGGGCAGCCCGGTCTCCTCCCGGATGGGCAGTGCGTCGATGTCGGCCCGCAGGGCGACGGTCCGATTCCCATCGCCCCCGCGCAGCAGCCCGACTACGCCCGTCTCCGCCACGCCCGTGCGCACCTCATCCAGGCCGAGGTCGCGCAGGAACGCGGCGATCACGGACGCCGTGCGCTCCTCCTGGTAACCCAACTCGGGATGCCGATGAAGGTCCTCGCGGATCCTCCGAGCCTGCGCCAACGCCTTCTTGCTGACCTTCCTGACGGGCAGCGCCATCGTGCTCTCCCCTTGCTCTATTGCCTCTTCGCCCGTCGCGCGCGGGGGAACCGCAGGCGGCGGGTAAGCGTGACTTTCGACCTGCCACGTCCGAGCCGCACGGACACTACGACCCGACTCCCCTGCTCCTCTAGCTGCACCTCAGCCGTCCCGGCGCCCGGCGACAGGAGAGTCGCCATCGTCACGCTCGTGTGCAGGCCGTCCGTGCACCACCTCAGCACGTTGGCGGGGCGGCCGGGCGTCGTGGGCGCCGTGAGCGCCGTGTGGAAGCTCGCCGGCGCGGAGCACGCGCAGGCGACCCTCATCCGATGCCTCTCGCCGGTCAGGTCCGCGCCGCTCGCGCCGGCCGCCACCTCGGCGTAAGTGTGGGCGCGGGACTCGACGCGCCCCTCGAACGGCATCTCGACGCGGTCAACGATGAGGAACGCCTTCGCGTCCAGCATCAGGAAGGCCCGGCCGCAGAACTGCGCCGCCGGTCCCTCGCCCCGCGACTGCCCCATGGCCTCCGTGGCGTCCATGCGGATGCCGACGACCCCGTCGCAGCGCAGCACCTCCGAGGCAACGCTGGAGCCCTCCGCGATGCCGACGCCGTTGATAAGGATGACGTTCTTGGAGAGCGGCCCGGTCTCGAAGAGCTCGTTGCGGCGCGGGCTGAACGTGGTGTCCAGGTACTCGTCCACGCCGATGCTGCTGATGAGGGCCTCATCGCCGACGACGCAGTGGTAGCTGAGCAGGTCCCGGTGCCCGTGAAAGACCTTCGTCGTGCCGCCCCGGACGGCGAGGCAGACGCGCGGGGCGGGCATCCTGTCCGCGATGATCCCCCAGTCCATGCCGCGATACATTTTGACCACTCCGCGCTCACGGCGGGGCTTCGGCGCGGCCCTGCCCGAGTGCAGGAGCAGCCATTCCGCCGAGGTGGACCACTGCCCTTCCACGACGCCTCCCTGCCGCAGGTGCAGGTCCAGCGCGTATTGCACGTCGGGCCGGTTCAGTCGCGCGGCGGCGGCGTGATGGATCGGCACGGGGACCCAATGGTTCGAGTCGCCGAAGCTGCACGGCACGCCGTTCGGGCAGAAGTCGAGCGGGAACGCGAGGCTGCGCTTCGTGGACGGCAGCCGCAGCAGGGGGTGGCGCCGCCCCATGGTCCGCTCGTGGCTGAGCAGGTACGAGAGCGCGTACCTCATGCCGAAGTTCCAGTAGCCGATGCCTTCGGTCCAGCCGCCGTCGGTCTCCTCCAGGCACCGCATGAAGGGATCGAGGGAGCTCTCGACCAGCGGCAGGGCCTCGCGCGCTTCGGGCAGTTCGTCGTGCATTGCCAGCGCGAGCAGCCCGGCCCCGCCGGCGCAGACGCCGTTCCAGTTCGAGTGTTCCTGCGCGAACCAGTGCGGCCACTGCTCATTCTCGACGTGGAAGAGGAAAGGCCGCAGCGCGCGCTCGCGGGCCGTCCGGCGGAACAGCTCGCGCTCGCCCTCGGACAGGGAGCCGAACATCCAGTCGAAGGCCACGGCCAGCGTAAAGCTATTGGCGCCGTAACTCAGGTCGAAGACGGCCTCCGGCCGCGGGTCGTTGTCCCGCCAGGCCATCCACGACCAGTGCTCCCAGCCGGCCATCTCCCGCACCATGTCCAGGACCGCACCGCGATACCTCTCCTCGCCGCTGCGAAGCCATTGCACGAGCAAGGCCACGACGCGGACATGGACGGCGAAGGCCCGGCGCAGGTGCTGATTGTGCCCGCCGGGCAGGGGGACGGAGGGGCCGGCCTTGGCATACTGGTCCGCCCTCGAGGCGACCTGTCGCGCGGCATCCTGGAGGAACTTCAATCGCGGCCGACGGCGCAGCCCCTCGATCTGGGCGCGCGAGGCATACAGCCGGGGGTGTGGGGCCAGCGTTTCCTGTCGAGCCATAAGGCCTTTGACCCTCCACCTTGCGCCGTCGCGGGCGGCCGGACAAGGAAAGGCAACAGGTTAGCCGAAGGTAGGCAAAGGTGCAAATGCGCAGGGCGCCGTGCGGAGGTAGGCTGGCTTCCCGGCCTGGAGTCGAACCAGGAATGGCAGGACCAAAACCTGCTGTGTTACCAATTACACCACCGGGAAACAGAAACGGACGGAGAACGGCGTCGGGCAGACGACAGGGAGAGACCCGGCAAGGCAACCGAATCCCGTGCTCCAGGGCCGCCGGGTCACTCCTCCTGGAACCGCTGCCAGCGCTCGGCGGAGACGAAGAGGTCGCCGGCGATCATGACCACACCTTCCACCTCTTCGGCGACCGTAGCTCGGGACACGTTATCGTCGACCTTGCCGATCAGAATGGCCCCCTTCTTGCGCAGTTCCCCGCCCGGCATCCGGGCGAAGACGACGTACTGGGCGTCTTCCTTGAAGCCCTTGTCCTTGCCGCCCTCCACATAGACGAAGCCGTTCTTCACGTCCAGGGTCATGACTTTGCCGTCGGCCACGAGCTGTTCCTCTTTGGGCGGGGGCGCGACGGCGGCGTTGTAACGCTTCTCCCACGCGGCGATGCCCCGGCTGTACTTGTCTTGCTCCTGCTTGCGCAGTTGCACCTCTCCCTGGTACTTCTGCTCCCAGTCCAGGGCCACTTTGCCCAGATCATCCAGCTTGGTGGAGATGTCATTGTAGCCGATGCGCAACTCGTCCAGCTTGCTCTTGAAGTTGGCCGTCTCCTGGCTCAGTCTCTCGTTGAGCCTCTTCTCGGTCGCAACCACATTGTCCTGGGCCGCAGCCAGGCGGCCGGAGAGGTCGGCGTTGCCGGTCCTCAGGTTTTCGTTCTCCTGGCGCAGGGACTGGTAAACGCGTTCGTAGAACGCGAGCAAGCCGCTCACCTCCGCAAACTTCGTCTCTCCCTTCGCCTCGACTTCTTGCTGGGCCGGAGACATCTCCAGAGCATTCCTCATGCCGTTCAGGCTGTCCCAGCCAATGAGGTCCATGAAGGGGCCCTCGTACTCGGCAGCCACCTCCAGCTTCGCGGCGACCTCGCGGAAGCTGTCCACAGTGTAAACGACGCCGAGTTCGCTGGGGTCCTGTTTGGACAGAGCCCACATGTTGTCGTCGAAGACCGGCTGAATGCTCGACGCGACAGCGTCCTGAGTAACCAGCATCACCTGTTTGACCTGCGCAAGCTCCCGATAGAGCCAGACGGCGCTACCGATGCCGGCGAAGGCAAGAACCACGAAGATCACCAACACGACGATGATCCCGGAACCAGAACGGCGTCTCATGGCGGCCATATTGTCTCTCCCATGCAGCAGACCCGCCGGCCCACCCGCTGCGGCACCCGAAACCAGCCCGCGCCGGGCGCACCGTCTCCGTTTCTTCCGACTCCACCGCGTATAAAGTTATACGGAACACGAGCGTTTGTCAACTCCTCTGGACAATAAGCCGTCCGTCAACGCCGGGAAGCGGCCAGGGACGCGGGGTGCCCGGAGCCCCGACGGGACGCCATCGGTTGACAGCGCGGACGCCCGACACGAGAATGGCCGGGCGGTGAACACGCCCATGTCCGGCAGCCAACGCCCATGACCACGGATGCGAAGACCGACCGAGACGCGCAGAGAGTCGCAGTCGTGGCGCTGAATCTGTCGGTGGACAAGACCTTCGATTACCTGGTCCCCGAGCAGTTGCGCGGCCTGATCAGCGTGGGCAGCAGGGTGCGCGTCCCCTTCCGCAACCGCCCCGGCATCCTCGGCTACTGCGTCGGGCTCCGGGCGGACTCGGACCTGCCGGTGAGCCGCCTGAAACCCGTCCTGAAATGCCTGGACAAGACGCCCCTGTTCACCGACGTCATGCTCCGGCTCGGGCGGTGGATGGCGGACTACTACCAGTGCTCCCTGGGGGAGGCCCTCAGCGCGATCCTGCCGGCTGCGGTGCGCGGCGGGCGCAGGGCGCGCAAGATCCAGTTCGCGCGCCTCGCGATGCCGATCGAGCAGGCGGAGCAGACCGCCGACGACGTGTTCGACAGGAGCCCCGCACAGAGCAAGATACTGCGCGCGCTGGCCGCCTCGGGGGGGGAAGGCCCGCTGGTGGACGTCCTCCGGTCGGCGGGCGCGTCGCGCTCCTCGGCAAAGGCGCTGGAGCGGCGGGACATGATCCACCTCGCCCTGCGCACGGTGGAACGGGCCGACCCGCTCAGCAGCGTCGAGATGGAGCCGCAGGAGCCGTTTGTCCTGACGCCGGAGCAGCGGGAGGCACACAGCCACATAACCGACCGCCTGAAGCAGGGGCACTTCGGCGTCGTGCTGCTGCACGGCATAACGTCGAGCGGCAAGACCGAGGTGTACCTGCACGCCATCGCCGACGTCGTCGCTGCCGGGAAACAGGCGATCGTGCTGGTGCCGGAGATCAGCCTGACGCCCCAGACGGTGCGCGCCTTCGGGAGTCGGTTCCGCCGTCTGGCGGTGCTCCACAGCCGCCTGACCGAGGCGGAAAGGCGCCAGCAGTGGGAGCTGATCCGTCGCGGGGAGGCCGACGTGGTGGTGGGGGCCCGGTCGGCCATCTTCGCCCCGCTGCCCACGCTCGGGCTGCTTGTCATCGACGAGGAGCACGAGAACAGCTTCAAGCAGGACACGACGCCGCGCTACCACGCCCGGGACGTGGGGATCATGCGCGCCCGCTACGACGACGCCCTGGTGGTGCTGGGCTCCGCGACGCCCTCGCTGGAGAGTTACCACAACAGCCAGACGGGCCGGTACACGGCGGCTCGGCTGACGCGGCGCATCGGCGGCCACCCCCTGCCGCCGGTCGAGATAGTGGACATGCGCGATGAATGGGCCGGACGAGGCCGGCTGCGCGTCATCAGCCGGCGCCTCGAGGGGTGCATTCGCGACAGCCTGGCACAGGGCCAGCAGGCGCTGCTCTTCATCAACCGCAGGGGGTTCTCGCCGTTCGTGCACTGCGCCCGCTGCGGCTGGGTGCTGAAGTGCCCCCGCTGTGACATCACGCTCAACTTCCACCGCAAGACGCGCGTCGCCGAGTGCCACTACTGCGGCCACCAGCAGCGCCCGCCCACCTCATGCCCCGAGTGCGGGCTGGAAGGCATCCGCTTCGGCGGCACCGGCACGGAGCGGGTGGCGGAGGCCGTGGACCAGCTTTTCCCGGCACACGCGGCCATCCGCATGGACAGCGATACCACGAAGGCGCGCCGGGCCCACGAGGAGAAGCTGGAAGCGTTCCGCAGCGGTCGGGCCGACATCCTGATCGGGACCCAGATGGTGGCCAAGGGCCTGGACTTCCCGAACGTGACCACCGTGGGGGTCGTCAATGCCGACGTGGCGCTGCACCTGCCGGACTTCCGCTCTCGGGAGCGGACGTTCCAGTTGCTGGCGCAGGTCGCAGGGCGCACCGGCCGGGGACCGGCCGGCGGCCGGGTCGTCATACAGACCTTCATGCCTCAGGAACCGAGCATCCGGGCCGCCGCCGGGCACGACTACGCGGCGTTCGCCCGGCACGAGCTGCCCCATCGGCGCAGGTACGGCTATCCGCCGTTCGGACGGCTGGCGCGGATCGTGTGCCGGGGGCGCGACCTGACAAGGGTCGAGCAACACGCGCGCGCGCTGGCGGTCGCGCTGCGGAGGCTCGGCGAGGAACTGGAGAACGGCTCGCAGGTGCTCGGGCCTGCCCCGGCGCCGGTCGCCCGCATCCGGGGGCGACACCGTCAGCACCTGCTGCTGAAGTGCCCGGACGCCCGTTCGGTTCAGGACCTGCTGCGACGCGCGGCGCCGCTGCTGGGCGGGCCCGCCGGAGTGAAGGCCGTGGTGGACGTGGACCCGATCTCCCTTCTGTAGGGCGTGGCGGCACGGGGGTGGGCACGTCGAGCACCGAAAAATAGGGTTGACAACCGGAGGGCAATGGATTAGTATTCTCCCGCCATCATCCGTCCTTTTATTCAGTCGAGCAGGTGTGTTGGTCAGCCATTGACACACCGATTCTCGGATGCTCTTTGCAGTGTCCCGTGGGAGGAGGTGATAGACCTATTTCAGAGGGCTGAGCAGACGGAGAGTTGGCCAAGTTCTTTGAGCATGAGAGTTTGAGGGGAATGAGAGATGAGTGTCAGTGAACTACAGGACGAGCTCGCGGAGGCGCGGGAATCGCTGCACACGATTCGCGCATCGTCGCGCAAGGCGAGCCTCGTCAGACTGCTGGGCGTCGTGGTCGGGCTGGTCATCGTGTTGCTTTACCTGTGGGCCTACTGGAGCCTAGCGCTATCCCTGGCGCAGTCTGAAGACCTGAAAACGCAGTTCGAGCAGCAGTTCGAGCAGTTGCAGATCGGCCAGAACCTGCAGATGGTCTTCAAGGAAACCGGGCCGACCTTCCGCGAGGAGTTGCTGAAACTGATCGAGGAAATGGGGCTCCAGGAGACCATCTCCAACGAGCTGAACGCGTTCGCGGAGGACGTGCAGCCCATCGCGCGCGAGCAGTTCAACCGGGTCGCTCCGCAGCTGACGGGCGCCCTCCAGATGGCGGCGCAAGATGTCCTGGCCGAACTCCGGACAGAGCTGAGGGAGCTCCTGGAGGACCGGCTTACGGGCATGATACGCGAGCACGAGACGATGATCGCCGAGCAGGCGCAACTGTCCGAAGATGACCTCCGGTTGGTCGTCAGCAAGATCATCGAAGCCAACCACCTGGCGCTGTTCAACGTGCTGGAAAAGCGGTGGGGAGAAGGAAAGCAGGATTTCGAGGAGATTCTGGCCCTGATAGAGCAGTTCCCCCCGCTGCCGGACGACAAGACCGAGGAGCAGATCGTGGACCAGTCCGTCAAGGTGCTGCTGGCGCTGATGAAGGAGCAACTGCCGACTTACAAGTTCGAGGCCGGCTGGCGCATACCCGGGGCTGGGGAGTAAGCGTGACCACGATGCTCGTGCAACGCCAAAGGCACAACGAGTTGACTGAGAACCGATTGGCAAACAGCAGAGACACAAGGGAGGGAGACTGATGGCCGATATGGACGTGACTCCCGAGTCCGAAACGCCCGGTGCCGGAGTTCCCCCGGAATTCGCTGAGGAAGTAGCAGCACTGGCCGCTGAAGCGCAAGGACTGGCCCGCAGCGCTTCCAAAGCGTGGAAGATGACTGCGGCGTTCTTTCTGATCATACTCGCCGTCATTGCCACGTACCTGGGCGTGCTCTACAACATGCTCAGGACAAGGCTCGAACCCGCAACCGTCGTCCAACTGGCATTCCAGGGCGTGGACAACATCCTCGCCAAGCGAGATGTGCCCGGAATCACCACCGGACGGCTGCCCTACTGGGCGATCCAGAAGCTCCGTGCCGAAGCGCCGGACCTGCTGGCAACGCACCTGAAGCCCAGGCTGGAGCAGTTCGTCGAGCAGTTGCCGGAATGGCGCAAGAAGTGGACCGAGGAACTCCAGACCCGCGCGCCGGAGCTGTTTGACGAGGGCGTAACCCGCCTTACAGAAGAGTACCTGCCCAAAGGGCAGGAGAGGCTGATCGAGATGGTCAAGGACAAGGCCAATGCGGCGCTGGACGACTTGATGGCCCAGATGGAAGAGGTCGTCGCCGTCGTCCTCGAAGACCACCAGGCCGACTGGTCCGACCTGACGAGCACCGACTGGAGCGCCGTCAGCGAGGTAATGGAGAAGGAGTTCGAGCGGGAGATGGGGCCGGTCCTCGACGAGTTGGTCGCCCGCGTCCGCAACGCCGTTGAGGGGGCCAGGAGCGGGCTGGAAGAGCTGCTCGCCAGCTACCAGGCCGGCACCCTCACGGAAGGCCAGAAGCTGAGGATTCAGATCGTCAGGCTCACGATGGCCCTGTTCCAGAGGGGCGAGATGGGGACCTTCGCCCTCGATGACCCGCTGATCAAGCAGGTCACGCTGGACCTTCCGCTGATTGGCGGAGCCAGGACCCGCGCCGAACGCCTTCGCTCCGGCCCGCCTTCGCCGGACGAGGTCGACTGGAGCGGGCTGGGCAAGTTTGCCGGTGAGGCCGCCAAGAGGGCCTACGAAGAGAAGCTGAAACTGTTACAGCAGAAACAGCAGGAGAAGAAAGAAGACCAACAGGAGTAAGCGGCAGAAGCCAACGAGCACACCGCGCACGGCGCCACCAGGCGCCGTGCGTTTTTTCCGTCCCGGCCGGCTGAGCGCGGGGCCGCCCGATTGCGCTTGACACCGCCCCCGCGAAACGGTACGCTATACCTGTCACTGCGAGAGACATTCAAGACAGCCGGCTTCGTATTGCGACTGCTTGCGTTGACCACCCCGTTCAGTCCAAACACCCGGCAGTTTCCTTGACGAGATCTTAGCCCGCAAGGCCTCCAGCGCTGTTGCAGAACCCGCTCCCTCGGCCCGAGGCCGAGCGAGAATACCGAGCGGACGGGGGCCGAAGCAGGCGATTCAAAGGCCAGAATAGCCGTTGCAGGCCGACGCAGCCCGTCGGCGCACACAGCCTTGCCGAAGTCACGACGGGGCTTGCAGCAGCGCCTCAGGTCGCCTGTCTGAAATCGGGGTCTATAGCCGTGACTGCTGCGGGATCGCCATGCACAGTCCCACGCCGCGCGGCAGAGATTCAGGCGCGCCGGCGGCTCATGACATGCATGGAACTGTGAAGGCGGTGGGGCAACCGCCGACCCGCACGCGCGGGAACCGGACGACCGCCCGGCCAGCGGTGCATCCGGACTGAGCAGTTGGCTCTGGGTCGGCCACTTCCATGCCCGAAAGACTGTTCGCAATCGACGCGTACGCGCACATCTACCAGTTCTTCTACGCCATTAAAGGACTGACGGGGCCCGACGGAGAGCCCGTCAACGCCGTTTACGGCTTCGCCCGCATGATCGAGAAGCTGCGTGACCAGTACAGGCCCGACTACCTGGTCGTGGCGTTCGACGGCCCGGGAGAGTCGGTTCGCCGCCAGGCATACGAGGACTACAAGGCCAACCGCGCCCCCATGCCGGAACCACTGGAGCGCCAGCTGCCCCTGATTGACCAGATGCTGGACGCGCTCGGGGTGCCAAGGCTGCTCGTAGCGGGACAGGAGGCCGACGACGTGCTGGCGACCATCGCCACACAGGCCAACGCCAGGGGGATAGACGCCGTTATCGTCACCACCGACAAGGACGCCGAGCAGCTCGTTGACGAGCACGTGAAGGTCCTTCACGTCCACAAGGACCGCGAGGTCCTGCTCGATCCCGACCGGCTCAAGGAACTGAAAGGCATCGAGCCGTGGCAGGTCGTCGAGATGATGGCCCTGGCCGGGGACAGCACCGATAACATCCCGGGCGTGCCCGGCGTCGGCCCCAAGACTGCCGTGAAGCTCATCCGGCAGTTCGGCAGCGTGGAACGACTCTACGAGAACCTTGACCAGGTCGCCAGCGACAAGCTGCGCGAGCGGCTGGCACAGCACCGCCAGGACGCCGAAATGGCCCGTGAGCTGGTCACGCTCAGCCGCGACCTGCCCGTGGAACTGGACTGGGAGCAGTGCCGCGAGGGCGACGCGGAGCCCGCCGAGGTGGACCGCTTCTACAGGGCGGTCGGCTTCCATTCACTGCGGCGGGAGGCGCCGCTCCGCCCCTCGGGACCAGCCCCCGGGACGGGCCCGGCGCAGGCCGTGCTGTTCGAGCACGAAGCCGAGATTCGGACACTGGACCTGGCCCGGAAGGATTACGCCACCGTGACGGACCTGCCCAGCCTGCGGCAACTGGCGGAGGAGCTGGGCCGGCAGGAGAGGGTCTCCGTGGACCTGGAGACGACCAGCCTCGAGCCACGCCGGGCCCGGATCGTCGGATTCGCGTTCAGCTGGCGTGCGGACCAGGGCGTTTACGTCGCCACCGGCGGCCCGGAAGGCGCCCGAGTCTGCCCGCTCCAGGAGAGCCTGGACATCCTGCGGCCCGTGTTGGAGGCGGACAGGCCCGGGAAGCTCGGCCAGAACCTCAAGTACGACATCGCCGTGCTGAAGACCCACGGCGTGGAACTGCGCGGCCTGGAGTGCGACTCCATGGTCGCCTCTTACGTGCTCCATCCGTCGGACCGCTCGCACAACCTGAACGCCCTGGCGCAGCGCCACCTCGACTACCGGCCCGTCGGGATCGAGGAGCTCATCGGCAAGGGCAAGACGCAGCGCACCATGGACACGGTCCCGCTGGAGAAGGTCTCCGGCTACGCCTGCGAGGACGCGGACGTGGCGCTCCAGCTCTGCGACCTGCTGACCGAGAAGCTGAAAACCGAGGGGCTGTGGGACTTGTTCGTGCGGCTCGAACTGCCGCTGGTGCCCGTCCTGGCGATGATGGAGTGGACGGGCGTGAGGGTGGACACGGACGAGCTTGCCGCGCTGAGCGAGGAGTTCGCCGCGAAGATCGCCGGGCTGGAAGAGGCAATCCACCGGGACGCGGGGGAAGACTTCAACGTCAACTCGCCGGCGCAGTTGAGCGCCGTGCTCTTCGAGAAGCTTGGGCTGCCCACCCCGCGAGGCAGTCGCCGGCAGACGGGATGGTCCACGGCCAGCGACGTTCTGGAAGACCTCAAGCGCGAACACGCAATCGCCGGCCACGTGCTGGAATACCGGGAGCTGAACAAGCTGAAGCCCACCTACGCGGACGCCCTGGCGGGGATGGTCAACGCGGAGACCGGGCGCATCCATGCATCCTTCAACCAGACCGTAACGGCCACGGGCCGCCTGTCCAGCAGCGACCCGAACCTGCAAAACATACCGGTGCGCACGGCGCTGGGGCGGCGGATACGCCGGGCCTTCGTGCCGGGCGAGCCGGACACGTCCCTGCTGGGCGCCGATTACTCGCAGGTGGAGCTGCGCATCATGGCGCACTGCTCGGGCGACCCCGCCCTCAGCCGGGCATTCCACGAGGACCGGGACATCCACCGCTTCGTGGCGGCCCAGGTCAACGGCGTGGACGAGGACGACGTCACCGCCCTGATGCGGCAGCAGGCCAAAGCTGTGAACTTCGGCATCATCTACGGCCTGAGCCCCTACGGCCTGAGCCGGCAGATCGACGTGCCCCTGCCGGAAGCGGAGGAGTTCATCAGCGAGTACTTCGAGCGTTACCCGAAGGTGAAGCAGTTCATGGGGCAGGCCATAGACCGCGCCCGCCGGGACGGCTGCGTAAGGACGCTGGCGGGCCGCAAGCGGCGCATCGAGGGCATCCGCGGCGGCGGCGCCGCGCGCAGCGCCGCCGAGCGCATCGCCGTCAACACGGTCATACAGGGCTCGGCCGCGGACCTTATCAAGCGGGCGATGATTGAGATACACGCAGGCCTGACGCAGGTGAGCGACCGCTCTCACATGCTCCTGCAGATACACGACGAACTGGTTTTCGAGTGCCCCGACGCTGACCTGGACGAGGTCCGCCGGTTCGTGACGGAGAAGATGACCGGGGCGCTGAAGCTCGACGTGCCGCTGAAGGTGGATACGGCCGTCGGGAAGAACTGGGCGGAGACGAAATGAGAGAAACCACCACACGGCGGAGCACGGCGCCCGTAATCGGGATTGTCGGGGGCCTGGCCGCCGGCAAGAGCACCGTGGCAGAGATGCTCAGGCGCCGCGGCGCGGCAGTGGTGGACGCCGACGGGATCGGCCACCGGCAGTTGGCGTCGCCCGTCGTGAAGGCCCGACTGACGGAGGCGTTCGGGCGCGGCATACTGGACGAGGGAGGCGAGGTTGATCGCCCTCGACTGGCAGAGACCGTGTTCGGCGACTCCGAGTTGACCCGGAAGCTCAATGACATTGTCCATCCTCCTATTCTGGAGAGGATCCGTTCGCGGATTCGCCAACTGCGGCGCGACGACAGGGCTCCCCTGATCGCGTTGGACGCCGCGCTGCTCGTAGAGACGGACCTGCACACTGAGCTCTGCGACGCGCTGCTGTTCGTCGAGGCACCGGAGCGGCTGCGGCGGGAGCGGGCGCTGACGGGCCGCCGCATGGACGGCGGCCAGTTCGAGAAGCGAACTCACGCGCAGGTTCCCGTGAGGCAGAAGAGAAGACTTGCAGATTTCGTGATAAGGAACGTCGGGGACACGGGCGAACTGGAAAGCCAGTTGCAGGCGCTCTGGCCGGACCTCTGCGCGGTTGGCAGCGGTCGCCGGGGCGTGTCCGGGCCCCCCCAGACTGGAAGAACACCCGAAGAAGCAGACGGAGGTTAAGATGGCTGACGGAAGGAGAGACAGGCGCCCCAACAACGGCAACCTGAACGGAGATCGCGACAACGGCCCCCAGCAGACGGCCACCGGCACGATGGCGGAGGAACTGCACATATCGGACCTGCAGAAGATGACCGTCAAGGAGCTTCAGCAGGTGGCAAAGGCCGAGAACATCACGAACCTGAGCGGCATGAAGAAGCAGGAACTGATCTTCGTGCTGCTCAAGAAACGCGTTGCCAAGGCGGGGGCCACTTACGGCGAAGGCGTTCTGGAAGTGCTGCCGGACGGCTTTGGCTTCCTGCGGTCGCCCGACTACAGCTACCTGCCCAGCCCGGACGACATCTATGTCTCGCCCAGCCAGATACGGCGGTTCGGGTTGCGCACCGGCAACCTGGTGATGGGGCAGATTCGCCCGCCGAAGGACAAGGAGCACTACTTCGCCCTGCTCAAGGTGGAAGCGGTCAACTTCCAGGACCCGGAGGCTGTCACCAACCTGGCCGTCTTCGAGGACCTGACGCCTTACCACCCCACCGAAAGGCTGATCCTGGAGAGGGAGTCCAGCGAGATAGACATGCGGATGGTGGACCTGGTCACGCCCATCGGCAAGGGCCAGCGGGGCCTCATCGTGGCGGCGCCGCGAACCGGCAAGACCATTCTGCTGCAGAAGATGGGCAACTCGATCGCCCAGAACAACCCGGGGGTCAAGCTCATCATCCTGCTGATCGACGAGCGGCCGGAGGAAGTGACCGACATGCGCCGGACCGTGCCCGCAGCCGAGGTGATCAGCTCGACCTTCGACGAGCCGGCCAGCCGGCACATCCAGGTCGCCGAGATGGTCCTGCAGAAGGCCCGACGCGTCGTGGAGTTCGGCGGCGACGTGGTCATCCTGCTCGACAGCGTCACGCGCCTGGCCCGAGCGCACAACACCGAGATGCCGCACAGCGGCAAGATACTCAGCGGCGGCGTGGAGGCAAGCGCCCTGCAGAAGCCCAAGAAGTTCTTCGGCAGCGCGCGTAAGATCGAGGAAGGCGGCAGCCTGACCATCATCGCCACCGCCCTGGTCCAGACGGGCAGTCGAATGGACGAGGTTATCTACGAGGAGTTCAAGGGCACGGGCAACATGGAACTCCACCTGGACCGCAACCTGGCCGACAGGCGCATCTGGCCCGCCCTGGACATCACCCGCAGCGGCACCCGCAAGGAAGAGCTCCTGCTCGACCCTGAGGAGCTCAAGCGCGTCCGCCTGCTCCACCGCATGTTGAACGAGATGAACCCCATCGAGAGCGTTGAACTGCTGCACGACAAGCTGGCCAAGACGCAGAACAACGCCGAGTTCCTGATGAGCATCAACGTCGGCTAACAACCCGCCCCGCGCGGTTGGAGATGCATGGCAAGGGGCCTCAGCCTGGAAGAGCGAGTGTGCGGCGGCATACTGGGCGCCGTCGTCGGGGACGCCCTCGGCGTCCCGTTCGAGGGCGCGTTGCGCGACTCGCTCGCGGTGGAACCCATCGAGGGAATGACGGGAGGCGGCCCCCACGGCCAACCGGTCGGCGCATGGTCCGACGACAGTTCACTGCTCCTCTCGCTCACTGACAGCCTGTGCAGCGGATACCGGCCCGAAGCCGTCGGCGCTGCGTTCCTGGCCTGGTGGCGGGAGGGGCGCTGGACGCCCTACGGCCTGCCGTTCGGCTACGGCGCCACCACCGCCGCGGCGATGCAGCGCATGAGCGTCGGCACTGCCGCCGTCTCAGCCGGCCTGAGCGGTGAAGGCGCCAACGGCAACGGTTCCCTGATGCGCACCCTCCCCGTCGCGCTCCACTTCCGGCACAACCGCACCGAGATGCTCGCGGCCGCGCACGAGGTGTCCGCCATCACCCACGCCCATCCCCGCGCCATGATGTGCTGCGGCATCTACTGCCTGATCGTCTCCTATCTGCTCGACGGCCTGGAACGCAAGACGGCCATCGAGGAGGCCATCCAGCACGCCCGCCGCCACTACCGGGGCGAACCGTGGGAGGCCGAGAGGGAGCACATTCAGACCGTGCTGTCCATGAAGGTCGGGCAGTTGGACCGGTTCCAGGTGCGCTCCGGCGGATACGTGGTCGAGACGCTCGAGGCGGCCATCTGGAGCTTCCTGAGGGGCCAGGGGTTCCGCCAGACGCTGCTCGTCGCAGTGAACCTGGGCGGGGACACCGACACGGTCGGGTGCGTTGCCGGCGGGCTGGCCGGGGTTTACTACGGGCGGGAGAGCATAGCATCCGACTGGATCGACAGGCTGGCCCGCATCGAGGAGATCCGCCGGCTCTGCGGCAGCTTCTACGAGGCCGTGCGCACCCGCCGCGCCTGAGCGTCCGCCACCCGCCTCGCCGCCTGTCCAACGATGAGCGGCGCCAGGGAGCACCCGGCGATCACGAGCCAGTCCACCCCCGTCGGCGGCACCGTCTTCAGGACAAGGCGCAGTGCCGGCACGTAGACCGCCGCAAGCTGGAGCCCCACCGTCACGACCACCGCGCCCAGCACGAACGGATTGCCCAGCCACTCGCGCCCCCGCAGCGCGCCCCGCTCCTTGCGCGAGTTGAAGACGTGGAAGAGCTGGGCGAAGCCGATCGTCAGGAAGCTCATCGTAACCGCCGCGCCGGCGACGTTCCCCCGCACGTGATGGCCGAACAGGAACGCGGCGACGGTGCAGACCGTGATCAGCAAGGCGTAGCCGCCGATGGACTTCGCCGTGCGGCCGTCCAGCAGCGCGGCGTCCGCCGAGCGCGGCGGATGCCGCATCACGTCCTTCTCGCCCGGCTCCATGGCGAGCGAGAGGGCGGGCAGCACGTCGGTTATCATGTTGAGCCACAATATCTGTAGAGGCAGCAGCGGCAGCGGGTGGCCCAGCAGCGAGGCCAGGAGCATCGTGCATATCTCGCTCAGGTTGCAGCTGAACAGGTAATGGATGAACTTCTTGATGTTCGAGTAGATGATGCGGCCCTGGTGCACGGCGTGCCCGACGGTGACGAACCGGTCGTCCAGCAGGACCATGTCGGCCGTCTCCTTGGCCACGTCGGTGCCCTTGATGCCCATGGCCACGCCGATGTCGGCGCCCTTGAGCGCCACCGCGTCGTTCACCCCGTCGCCGAGCATGGCGCATATCTCGCCGCGCCGCTGGAGCGCCCGGAGGATTCTCACCTTCTGCTCCGGGCTGACGCGCGCGAAGACCTCCACCGCCGTCACCCCCTCTGTCAACTGGTCATCATCGAGCGGATTAATGTCCGCTCCCGTGAGAACATCTGCCCCCTCCGGAGCGACATGCACCGCCGCCGCGATGCGGGCGGCCGTCGCCGGCTGGTCGCCGGTTATCATCACGGTCTTTATCCCCGCCCCGGTCAGAATGTCCACCGTCTCGCGCACCTCCTCGCGCGGCGGGTCGGCGATGCCCACCAGGCCCAGCCACGTCAACTCCCGGTAGGCGTCACCCGCGTCGGCCGGCACGCTTTCGAGCGAACGGTACGCAACCCCGAGCACGCGCAGCCCCTCGCCGGCCATCGCCTCATTCTCGGCGAGGACTTTGCCGAGGGCAGCCGCGTCCAGGTCCCGCTCGCCGCTCGGGGTCCTCAGCCTCGAGCAGTGCTCGACGACCCTCGCCGGCGCCCCCTTCACGCAGAGGGCCGTGCCCCCGCCGGGCGCGAGCCCCTCGCCCAGCCCCTCGTTGACCGTGCCCATCATCATGGCGTCGCTGGAGAAGGGGAACTCCTTGCGCTCAACGTAGGTCCGGCGCAACTCGCCGGCCCGCAGCCCCGCCTTGGCGGCCGCCGTCACCAGGGCGGCCTCGGTCGGGTCGCCGGTCACCACCCATTCGCCCGCCGGACTCCCCTCGACCGTGGCGTTGCTGCAAAGGGCCGAGGCCACCAGGAGCGGTCGAAGCTGCGGGTCCTCGGCAGCGTCCACTGACTTCCCCGCCTCGACGAACTCGCCCTCCGGCGCGTAGCCGGAGCCCCAGACCTCGACCTGCCGGCCCCACACGGCGACCCGCGAGACCGTCATCTCGTTCCGGGTCAGCGTGCCGGTCTTATCCGTGCATATGCACGTGGCCGAGCCGAGCGTCTCGACGGCGGGCAGCCGCCGCACCAGCGCGTTCCGGCGCACCATCCTGCGCATGCCGACGGCGAGCGTTATCGTCGCCACGGCGGGCAGCCCCTCCGGCACAGCCGCGATCGCCAGCGCGATGGCGGCCTCGATCATCAGCAAGGTCTCCCGCCCCCGGGCGATGCCCAGCACCGCAACCAGGGCTGCCACGCCAAGGCAGAAAACGATCAACCTGCGCCCCATGCGGGCGAGCCGCCTCTCCAGGGGCGTCTCCACGTCCTCGGTCGCGCTGACCAGTTCGCTGACATGGCCGATCTCCGTGCTCACCCCGGTCGAGGTCACCAGGGCCAGGGCGTTCCCCCCGGCGACGTGGGTTCCCTTGAAGACCATGTTCAGGCGGTCCGCAAGCGCCGTCTCGGCATCGTCGAGCGGGGCGACCGTCTTAACGACGGGCACCGACTCGCCCGTCAGCGCCGCCTCGTCCACCTGGAGGCCGGCGGACTCCACGAGCCGGGCGTCCGCCACGATGGAGTCCCCCTCGTTCAGGACCAGCAGGTCGCCGGGGACCACGTCGGTGGCGGGCACCGTCAGGCGCGTCCCGCCGCGCAGGACGACGGCATCGGCCGCGCCGAGCTTCTGGAGCGCCTCCATAGCCCGGCCGGCCCGGTACTCCGTGACGAAGCCGATCCCCGCGTTCAGCAGGATCACGACCGCGACGCTGAGCCCTTCCAGCACGTCTTCCATGGCGAAGGCGACGACGGCGGCCGACACCAGCAGCAGGACCACCAGGCTCTTGAACTGGGCGGCCAACACGCGCCACCAGGGCACCGACCGGGCGCGCCGGAGCTGGTTCGGGCCGAAGCGAAGCAGCCGCCGCCGCACCTCCCTGCCGGAGAGCCCCTCGACGATATCCGCCCCGAGCTGCTCCGCCACGGATGCAACCGGCAGGGCGTGCCAGAGAACCGGGCCGGCGTCGTCAGACATGGAGTACCCCCCTACCTGTGCCAGTGGCTGCTGAGATAATCGAAGTAGAACAGCGCGTTCTCGACCGGGACGTTGCTCGGAACGTGGTTCCCCACGGCGAAGACGAAGCCCGGACAGTCCGCGCACAACTCCAGCGTCGCGTCCACCTGGGCCTGGATACCCTCCGGCGTGCCGAAGGTCAGCGTGCGGCAGTCCACCTTGCTGCCGACGATGACGTGCGTGCCGCCGAAGTCCCCCACCACGGCCTCCAGGTCCACAAGGGGCTCGAAGATGAAGCCGTCCGCGCCGGCGTCGGCCAGGTCGCGCAGGAACATGGTGAAGTCGCCGTCGGAGCAGTAGAGCACCCGCTTGCCCTTGCGGTGCAGCACGTCCCAGAGCGCCCGGTAGCGCGGAAAGATCGCCGCCCGGTAGAACTCCGGGTGCATGAACGGCCCCTCGCTCCAGACCATGTCATCATGGCAGATAAAGACCTCGGCGGAGGTCTCCGCCCAGGCGCGATAGTGGTGCAGGCTGAGCCGGAAGAAGCCGTCCAGCACGCGCTCGAACCGGGCCTGGTCCGCTGCCGCAGAAAGCAGCATGTCCCAGCCGAACGCCTCGATGGCGCCGGAGACGATGGTCTTGTAGTAGCCGCCCGGCCAGACCTGCTCCGGGTTGGCCGCCTGGCCCTCGTGGTGCCACTGCTCGTAGTAGCTGACGAGGCCGTCGAAATCGGGCAGGCCGTACTCCTCGACGGCGTCGAACTCCCAGACGTCTTCGACGGAGGCGAACGGGCAGGGCGCGGCCGGCCGCTTGTCCCGCCCGCCCTCCAGGAAGACGGCGTGCCCCATGTCCGTCGTCCTTCCCCTCTCGTTCCACGGCACGGGACCGTCGTTGGTGACCCAGACGAGGTCGATCTGCCAGGCGTCCTGGAACGCCCGCCAGGCGCGCCCATTCTTGAGCGGGTCGAGCCCGGTGACGGCGCGGACGAGGGCGTCGTTGCTGCAGTACTCGGTGTGCGCGGGGCGCGGGGCGGGCCTCAGGTTCAGGACGTCCATGCCGATCCGGTAGCTCACGTCTTCACCGCTCCCCCGCTGCCAGCGGAGCGGCCATGATAAGGCAAACGGACGCGCGGGGCCACCTCAACGGCCGGCCGTCGGGCGGCGCCTGTCGCAGCGCCAGACGGCGGCCATCACGGCCGTCCCGACGGCCACGAGCGCCATGCTCACCAGGAACAGGTACCGCACGGCGAACAGGTGCGCGTCCACCACCAGGACCACGAGGAGAATCATCAGCACCCACCGGATGCCCCACAGGGTGAAGTGCAGCGCCATGCCGCTCGTCGTGCGGTCGGAGTCGGTGAAGTGCATCACGACGGGGAAGAAGGCGAGTATGTTGCCCGCGTCGAAGACGCCCCGCCCGGCCATCAGAAGAAAGAACACGGACCAGCTCCGCACCAGGTAGAGCGCGCCGATCATGCCGCACAGGAACACCCACGAAAGGACCATCGTGAAGGGGGCGCCGAAACGGTCCAGCAGAACGCCCCACGCGTAGAAGCTGACCAGTATCGCCAACATGCTCCCGGCGCTGGCATAGCCCCACTGCTCGGTCGTCAGGGCCAGGTCGTCCCGCGCGAACAGGGGGAGCGCGTTCCCGCAGAGCACGCCGCCGCAGGCCGTTATGGAGTAGCCGAGCAGGAAGATCAGCAGCACGCGGTTGCCGAACGCGTCACGGACGCCGTCCGCCATCTGGCGTGCGGCGCTGCGGGCGTCCGTTCCGTCGGCCTCAATCCTCGTCCCCCGGCTCCCCCCGATCCCGCGGAACAGCAGGCCGCCCGCAACCAGGCAGACGCCGGCCGCCGGGAAAACCCACCGGTACAGCCCGATGTCCCGACGCAGCAACCGCCCCACCAAAACCAGGCAGACGACGCGCACGAGCATGGAGGCCGTGTTGGGCAGGCTGAGCAGCTTGCCCCGCCAGCGGTCGGGGTAAACCTGCCGGAGCGCCGCGCCGAGGCTCGGCCGCGAAAGGGCCGCCAGCATCGTCCCGCCCGCCAGCACCAGCACGAAGGACCACAGGCCGCTCGCCAGGCCGCTGAACACCAGCAGTACCCCCGCCACACCCAGAAGAAGTCCGGTGAGCCGGACCGGGTTGCGGCGCTCGACGAACGGGACCCAGAGCACGGCGAAGACGAGCGGCACGGCCAGACCGACGTTCACCATGAGCGATTGGAGCGCCGTCCCGCCGAGCTGGCGGATAACGAAGGGACCCTGGCCGATGACGATGGCGAAGAAGGCGCCGTAGAAGGCCCAGCTCACCGTGTGCCGGTAGCCGCGCCTCCGGTACAGGGAAGGGACCGGGCCGGTTTCTTGCGTTTCAGGCGGCAGGTCGGCAGCCATGGTGCGAATCCTGGGGCCGGGCCTTGGCCCCTACTCGGGTTTCAGTTCATCTGTCGTCCCGTGCGAGCAGCCGTCCCTGCACATGGGGAGCGCGACGCGCGCCGGGAATCCGTCATTCCGAGTCCCACTCAGGCGGGACGAGGCTTGCCCGCCTTGCGGCGGGAATCTCGATTATGCGACAAAAGCGCCCTTCCGGCGCACGGATATCCACGCCGTACGGCGCGCAAGCCTCGGCGGCCCTTCAGGCGCCGCCTCGGGATGACATGGTTCGCACAGCCTCCACGGGAAGCGGCATGGTGCGAAAGGCCACCACCCTCGTCCTCATGTTCCCCGGCATGGGCACGACTCCGAGGATGAGCACCGGTCGCAGCGCGGGTGCAATGAGGCGCGCAGGTCGGTCGGGCTTCGCACGCAGTAGTCTGGCCGTGTGAGCCCGCGGGCAAAAGCTCCTTCGAGACCGGTCAATCCTCGGCGAGGAGGTCCGCGAACTCGTCGAGCCGCTCCAGCAGTATGGCGGTGCCGCGGGCCACGGCAGTGAGGGGATCGTCGGCGATTCCGACCTCAAGGCCCGTCTCCTCGGCCATCAGTTCCTTGATGCCCGGGATGAGCGCGCCGCCGCCGAGGACCGTGATGCCGCTGTTCAGCAGGTCGCTGGCCAGCTCCGGGGGGGTCTTGTCCAGGCAGGACTTGACCGCGTCTATGATGCGGTGGATGGGGGCGCTTATCGCCTCCCGTATCTCGGCGCTGGAGATCTCCAGCCGCCTGGGCAGGCCCGCGGCGATGTCCTTGCCGCGGATCTCGTAGCTGACCTCTTCCTGGAGCGGATAGGCAGAGCCGATGGCGATCTTCACCTCCTCGGCGGTTCGGTGGCCTATCTCCAGGCCGTACATGTCCCGCACGTAGGTGATGACGGCGTCGTCCATCTCGTCCCCGGCCACGCCCAGGCTCTCCAGGGTGACGACTTCGCCCAGGCTCAGAACGGCGACCTCCGTGGTTCCGCCGCCGATGTCCACCACCATCGTGCCGATTGGCTCGCTGATCTTGAGCCCGGCCCCGATGGCGCCGTCCTTCGGTTCGGGCACGGTGAAGACGCGGCGCGCGCCGGCGTTGATCGCGCTGCTCTTGACGGCCTTCTTCTCGACCGACGTGATGCCGCTGGGCACGCTGACGACGATGCGCGGGCGGACGCCCCAGGAGCGGCTCTGCACCTTCTCGATGAAGTAGCGCAGCATGATCTCGGTGATCTCGAAGTCCGCGATCACGCCGTCTTTCAGGGGGCGAATGGCCTTGATGTTCTCCGGCGTGCGCTCGATCATGCGCTTGGCTTCGTAGCCGACGGCGCGGCCGTTCAGGGGCACTACGGGCGGGCTGGTTCCGGTCTTGACGGCTACGACGGAAGGCTCCATCAGCACAACGCCTTTGCCCGGCACGCAGACGAGCGTGTTCGCCGTGCCCAGGTCAATGCCGAGGTCGCTTGCCCCCAGGCTCATCAACCAGTTGAGTGCCCTGTGCATGGAGAGCCCCAAACCTCCAGCCATTGCCATGGCTCCTCTCGCCGGTGGCGCCGTGTCCCGGCGCAATTATAATGTCCGGCGGGGGCGATGTCCAAGAATTCCCGCCCACGAAGCAAAAGGCCAGGTGAGCCTCCGAACGGCTTCGAGGCTCACCTGGCCTTGTTTCCTGTCACTCGTGACCTGCGCTGTTCCCCGGTGGCTGCCTGGGGTGGCCCGCTCGGAGCCGCCGTTTATTCGGTACCGAAATCGAACGCCGGCTCGGGCATCGCTTCGCCGCCCATGTCCATCGCCCCGCCCATGCCGCCCATCATGGCGGCCATCACCAACGCGGGCAGGCTCTTGATGGCATCGGCGGTCAGGGTCGCCGACATGTTCACGTCGGTCCCGGCGGATGAGACCGATATGCCGTTGACCGCGTCAGCCAGGGGCTGCATCGCGGCGTCGGCCTGTGCCATCTGCTGGACCTGTTGCTTCAGCGGGTCCAGTTGGGCCGTGGCTTCCTGCACGACTTGCTGTGCGTCCGCATCCGTGCCGAGCCGGAGCATTGCGGCAAGTTTAACGTCCGCAGCCAGGTTGACGCCGAGGGCCCCGCCTTTCAGGCTCGCCAGACCCGCCGGCACCTCACCCGCCTGCCCCTCGGGCACGAGATCACTCAGCGCGCCGGGCAGGACGGCGGCGAACTGGACCTGACTGCCGGCCTGTCCCTGGAGCAGTTGCTGCAACTCGCTGCCGACGCCGGCGCCCGAGTCGCCCTGGTAGTTCGCGATCATCGTGCCCAGGGCGCTCTCCGAGGAGCCGGCCAGGAGCGTGGTGTCGTCAGCGAACGCCAGCACGCCTTCCTGCGCGGACAAGTCGGGCACGCCGGGGATGTCAGCGGGGGCCATGGGCGCCATCCCTGGTTCCGCGGCAGGCGGCTTGATGGCGTACGCGGTCAGGCCCGCCACCGTCACCTGTTCGCCCATCTGCACAATCTGCTGTTCGAGCGCCGCCCGTGCGCCCTCCTGGCACTCCACGAGGGCGCACCAGAGCATCTCCTCGCCGGCCGTGAAGCCGAACGTGGCAACCGAGTCCACCCCCTGGGCCATCTGCGTCGGGTCCATGGCAGGCATCCCGGGCTCGGCCTCGGGTTTCAGGGCCTGGATGATCTGCGCGGCCAGCAGCGCCTTGACGTCGACAATCCCGACGGCCCAGGTGTCCTCAGGGGCCAGCCGGAGCACGGAAGCGCTCTCCGGCGCCGTGGCAGTTTCCGGCGCCGCTTCCGCCGCCGCCGCCACGCGGGCCGACCCATCTTCCGTGTAGCGGCTATAATCGAGCAAGGTGACGGCCGTCGCACCCAACAGGCAAACGATACAGATGAGGAGCAGGCCCTGCAGCATCTTGTTGTCTGTCATTTCGGCTGCCTCTGCTGTGATAGTCAGGGAACGGATGCCGGCTCAGTCGAGCTGTATCTCCGTGGTCGCGCTGGCCCCGACGTGGACCTGCCTGCCCTCGGCGGTCCGGATCACGCGGCCCCCCGCAACGGTGTCCGAGACCTCATGGATCACCAGCGTGGCGATGAACCCCTCATCGTCATAGAGGGTGAAGTGCGTGTTCGGCTTCACCTGGCCGTCGGTGCCCTTGTTGATAACTACCGTCCCCAGTGCGTTGTCGGCGCTGATGACCAGGGCGTTGATGGGCGGGGTGGGCGCGGGCGGAATGCGGAAGCCCAGGGTGCGCAGTTGTGCGATGATGCCGTCGAGCCGGCCCTTCTCCTCAGCCAGTTCGGTCTTGACCTGTTTGACCTGCGTGAGCTCGACCGTCAGGTCCGTTATCGTGGTGTCCCTCTGGACCACGGTGTCCTGCAACCCCTTGATGGAGTTCTCCTTGGTGGTGATGATGCCCTGCAACTCGGTGACTTGCGTCTTCAGCCCGTCCAGCGACGTCAGGAGGGTGTCAATCCTGGTCTGCTGGCTCTGGGTGGCCTCGGTTAGCCGCCCAACGTTGGCCCTCTCCTGCTCGAGGGAGGTGTTCAGGTCGTTGGCACGGGCCTGTTCGTCCTTCACCTGGTCCTCAAGGGTCAGGACCTGCTGGCGCAGCCCGGCGATGGTGAGGTCGGTCTGCCCCTTCAGGTCGGACAGTTCGCCGTTTCTCGTCTCCAGGTCCCTTTGTGCTGTCTGCAACTGCTCGCTTGCCTCGCGGTACTTTGTGGCGAAGTCTTCCCTCTTGCGGTAGAGCACCATCTCCGCGGCGGCAAAGGCGACGCTCAGAACCAGCACCAGAACCACCAACACCTTGGTCAAAGCGTTCATCTATTCCTCCCTCGGCGGTCCGTCGGCCTTCCCTGTTCTGTTCTCGCACCAAACGTCCCGTAGATTATAGGAGCCGAGCGCCGGAAGTCAAGTCTCAGTTGAGCAGTCAGTGTGCATTACTGAGCCTCGCGGACCAGGCTGACTCGACCGGACCTCGGGACAATGCCTGCCAGATAAGCGGGCAACGACCTCCCTCCGTCCCGTAGGGACGCCCGATAATAGCCCACCGATTCATCGGTGGGAACCGATGGCCTACCCCCCGCCAGTCCCGCAGGGACGGCTGAACGTGTGGCGGGCCGCCCCTCCGGGCCTCCGCGAATCAAACATCGCCGGCTCACCCTCACGCCGCCGCTCCGGGGCGCCGAACGTGAACTGAGCCTCGCGGACCAGGGTGACTCGACCGGACCTCGGGACAATGCCTGCAAGACAGGGGTTTTCCCGCTGCTCACTTCGTCACCCTCTTACGCGAGCCTCTGTAGAGAGAGCGAACCGAGGTTTCCCCGGGCCCGCTTCGCGGCCGTTTGACAACCCGTCGGGGGTCGCGTAAGGTACGGCATTCTCCCTTTGGAGCGCTCTTGACAGGACGCCCGATGAACTTCGTCGTCATCATGCTCGACTCGCTGCGGCAGGACCACGCGTCTTTCTGCGGCGGGGACGAGGAGGACGAACTCTACGACCTGGTCGAGGACCCGCGCGAACGCGACAATATCATCGGCCGGCGGCCCGAGGAGGCCGACCGGCTGGCAGCGATGTTCCCGAGCATCTACTTCCCCCAGCCCCCGCAGAGCCACGGCGTGCAGGGCGACAGCGAGGTCCAGCACACGGCCGTTGCCTGAACGGCGGCGCGGGGCGACACAGGAGGGCGGCATGAAGCTGGCGACTTGTGCATACTCGTACAGGGACCTTTTGAAAGCGGGCGGGATGAGCATGGAGTCCTTCCTGGACACGTGCGTCGAGCTCGGATTCGACGGAGTCGAGCTGACCCAGTACTACTTCCCCCAGGAAACCGACGAGTACCTGAACTACATGAAGCGAGAGGTCTTCAGGCGGGGCCTGGAGGTGAGCGGGACGGCCGTCGGGGGCAACTTCAGCAACGCCGACGCCGACGCGCGCCGCAAGCAGATCGAGCACGTCAAGGACTGGCTGGTCAAGTCGGCCCGGCTCGGCTCCCCGGTGCTGCGCGTCTTCGCCGGCCCGCAGCCGGACGGCGTTGACGAGGCGACGGCGCGCGGGTGGGTCCGCGACGGCCTGGCCGAGTGCGCCGGAATCGCCGCCGTAGCCGGCGTTGTCCTGGCCCTGGAGAACCACGGCGGACTGACCTCCGACGCCGCCGGCGTCCTCGACCTGATCGAGCACATGGCGGACGACCCCTGGGTCGGCCTGAACCTGGACTTCGGCAACTTCACGGGCGACATTTACGGGCAATACACGCGGTGCGCCCCCAGCACCGTCACGACCCACGCCAAAGTGACCGTTCGGCAGGGCGACGGGCGCGAGCAGGTGGACTACCGCAAGGTGGTCCGCATCATGCGCGAGGCCGGCTACCGGGGCTACCTGTCCATCGAGTACGAGGAGCCGGAGGACCCGGTCGGCGGCGTCAGCCGCTTCGCCGCCTACCTGCGCGGATGCATTGTGGACGCGTGAGAACGCCGGGCAAAACGGATTCACCGCAGAGAGCGCAGAGACCGCAGAGCCGGGATAAGATGTTCTGCATTCCTTTGTCTTGTTGTTCTCCGCGGTCTCCGCGCTTCATGCTGTCAGCCGTTTTGTGCGGCGGGCGGGGCGCCCGACGCGTGGAGGGCGGACCGTGACCTGGCGCGTGTACCTTGTCTGGCTGGCCGTCCTGGCGGTCGGCTGCTCCCCCCGGGCGCCGGCGGACGAGCGGGCGCCGGTCATCTTCGTGCTCGACTCGGAGGTGGACCGTGACTTCGTCGAGGGCCGCGTGGCCGGCCTCCAGGCCTCCGACGTGACCCACGGCAGCCTGGTGGCGCGGGTCATCCTCAGCTATTGCCGCACCCGCCTCGTCTCCGTTCCCGTTGAGGGCCTGGGCGAAGGCATCGACCGCGAAGTTTACCTGGACGGCCTCCGCTCCGTCCTCGATTACGTCGGGAGACACCCGGACGCGCGCGTCGTCGTCAACGTCAGCCTTTCCTCGCCCGAGCCCGGCGCCGAGGAGGAGGATTTGATAGGGCGCCTGGCGGCCGCGGGGGTCCTCGTCGTGGCGGCGGCGGGCAACGACGACACGGACGCGCCCGGGTACCCCGCCGCCTACCCCGACGTGATAGCCGTCGCCAGCGCGACGCCGGGCGGCAAGGCGCTCCGCTCCAACTACGGTCCGCACGTGGACATCGCAGCCTCGGGGGACGTCAGTTTCATCGACTGCGAGTTCCTGCCGCACGAATGGCTGCTGCGGCAGATGGAGGCGCGCGGCACCTCTTTCGCCGCCCCGCGCGTGGCGGCCACGGTCGCCTACGTGCTGGCCCACTCGCCGGACCTCTCCCCGGCCGAGGCGTTCCGCGTCGTCGCCTCGACGGCCCGTCCCATCGACTCAGACCTCTTCCGAGAAGGCATGTTGGGCGCGGGCCTGCTGGACGTCGGGCGGGTGAAGGCGCTGGTGACGCGCGGCTACCGCTTCGCCCACTTCGTGCTGCCCGTCTGCGTCTGGCTGGTGCTCGGCGCGGCGAGCGTTTACCTTTGCTGGCGGCACGGCCTGCTGGGCGCGTTCGCGACGCTGATGATCTGGTCGGTCGGCCTGCCGGCCTCGTACCTGCTCGTCGTGCAGACGGGGGAGTGGCTCGAGTTCGTGGGCCGGGGGAGCATCGTCATCGGGCTGGGCGTCGCGACCGCTCTCTCTGCGGGGCTGGCGATTTCGCTCGCCGTGCAGGCGGGGAACGTCGCGAAGGCCGTCCTGGCGGCCGCCGTTCCGTACGGCCTTCTGGTGATCGCTGCCGGCGCCGGCCTGGTCAGCGGCTTCGACGCCGTCTATCTGGCGTGCGCGGCGGCGGCGGTTGTGCTGGCGGCGTCCTTCGCGTGGGAAAGCGCGACGCGGAAGAGGCTCCAGGCGCTCACGGCCGTCCCGCCGGGGCCGGGATCCGGGGGGGCTGAGCCCCTGCTCATGGCGTACCGGAGCACGCTCGACCGGCGAGTCCGGAGGGCGGCGATACGGGCGCTGGGCTGGTCGAACGACGAGGCCGCCGTCGCCTTCCTCCTCGAGGAGCGCAGGTATCCCGGCCTCGACGTCCGCGCGCTGGCGCGCATCCTCAGGCGCGACGTCGGCCCCGCTGTGCCCGCCCTGACCGGGTACGGCGGGCTGCTCCGCGACCGGCAGAGGAGGTTGCTCCTGGCGCTGCGCAAGGCGGGCAACCCGGCCGCCGTTCCGCACCTGGAGCGCATAGCGCGGGCCGACCGAAGCCCCGACGTCAGGGAGACCCTGGCGGCCCTGCAACCGGCGCCCCACGAGCCGGAGGCATGACCCTGGCAGCCACAGTTTGTCGCCGTGGCCTGACGGACTATAATGTCACGGCGCCCGGCGCGCCGGAGGGGCGGCCGGACGGTGACCGGGCGATGTCCGGTTCGTGGCGCCCCGGAGGGGCGGCGTGACAATAGCCCAGCAGTTCACTGCTGGGACTCCGGCCGAACCGCAACAGGCCCAGTCCCGTAGGGACGGCTGAAATGAGGCAACGCACGGGACGCCGGCCCGCCAGACGTTCAGCCGTCCCTACGGGACTGGCGGGAGGTGAACCATCGGCCCCCACCGATGAATCGGTGGGCTGCTATCAATCGTCCCTGCGGGACGAACAGACGTCGTTGCGCACCGGCGGGGCGAACCGATAATGGCTCAGTACCGTTACGGAGGCCCGCGTGAGAGGATGACGAAGTGAGCAGGAAGGAAGACCCCTGTCTTGGAGGTATTGTCCCGAGGTTCGGTTGAGTGACTCTAGTCCGCGAGGCTCAGCAAAGCGTAGGAGGGAACGATGCAGGAGTTGATGATGGTCATGGTTGTCCTGCTGATTGCGGCGGTTGCCGCGGCGCCCGCCCAGGAGGAGTCGCTCGTGGCCGGCGAGCTGGAGCGTGTGGCGACGGGGCTCCAGTTCACCGAAGGGCCGGCCTGGCACCCGGACGGCTACCTGGTCTTCAGCGACATTCCCGCCGACACGATCTACCGGCTCGGCGAGAAGGGGCCGGAGGTCTATCGGCGCCCCAGCGGCAACTCGAACGGGCTGATATTCGACCGCAACCTGCGCCTGGTCGCCTGCGAGCACGGAAACCGCCGGGTCTCACTCACAGGCGAGGACGGCGTGGCGGCCTCGCTCGCCTCGCAGTACGAGGGCAAGCGGCTCAACAGCCCAAACGACCTGGTCGAGAAGTCCGACGGGTCCGTCTATTTCACCGACCCGCCGTACGGGGTGCGCGCCGAGCAGCGCGAGCTGGACTTCCAGGGCGTCTTCCGCATCGGTCCCGACGGCAAGCTCACGCTGGCGGTCCGGGACTTCGCCATGCCGAACGGGCTTGCCTTCTCCCCCGACGAGAAGGTGCTCTACGTGGCGGACACGGAGAAGGACTGCCTGCGCGCGTTCGACGTGAAGGAGGACGGGTCGCTGGCGAACGACCGTGTCTTCATCCGGACCGAGCGGCCCGAGAGGCTCGGCGCGGACGGCATCAAGGTGGACGTGAAGGGGAACGTTTACATCACGGCCTACGACGGCGTCTGGATCGTCAGCCCAAAGGGCGAGCACCTGGAGACCATCCGCATGGAGGAGCGGCCCGCGAACCTGGCCTTCGGCGACGCCGACGGGCGCACGCTGTACGTGACCGCGCGGAAGTCCGTCTACAAGGTGCGGGTCAAACACGCTGGCGCGGCCGTCGCCCGACGTCCGGCAGAGGGCGCGGGCGACTGAGGCCCCTCACTCGCCCTCGAGCGCGTAGATAGTGCCGTCCTCGCTGCCGATGAAGACGACGCCGTCGGCGACGCACGCCGAGGAGGTCACCTTGCCGCCGGTCTTGAATCGCCAGAGCTCCTCGCCGGTCTCGGCGTCGAGGCCGTAGACGTTGCCGTCGTGCGAGCCGACGTAGAGGACGCCGTCCTCGGCCGATATCGAGGGCGAGGAGCGGATGGCGTCGCGCGCCTTGAAGGTCCACAGGTCGCTGCCGCGCAGGGCGTCGAAGGCGAAGAGCGCGCCGCCGTCAAAGCCGATGTAGACCTTGTTGTTCCAGACGGCGGGCGAACAGAGCACTACTTTCCGCTCGGCCACGGACTGCCCGGGCAGGACGATCTCGCGGCTCCACTTCTTGCGGCCGGTCTCCAGGTCGGTCGCGACCAGTGTGGGCAGGTTCACGGCGCCGCCGACGCCGCTGTTGGTCGTGAAGAACATGTCCTCCCAGAGGGCCTCGGTGTTCTGGCTGGCCCAGGTGTCGCCGTCGCCGCTGGTGAAGCGGGCCGTCACGATGTCGCAGGGCGAGCCGTTCTGGTAGAGGACGCCGCCGGGTGCGACGAGGAGCGAGCTGCGGCGGGCGTCGCCCTGCCCGCGCAGCCTCCCGCGGCTGGTGGTCCAGACCTGCTTCCCAGTCTCGGGGTCGAAGCCCCAGGCGCCCTCGACGAAGACGACGCCGTAGGCCACGGCGGGGGAGGTGGTCAGCGCTTCGTTGCCCTGCGCCGTCCACCGGACCTCGCCGCCCGCCGCGTCCACCGCGCAGAGCTTGCCGTCGTTGCCGCCGAAGAAGGCCGTGCCGCCAGCCACGCAGGCCGAGGACTTGACGCCTCCCCGGACGTCCACCTTCCACTTCTGCTCGCCGGTCCCGGCGTCGAGGGCGTAGAAGCCGTCGTGGCTTCCCACGTAGAGGACGCCCCCGGTGACCACGGGCGAGCTCTCGACCGGGCCGCCGGTCTCGAACTTCCACTTCGGGCCTTTGAGCCGGCGGACGCCGCGCGTCTCGAACGTGCCCGCGCGGAGCAGGTTGCCGCGCCACGCGGCGCCCTGGAGCGGGTCGTAGTCGGCCGGGTCTATCTCGATGACGGTCGGCCACTCTGCCAGCGGCTCCAGCCCGTCGCGCGGGTGGGTGCCCGCCTCGCAGCGCACGACCCGGAAGCCCACGTCGGGGTAGTAGCAGAGCGCGTTGACGGAGTTCTGCGAGTCCACCGTGACGCCGTGCTGTCCGTTGACGTTGAAGTTGCCGTAGAGGAACGACCCGCCCGCGACGAGCATCCCGGCGCCCGGCGGGGAATACAGCTCTTTCGGCTGCCGCCAGGACAGGTACGGGTTCTGCTTGGGGTTGTTGGTGTCCAGTTCGGGGGGCCTGCCCGGTATCCTGGTCCTGTAGCGGCTGAACAGCCATTGGTACACGTTGCCCTGCACATCGTAGAGGCCGAACGGGTTGGGCTGCTTCTGCCCGACGGGGTGCGTGCGGCCGCCGGCGTTCAGGATATTCCAGGTGTAATCGTCCTTCTTCGCGTCGTCCGTCCCCCAGAAGTAGTTGGTCTGCGTGCCGCCGCGCAGGGCGTACTCGAACTCCGCCTCGGTCGGCAGGCGGTAGCCGTCGGTGTCCCACCGGACGAACAGCCACGGCTGGGCGTAGGCCGAGTACTCTGCGTAGCGGTGCGGCTCGGCGGCGACCAGCTCCGGCCCGTCCACCTTCAGCGCCCGGTAGGTGAACGCACTGCGATAGACCTCCGTGCACTCCTCGTCCTCGTAGTAGCAGGGGGTCCGGCCCTCCATCTCGGACAGGGCATTGCACCAGACCAGCATGTCATGCCAGGTGAGCTGGACGACCGGCTCGTCGGGGCGGTGCGTGAAGGCATACCAGTACATGCTGCCCATGTCGCCGGTCTTGCTGAAGGTGTAACCGTTCGCCTCCGCCCACTGGAGCACGCGCTTCCACTGCGCGTAGGTGGTCGGGTACTTGGCGACGTCCAGCGGCGCGACGGTAATCGTGTTGCGCTCCGGGAAGCGGACGAACTGCCCGCCCTCAAGCGCCGCCATGTCCAGGACCGGGGTCTCCGGCTCGGCCTCTTCGGTGCGGGCCGCGGTCCGTTCGTCCCTGCGGAAGGACCACGCGGGGACGGGATCAGCCGAGTAGCCGGGCTGGCCGGGGGCCGCGCCCATGGCCGGCCTGCCCAGGCCCTTCTCGCGGCAGACCAGGCGCAGGCCGATGTTGTGGCCGCCGTCGTACGGCTCGTCGCCGTAGGGCGACGCCGCGGCCGACGCAGAGGTCGGATCATGCGGGTGGTGGAAGTCCCCGCCCAGGGCGACCTGCGCGTCCGCCTGCTCCGGGTCGAAGGCGTCTCCGTGCGTCCAGACCAGCTCCCACACGTTGCCGATCGCGTCATAGAGGCCGCGCTCGTTGGGCTTTGATCTGCCCACCGGGTGGGTGGTGCCCTCGCTGTTCTGCGCGACCCAGCCCGGTCCCGCATTCCCCGCCGCCGCGCGCCACTCGGCGACGGTCGGCAGGCGGTGCCCGCTGGCGTCCCACTTGACGTGAACCACCGGTTCCGGGACCTCCTCGTAGGTCGGGTTCTTCAGGTTGCGCTCGGTATAGTCGGGCCCGACGGCGTGCGTGGCGACGTGCACGTTGCGGAACACTTCGTTGAACTCCGCGTCCACGTAGTAGCAGGGCTCCTTGCCCTCCATCTCCGAGAGGGTGTTGCAGATGGCGAGCGCGTCGTACCAGGTGAAGTTCGTCGCCGGCTCGTCCGGGCCGTGGGGTCTCTCGCCGAACAACATGCTGCCCATGTCGCCGTCCTTGCGATAGACGTAGCGCGCCTCCAGCGTGTGGAACGGCGAATCGCCGTAGCGGTGAATGTCCCTCCACACTAGATAGGGCAGCTCGCAGGTGGCCGCGTAGAACTCCGGCACGCCCTCCGTGGCCGGCACCTTGACCATGTCGATGTTGACGCTTCCCTGCGCGGGGCGGTGGACGACGGCGTCCGCCTCGAAGCCGTACCACTTGATGTGGCTCTGCTTTCCCTGCAGCCGGTCCTTGGCCAGGTACCAGCCGACGGCGCGCACGTCGGTGAACTCGTGCCTGGCGAAGCGGGCGCGGGCGTGGTCGAAGTGGATGAAGTGGTCGCGCGGCTCGTACTCCGCCCACGTGGCCACCGTCGGATAGAGCAGGAAGACCCTCCCGCGCATCGGCGCGTAGCCCTTCGTCGGGATGTCGAACTGCTCCGTGTCGGAGATGTAGAGTTGCTCGCCGTCCTGGACGATCATGCGCACGTCGTCGTAGCCGAGCCAGTAGTTGCGCGTACACATCGAGGCGAGGCGGCTGGTCTCGTCGAAGGTGACGCGATACCTGTCGCCGTCGTTCAGGAAGTCATCCTTCTTCCAGACGATGGCCCAGTAGTGCCGGTGGAAGCTGTCCACGACCTTCTCGTTGGCCTGTCCCTGGAGGGGGTGGTCCTCGGCGCGGGCGTCGTAAAAGGGCGGGCTGTGGTCCGGGTTGTAGCCCTGCTCGACCCAGAAGCGGGACTGCTCCGGCGTGCTGTTGGAGACGTACCAACTCACGCCGCCGTAGAAGCGCGAGCTGCGCCGCTCCGGGAAGGCCATCGCCATCGGCCAGTCGGGGATGCTGAGCGGCTCGGTCAGGCTGAAGACGAGCGAGGCCACGTAGTCGTCCTCCGTCCGGCCGTCGCCGTCCACGTCCAGGTCGTGCGTGAGGCTGTAGAGTTCGGAGTCCGGCGCCCGTTCGCCCACCGGCCCGTTGGGGTGGCGCCACCACATGTAGTTGCTGAATCCGTGGCGGGTCCACTTGTCCGCGTAGCTGACGATGCGGCAGCGGTAGGGGCGCGTGGTCTCCTGTTGCGGCGCCGCCGGCGCCCAGACGGGCGGCGGCGCCTCGCCCTCGGCGATCAGCGGGTCAACCGTCACGCCCTCCGGGGACAGCGCGCCCCGCACCTCCGGCGCCGCTTCCTCCTGTCCCCGGGCCGTCGTGCAGCCCGCCGTGAACGCCAGGAGAGCGACAACCGCCATGCACGGCCTGCACGCACTCGATCGGGTAATCATCTTGTCCGGTCCCTCCCAGTCCCTTGCTGCGTCGCTTGCGGCAACACTGCAAGCCTAAACCCGCCCGGCGGGGAATGCAACTCCCATCCATGTCCTGCCGCGCGGCCATCGTTTGAACCTGCGGCACCTGCCGGCTACACTCACGGCTGCAAGAGGCGATCAATCTCCGTGTATGGCACGGGCCGCGATGGAAGAGCGTTACGTCGGAATAGAGATAGGCGGGTCGAAGCTTCAGGTCGTCCTGGGCGACCGGGAGGCCCGGATCGTCGAGCGCCGCCACATGCGCGTCGAGAGGGACCGCGGCGCCGCGCGTATCCGGGAGCAGATCGAGGATGCGATCCGGCACGTCGCCGGCGGCGAGGAGCCGCGGGCCGTGGGCATCGGCTTCGGTGGACCGGTTGACGTGGACACGGGCCGCGTGGCGCTCTCCTATCAGGTCGAGGGCTGGGCTGACTTCGAGGTCCGCACCTGGCTGGCGGAGCTGACCGGCCTGCCCGTCAGCGTGGACAACGACGCGAACACGGCGGCCCTCGGCGAGGCCGTCCGGGGCGCGGGCAGCGGACACCGACTGGTCTTCTACGCGACCCTCGGCAGCGGCATGGGCGGCGGGATGGTCATCGACGGCCGCATCTACCACGGCGCCCGGCCAGGCGAGTCCGAGGTCGGGCTGATGTGCTTCGACAAGAGCGGCGCCACAGTCGAGTCGCGCTGCTGCGGCTGGGCCGTTGACGCGAAGGTAAGGCACTGCATCAACGAGCATCCCGACGGGGTGCTCGCCCGGCTGGCAGGGCAGGAGAGCGGGGCCGAGGCGCGGTTCCTGGCGCCGGCGCTCGCCGAGGGCGACCCGGGCGCGAGGGCCATACTGGAGGAGACGGCCGAGGACATCGCCTTCGGCCTCTCCCTGGCGGCGCACCTGTTCCACCCGGAGGTGCTCGTGCTGGGCGGCGGGCTCTCGCTTATCGGCGAGCCGCTGCGCGCCGCCGTCGCCGCGCGCGTACCGCGCTTCATGACCGAGGCGTTCAAGCCCGGCCCGGAGGTGAAGCTGGCCGCGCTCGGCGAGGACGTGGTCTGCGTCGGCGCGCTGCTGCTGGCCCGGCAGGCTGTGGCCGTAAATGGAGGATAGGAGAGATGGGCTTCCCCGAGGATTTCGTCTGGGGCGTCTCGACGGCTTCCTACCAGATCGAGGGCGCCGCCTACGAGGACGGCAAGGGGCTGAGCGTCTGGGACGTCTTCTGCCGCCGGCCCGGTGCCGTCTGGAGCGGCCACACGGGGGACGTCGCCTGCGACCACTACCACCGCTGGCGGGATGACGTGGCCCTGATGCAGTCCCTCGGCATCCCGGCCTACCGCCTCTCGGTCTCGTGGCCGCGCGTGCTCCCCGAGGGGACGGGCGCCGTCAACGAGAAGGGCTTGTCGTTCTACGAGCGCCTGGTTGACGCGCTTGTCGGCGCGGGCATCGAGCCGTGGGTGATGCTCTTCCACTGGGACTACCCGCAGGCGCTGTTCCAGCGCGGCGGCTGGCTGAACCCGGACAGCCCCGGCTGGTTCGCTGACTACGCCGCGCTCGTGGTCGAGCGCCTATCGGACCGCGTGAGCCACTGGTTCACCATCGAGGAGCCGCCGTGCTTCATCGGGCTCGGCCATCAGACGGGGGAACACGCGCCGGGCATCCGGCTCGGCCTCTCGCAGGTGCTTCAGGCGGGCCATCACGCGCTGCTGGCGCACGGGAAGGGCGTCCAGGCCATCCGCGCCGACGCGCGGACGACGCCCCTGGTCGGCCTCGTCCCGGCGGGGCAGTGCTACTACCCGGCGACCGACGGGGACGCGGACGTCGAGGCGGCCCGCCGGCTCACCTTCAGCGTCGCCGACCGCACCTGCTTTCACCACGCCTGGTGGCTCGACCCGATTTACCTAGGGCGCTACCCCGAGGACGGCCTCGCGTTCTACAGGGCGGACGCCCCCCAGGTCGCCCCCGGCGACATGGAGACGATACGCCAGCCGCTCGACTTCTGCGCGATCAACTATTACAGCGGCCACGCCGCCGAGGCCGGGCCGGACGGAGCCCCCCGCGTCCTCCCGCGCCCGCCGGGCTATCCCATGACCACCCAGAGCGACTGGGCGATCACGCCGAGCGGCATCTACTGGACTGCCCGTTTCTTCCACGAGCGCTACGGCCTGCCGATCGTCGTCACCGAAAACGGGCACCAGAACAACGATTACGTCATGCTCGACGGCAAGGTCCACGACCCGCAGCGGATCGACTACACCCGTCGGCACCTGCTCGAACTGGAGCGCGCGATGGGCGACGGCGTGCCCGTCGAGGGCTACTTCCATTGGACCATCATGGACAACTTCGAGTGGGCCTTCGGATACAAGGTCCGCGTCGGCCTCGTCTACACCGACTACACGACGCTGGAGCGGGTTCCCAAGGACAGCGCGTACTGGTACAAGAAGGTCATCGAGACCAACGGCGCGTCGCTCCGTGCGGAGCCCGGTTGAGGTGAGGGCCCCGCACGGACGGGGTGGTCCGGGAGGCGATGGAGCGCTTATTGCGGCTGACTGCCGCGGGAGAACGCAATGACACGACGGTTGCTCGTGTTGGGGCTGCTGGGTGTCGGCTGCATAGTGTGGGTCGGGGCCGCCTCGGCGTCCCCCGGGGCGCTGGCGGCCGAGCACAAGATTGGCTACCGCATCCTGCGCGTGCCGCGCGAGGGCGCGGAGCCGATGGTCGTCGCGTTCTGGTACCCGGCAAAGGGCGGGCAGGGCAGCGTGACCTACCAGCTCCCCACCACGGCTCTGGCCAGCGACGCCGCCCCGGACGCGCCGCCCGCCGAGGGGCCGTTCCCGCTCGTTATCTACTGCCACGGCGGCGGCGGGTGCGGCCTGATGGGCGCCACGTTCGCCGAGGCGCTCGCCGAGAGCGGCTTCGTCGTGGCCGCCCCCGACTTCAGCGACGAGTTCACCGTCATGGATTCGGACAGCACGGAGCGCCCGACTCTGGCGCGGGTCGCGGAGTGGCTCAAGTGGGCGCACGGCGCCAGCAGCGGCGTGGCCCGCGGAGGGGGGGCCGTCAAGTACGAGCACCGCCCCCGCGAGGTGCGCGCCGCGATTGACTACGTCCTGGCGCAGAGCGCCGACCCGAGGTCCCCCCTCGCCGGGCTCGTGGACCCGGACAGGATCGGCGCGATGGGCGTCTCGTTCGGCGCCTGGACGACTCAGGCCGTGGCCGGATTCATCCCGGCCTTCCGCGACGAACGCGTCAAGGCCGCCGTCCCCATCGCCGGCAACCCGGGCGTGCGTGCCGGCAGCCTCGCCGCCGTCAGGATACCCGTCATGATCGTCTTCGGCGAAGAGGAGCACCTGGTGCTGCTGGAGCAGGACTCGCCGGTCAAGACGGAGGGCATGATTGAGAGCTACGAGTCGGCGCACACGCCGAAGTTCCTGGTGGGGATCGAGGGCGCCCGTCACCTCGACTTCGGCGGGGCGGGCGTCACCGGTCGCGGGAGGCGGGCCGCCGGGGCGCCGTCCTCCCGGGACGTGCGAAGGGACGATCCGGTCATCGGCACGGTCAATCACTACTGCATCGCGTTCTTCCGCCGCTACCTCCTGGGGGATGAGGCTGCCGGGGAGGCGCTGACGCGGCAGGTCCCGAGGGCGTTCATCCTGAAGGCCGACCCCGGTGACAAAGGGCCTGCCGCACCGCGCGATGCCGACGCGCCGTGCGACGTTGGACAGCACCGCTGAGGCCGATATAATCACCTCCGTACGAGCCCTGGTTCTCCTGTCCGGTTCGAGGCGCGGTCCATGGCCGGGCGACGATGCGTCGCGGCGTGCGCGTGGTTGATCCTGTGCGTTGTTTCTTTGACCGGCGCGCGCGCGTCGGACTGGCCGCAGCTCCAGCACGACCCCCATCGCACCGGCTTCACGCGGGACGAGGTCGCCCCGCCCTTCAAGGTCGCGTGGTATCACAACTTCCAGCCGGAGCGCGTCTCCCGCCACGTCCAGGCCGTCACCTACCGGGGCCTGGTTTACGTGCCGACCGAGATGGGGAGTCTCTACGCGCTGTCCGCGAGCGACGGACAGGTGGCCTGGCGGCGCGACCTCGGCGGGTCCGTCCAGCACACCGCCGCCTGCGCCGACGGGAAGGTCGTGGCGGCCGTGCTGGACGGCCGGGTCGTCGCGCTGGACGCGGCGGCGGGCGAGCCGGCCTGGACCTTCGCCGCGCCCGGCAGGATACGCACCTTCACGCAGGCGCCGTGCGTCGCGGACGGCAAGGTCTTCATCCCCTGCCGGCAGGGGGTGCTCTACGCCCTGGACCTCGCCGACGGTGGGATGCTCTGGCAGGCCCACCTCGGCGTGCCAGTCGGCCAGACCGCCGCGTACCGCGACGGGACGGTTTACGTCGGCGGCGAGGACGTGAGGCTCCGCGCCTTCGACGCGCGGGACGGCCGGCAGGTCTGGATGAGCGACAGCCTGCACGGCCAGTCCCTGAAGGACTACCACCCGGTCGTGACGGGCCGGTTCGTGCTGGTCAGGCCGATGCTCTCGCACCCCTCGCGGCGCTACTTCAACTCGAACTGGGGCAGCGACCCGGCGGAGAGCCTGGACCGCGTCTTCCAGGCGACCTGGGACAAGCCGTGGCTGGACCTGCTGCGCGGGGAGCCGCTCGATGAGGAGGCTGTCGCGAAGCACAAGTGCGCGAAGCTCTGGGCCGAGACCTGGCCGGAGGTCAAGGCCGGCCGGATGCCGCAGCTCCTGCTCGACGCGCAGGAGGTCGTCCTGGACCACTACAGGGAGCACCCGTACGACCAGGACTTCTTCGTGCTGAACGTCTCCGACGGCAGGCAGGCGTACGTCGCGCCGCACTTCCACTGCCTCTCGCTGCCCGGGCCGGTCTGCCCGCCGGCGCTCACGGCGGACGGGAACGCCGTCATCCCGTGGATATACATCTCGCACATGTGGGCCCGGTTCGACCTGGAGCGCGGGCGGGCCGTCGAGATCATGTGTACGCCGAGGGGCGGCAACGGCGACGAGACGGTCAACGTCTCCGTCGGCGGCCGGTTCCTCTACGTCATGCACTGCCAGGAGGGTAACGCGCAGTACACGGGCGTCTTCAACTTCGAGGACAAGACCTGGGCGCGCCTCCCCGGGCCGCCCAAGCGCTGGTGGCAGATGAGCGACAACTGCCAGAGCGGCAACAACGCGGCGTCCATCGCCGACGGGCGCTTCTACCACATCGTGTTCCACCAACTGGCGGCCTTCGCCCATGACGAGGGGGTGCAGCCATGAGAAAGCTGATCGCCGCAACGGCTGCCCTGGCGATGACGGGCGCGGCACTGGCGGCGGGCGCGCTCTGCGCCGAGACGCCCGAGTGGCAGGGCGCCGACCGCTGGCTCCGCATCGAGGCGAAGCACCGGCACGAGACGGGCATCCCCGCGCTCGGCTTCAGGATCGTCCCCGGCGGGGGCAACTGGCCGCGCCTCCAGAAGAACACGCTGACGGACCCGCGGACCACCTACACCTGGCCGACGACGTTCTGCGACCTTGGGGAGATACGCGTGCCGGGCAGGGGCGGCGCCGACCGGCCCGAGCAGGAGGGCGACTGGTCGCACGTCGTGCTCTCGTACGGTGGCGCGGAGGAGCCGTACCTGCGCGTCTGGGCGAGCCGGGTCTCGCCCGCGCTCGTGGTGCAGACGGCGGGGCAGGGGCTGACGCTGTTCGCCGGCAGGCGGGCGTTCGCGGGGTTCCGGGGGCGCGCCACGCCCGTCTGGCAGGCCGGCAGGCCGCCCGCCTGGATCGCCGCGCCGGGCGAGGGCGGCGTCGAGGTGAGGGAGTCCGCCTCGCCCTCCGGCCCGGGCGGCTGGCTCCTCTGCTGGTTCGGCAAGGGCGGCGGCATCGCCACCTCGCGAAGCCCCTACTTCCACCACGGGCAGTACTGGATCAACCCCGTCCTGGACGAGGCGGACTGCCCCGTGCTGGTGGCCTTCGACTCGCCGCCCGCGTCCGTCGGCGCGGATCGGAACGGGCTGCACGTGGCCTTCGCCGGCGGCGGAACGCACTCCGTCGTGCTCGTGCCGCTGCGGGGCGACCTGCTGCCGCTGGCGGCGGAGACGGACGCCTGGCGCGGCGGGCTCCCCGAGGAGGTCGCCGCACAGTGCGCCTGGTGGCACGCGCACCTGGGGGAGGTGCCTTACGCGGTGCGCGAGACCTACGCCCGCGACGCCGCGCCCGACGCGGTGAGCGTGACCGAGAGCCTCCGCTGGCTCAGGGTCCGGGAGGGCGGGCGGCGGCTGGCGCCGCTGCCGCCGACGGCCGCGCTCGCGCTGCGGCAGGGGTTCCCGCTGGAACTGACCGCCGGCGGCAGGCCCGCGCCGTACGTCGAGTCGAGCGTTCTGACGTACTTCGGCCCGTGGGGCGGCGTCGAGGACGCCGACGGCCTCACCTACACCATCTCCGGCCTGGGCGCGCTCGTCAATGAGCGGCGCGTGGTCGGCAAGGCCGTCCCGGCGGACGCGGAACTCGTCGCGGAGCTGGAAGGGGAGGTCGGAAAGATGCTCGACGCCGGCCACCTGGCGCCCTGGTACTGCGCGCGTGACTGCTACGGCGCCGGCTACCGCGCCTACTGGCGCCACGAGACGCGCTTCACCTGGTCCAACCCCGGCGAGACGCTCTACACGCTGGCGCAGGCGCTGCCCGTCCTGCCCGATGCGATGCGGGACGGCGTGCTGGCCTACATGAAGAGGGAGCGCGAGGAATACCCGCCGGAGCGCGTAGCGCACACGCCCGTCTGGGAGGGCGCGCGGCGCGAGTGGCACCGGCTCGACGACGTCGAGACGTTCACGGAGCACCAGCAGAAAGTTGACCAGCACAACTTCCACGTCGCCAACGGGCTGATTCCCGAGGAGACGCTCTACTACCTGGCGGAGTATTACGAGGCCGTCGGCGCCGACGGGCCGGACCGTCCGGCGTGGGACGGCCTGCGGGCGATCCTGGAGCCTTACCTGGAGCGGCAGGACTGGGCGACTCTCGGATTCTGGCCCGCGCCGATCCCGACCGACCTCTGCTGCAACGGCTGGGGCGGCGTGCACGACGCGAACCTGCACTTCGCCGGGCTGGTCGGCTGCCTCCGGCTGGCCGCGACGGCCGACCGGGACGCGGACGCCGCCTGGGGCGCGCTCGCGCGGACCGTCCTGTGGCGCCACGCGCTCGGGCGGTACGGCCACTACCTTCACGGGCGCGGATTCTACGTCCTGCCCGACGAGCCGGACTGGATGGCCGTGTGGTTCCAGGGCTCGTGGCACGGGCACATGATAACCTACGACTGGACGGGCCCGCTGGACGAGGTGCGCCAGGTGACCCGTCAGTCGCCGTACGGCCTGCAGCTCTCCGACTCGCCGCTGGACAGGTTCCACCCGCAGAGCATCGTGACCTTCCTGGGCGCGGTGCCGGAGCTGGGGCGTCTGGCCGCCGCGCACCTGAAGCCGGAGTTGCAGTCTTTCTCCGACCGCTACGAGCTGACGATGCCGGCCTGGTACGTGGCGAAGTGCACGACGAACATCAACGCCGAGTTCTGGTACGTTGCGCCGGAGGAATCCTACCAGGTCTTCCTGTTGCGCGCGTGGGCGCTGGGCGAGCCGGCCGAGAAGCTGGAGGGCTACCTGGACACGCCGTGGATGGCGCGCGGGGACCTCTACTACATCCACAAGCTGGCCGAAACCATCAAATCCTACCGGGGCTGGACCTGGCGGCCCCCAGCGGCGTCGCAGTCCCGATCGCGATGAACCGAGAAAAACTTCTCGCAAAGCTGTTGACAATCCCTCCCCGCGCACATAACATTGGTGCGGCACAGAAGTGGTAACCTTTCCTGTGCCAAAGCGGGGAAGACCCCGCCGTTTCCGTCACGTGAGGGCCGTGCCAGCAGAGCCAGGAGACCGCAGCGCCGCAGCACCCGCCAGATGAGAGTTCAATTACGTCCCCGATGCTCTGAACTTTTCGCTGCTTGGGTTGTCTAAAGGGTCGGAATGGAACCTCTTGCAGACAAGCCAGACGCGGCAGGGAGGACGCCCGCCGCGCTCACCAATGACCAGGTGCGCCGCGTGCTGGAGAGGCACGGCCGCACCGGGGAAGGGCTGGGGCGCTGCCTGGTGGCGCTGGGGTGGCGGGACGAGTCGGCCGGCCTGAAGGCCCTGGCGGACGCCCTGGGGATACGCTTCCTCGACTTCGCCACCGTGCGGGTCGAGCCGGCGGCGGCGGCCATCGTCCCTGCCGAGATACTTCAGCGCAGGCGCGTCATCCCGGTCTCCGTGACGGACAATCGCGTCCTGCTGGCCATGGAGAATCCCCTCGATTTCGAGACCGTGGACTACATCCGCATGTTGAGCGGGCGCGGCGTCGATCGCGCGGTCTGCACGGAGAGCGACCTGGAGGCCGCGATGCGCACGTTCCAGGGCTTCACCGTGGAGCGCATGATCGAGGACTTCGCCGTGCGCGAGGGCGAGCTGGAGCAGGAGGCCGACGAGATCGGGCACCTGCGGGAGATGGCCAGCGAGCCCACGGTGGTGAACCTGGTCAACCTTATCATCGTGCGGGCCGTCCGGGAGCGCGCCAGCGACATCCACGTCGAGCCGTTCGAGCGGGAACTGAAGGTCAAGTACCGCATTGACGGCGTGCTGCACGAGATGCCCTCGCCGCCGAAGCACCTGCACCCGGCCATCCTCTCGCGGATCAAGATCATGGCCGACATGAACATAGCGGAGCGTTACCTGCCGCAGGACGGGCACATCGACCTGAACGTTGAGGGCCACCAGGTGGACGTGCGCGTGGCCACCATCCCCACGATGCACGGGGAGTGCCTGGACCTGCGCCTGTTGGACAAGACGTCGTTCCTGCTCGGGCTGAACGAGCTGGGCCTTGAGCCGGAGACGCTGACCCTGTACCGGCGCCTCCTGGGGCATCCCCACGGGATCGTGCTCGTCTGCGGGCCGACCGGCAGCGGCAAGACGACGACCCTCTACGCCTCGCTCAGCTCGATCTACACGCCCGAGCGCAGGTTCATCACCATCGAGGACCCCGTCGAGTACGAGCTGCCCGGCGTGAACCAGATACCGGTCCGGCCGAAGCGCGGACTGACCTTCGCCAACGGGCTGCGCGCCATCGTGCGGCAGGACCCGGACGTGATCATGGTCGGCGAGATACGCGACCGGGAGACGGCGGACATTGCCGTGCGGGCCGCGCTGACAGGCCACCTGGTCTTCAGCACGCTGCACACCAACGACGCCTGCGAGGCGATCCCGCGCCTGCTGGACATGGGGGTCGAGCCGTACCTGGCGGCCTCGGCCCTGCGCGGCATAGTCGCGCAGCGGCTGGTGCGCCAGATATGCGAGGCGTGCAAACGGCCGCGGCAGGTCAGCGCGGAGGAGATGGAGCAACTGCGGCAGGAACTGGGCGACATCGGCGCCCCGACGCTGTACAGCGGCGCCGGCTGCCGCGAGTGCAGGAGCACGGGCTTCAAGGGCCGCACGGCCATAGCAGAGCTGCTGCTGGTGGGCGACCGCCTGCGCGACGCCATCCTCCGGCGGGCCTCTGCGGCGGAGATCCGAAAGGCGGTCGAGCCCCGGATGCTCACCATGTCCCAGTCGGGCTGCCGGAAGGTCCTCGCGGGAATCACGACGCCCGAGGAGGTGCTGCGCGTCACGCACCTGGAGGAGCCGTACAACGAGCAGAAGGTCCGTGACGATGCGCCGCTGCCTTGACGACAGCCCCGGGCTCAGGGAGTGAGAGCTGCAAACCTACTCATACAAGGCGTTGAACGCTGACGGGACGGTGTCCCGGGGCACGCTCGACGCGGCCGGCCGGAAGCAGGCCCTCCAGCGGCTCTTCGGCCAGGGCCTGGACGTGGTGGACCTGGCGGCGGAGCGCAGGCCCAGGGCCGCCGGATGGGCGCCCAGGTTCTCCCTGCGCAGGGGCCTGCACCTGGCGACCTTCACCCGGCAGATCGCCACGCTCTGCGCTTCCGGCGTGCCGCTGGTTGACAGCATGAACGTGCTCATCGCGCAGACCGAGGACGCCCGGGTCAAGGCCATGCTGGCGGACGTGCTGGAGGCCGTCAAGGCGGGCAGCAGCCTGAGCGACGCCCTGGGGGCGCACCGGGAGGTCTTCCCCGAGATGATGGTGAGCATGGTGCACATGGGCGAGGTCAGCGGGACGCTGGACGACGTCCTGGTGCACATGGCGGAGCTCTTCGAGCGGCAGGACGAGATCAAGGGCGAGGTGAAGGCGGCGCTGGCCTATCCGGCGCTGGTGCTCCTGCTGGGCGTGGCGTCCGCCGCCGTGCTTGTCGCGTTCATCATCCCGCGACTGGCGGTGATGTTCGAGGGCATGGGCGAGAGCCTTCCGCTTCCGACGCGCGTGCTCTGCGGCATTGCGGACGTGGTTCACGCGACCTGGTGGTTTGCCGTTCCGGTGCTGGCGGCCGGAGTGTTGGGGCTGGCGGCGGCGCTGAGGCGGCCGCGTTTCCGCCTGGCCTGGGACCGGCTGAAGCTGCGCGTGCCGGTGGCCGGCCGGTTGATTCAGCAGGCCGTCGTCGCCCGGTTCGCGCGGGCCCTGGGCACGCTCGTTCACGCCGACGTGTCCATTGTGGAGGCCCTCGACGTGGCCCGGGCGGCGGTCGGGAACCAGGCTATCGCCAAGGCCGTGGATCAGATGGTGCAGGAGGTCCAGACCGGCGGCTCGCTGGCGGGCCTGATGAGGTCTTCCGGGATCTTCCCGGCCCTGGCGGTGCAGATGGTGGCCGTGGGCGAAGAGACGGGGCATCTGGACCAGATGCTGCTGCGCGTTGCGGAGGCGTACGACCGCGAGACGGCGGCCTCCACGAAGGTGATGACTTCTTTGCTGGCACCCGTGCTGATCCTCATCGTGGCGGCGATCGTGGCGTTTATCATCGTGTCACTGGTGCTGCCGATATTCCAGCTCAGCGCCGGGGTCAGTTGACGGAGAGGAGTTGACCGATGACCGGAGGGCAGTCGTTGCGCGAAGTCCGGGCGTTCACGCTGATCGAGTTGATGGTGGTGGCGGTCGTGCTCGCCGTGCTGGCGGCCGCAATCCTGCCGAGCATCGTCGGCAGGGCGGAGAAGGCCCGGCGCGCCAGGGCCCAGGCGGACATAGCGGTCCTGGAGACGGAACTCGACCAGTTCTACCTCGACATGGGCCGATACCCGACCACCGAGGAGGGGCTCCGCGTGCTCTATTTCGCCCCGGAAGACGATGAGGAAAAGTGGGACGGCCCTTACCTGAAGAAGCCGACCTTTGAGGACCCCTGGGGCAACGAATACGAGTACCGCAGTCCCGGCACGCAGACCGACGAGCTGTACGAGATCGTCTCATACGGCAGGGACGGCGAAGAGGGCGGCGAGGGAGACGACGGGGATTTCCATAGCTGGGTGGACCTCGAGGACATCGAGTAGTGGGCTGTTGTGGAAACGACATCGGGTTTGCGAGTCTGACTCAGGTTCGGGCAGCGGGGCGAGACGTTTACGGGCCGAGGCGTGCCCTGCCTACCCATCTGGGTAGCCCCCGGCGTCTCGCCGGGGGGCCGGGACCTCGGGTCAGCACAGGGGTTCGGCGCATGTGGCGGCAGGCCGGCGGCGGGTTCACGCTGGTTGAGCTGATGGTCGTCGTGGTGGTGATGGCGGTGCTCTCGGGCGCGGTGGCGCCCTCGCTGGTGCGCGCCGCCCGGAGGGCCGGGGCCAGGACCGCCGCCGTGCAATCGTTCGATTTGCTGAACTTCGCATACGCGGCCGCCGTCATGCGCCGGCAGCCCGTCACGGTCGGCTTCGACGCGGGCCGGAACGCGTGCTGGGCCTCGGTGGAGGCCGCGTCGCTGCCGTGGCTCTCGGAGGGGCAGGACGCCTCCGCGACGACCACGCTGGTCAGCGTGGCGCTGCCGGAGCGGGTCGAGATGACGTTCTACAGGGGCGACGTGACGTTGCCCGGGCCGGGCCCGGCCGGCGAGGTGGACGCGATACGGTTCGAGCCGGACGGGACGGCGGAGGACTTCGTGGTCGAGCTGGCCGACCCGGGAGGGCGTGTCTATGTGATCGAGGTGTCGGCCGCCACCGGCCAGGTGAGACTGGGAAGGGAATAGTGGACGCTCAGCGTCGAGATCACGGGCACCCGTGCCACTCGTGCTCGTCCTCGTCGTCGTCCTCGCAGTCCGGCCCCTGTTGGGTAACACGAGGACGAGAACGAGGACGAGGGCGAACGACGCGCTGGCTTCGGACCTCGATTGCGGGGGCCTCGCGGCCAGGGACGGCAAGACAGATTCAACGCGGAGCACGCAGAGGACGCTGAGGAGGAAGAGGGGGTGCCAGCAACCGTGTCCCTATGGCCGTCTCTGCGATCTCCGCGGTCTCCGCGGTTAATGCTGTTGGGGCTGGTTGTGCGGCGCTGGAGTGGAAATCGCGAGGGTTTCTCCCTGGTGGAGATGATGGCCGCGCTGATGATCTTCAGCGTTGGCGTCGTGGCGATGATCGAGGTCTTCGCGGTCTGCGTGCGTTCGACGGGCACGGCCAGGGATTACAGCCGCGCCGTCTTCCTGGCGCAGGCCCTGGTCGAGGAGGCGCTGGCGGAGGACGCGCTCAGCGAGGGCGAGGAGACGGGCGAGTTCGACCAGGAGCTGTCCGACGGGACATGGGAGCGCCTTATTACCGCGACGGACGATGAAGGGCTCTACGAGGTGTACGTGACGGTCGAGTGGCAGGACAGGGGACGGCAACGGACGTTCGAGCTGACGACTCTGGCGGCGGGGCGATAGGGCATGTCAAGGCGTCGGGGATTCACACTCGTCGAGCTGCTCGTGACCAGCGGCATGTTGGCCGTGCTGGCGTCGGCGGCGTACGCCGTCTTTGCGGCGGGGACGCGGTCGGCGCAGAAGGCCCGGCTCGTCAACTCGATGGTCGCCGCCGGCACGCGCTCCCTCACGGCGATGGCGGCGGACATCCGGGCGGCGGTCGAGCACGACGGCGTCCGGCTGACCTCGCTCGACGTTCAGTATGAAGGGCTCGACGCCGATACGATCGACTTCGTCGCGACGCGGACGCGCCGGGCGCTGGACGACTCCGAGGCGGCCGGCCGATGCGAGGTCGGCTACTACATCGACAATGACCCGGAGACAGAAGCGCAGTGGCTGTTGCGCAGGGAGGACCCCGCGCCGGACGACGATCCCCTGGAAGGCGGCAGCGCGTCGCCCGCGGGCCCCGGCGTGGCGGAACTGAACCTCGAGTTCTTCGACGGCCTGGAGTGGGCGCCCGGATGGGAGGACCAGGAGCGGTTCCCGGCCGCGGTGCGCATCGACGTCGTCGTGGTGGACCCTTCGGGCCGCGAGCGTCCCCTGCTCCTGGAAACCACGGTCTCGATACCTGCACGTTAGCGGCGAAAGGCGACCTGGATGCCGGCTCGGGCACAATGTCGCAGGGGCGTCGCGCTGATCCTGGTGCTCTGGGTGCTGACGGTGCTCTCGGCCGTCGGGTTGGAGCTGAGCCTCTTCACGCGGCTGCGCACGAGGGTGACGCGCAACGTCGCCGACAACGTGCGCACGCTGTTCCTGGCGAGGGCGGGCGTCGAAAGGGCGATGGCCGACCTCAAGCGGGCCCGGAACGAGATCCAGGCGCTGGACGACCTGCGGGAGGGCGAGGAACGCCTCTACCAGGGCGTCGAGCTGGGCGAGGGATCATATACCCTCGTGGCGGCCCCCGCGGCCGGGGCGGGCACCGAGCCGGAGTACGGCATCGCCGACGAAGCCGCGAAGCTGAACGTGAACACGGCGAGCGCGGAGGCGCTCGCCAAGTTGCCCGGGATGGACGCGGACCTGGCGGCCGAGATCGTCGCCCTGCGGGGCAACGACGGGACCGTCGCCGACCTGGCCGACCTGTGCGCCGTGGAGCGGCTCGGCCTGCTCGGGCTCTACGGCGAGGACCAGAACGGGAACGGGCTGCTCGACCCGAGCGAGGACGACGGCGACGCCGCCTGGCCGCCCGACGACCAGGACGGCGTGCTCGACCCGGGGCTGGCCGCCTGGCTGACCTGCTGCTCGGCCGCGCGGAACCTGGCGGCGGACGGGAGGAAGCGGGCGAACATCAACAAGGCGGACGCCGCGACGCTCGCGAGCGCCGTCTCGGGCATGACGGAGCAGCAGGCGCAGTCCGTCGTCGAGCACCGCAAGAACGCGGAGTTCGAGAACATCGCCGGGCTGCTGGACGTGATGCTGGTCGAGGAGCAGCGACAGGGGAGGTCGTCCGACCAGAACGGCGGCGAAAGGGACAGGGGAGGACGGCAAGGTCGCGGGCGGGGTGAAGGCGGAAGCTCCCGCAGGGGAGGCTCGTCGAGCGGCTCCGCGGGAGGCGGGCAGACGACCTTCACCCCCACTGACAAACGGGCATTTTCGATGGACGAGTTTCAGTCTATGGCGGACTTTCTGACCGTCAGCGAGGACGAAGTCCTCCGCGGCCTGGTGAACGTCAACACGGCGCCGCCGGAGGTGCTTGCCTGTCTTCCCGGAATGGATGATGAGACGGCCGCCGCCATATTGGACCATCGCCTGGAGAACACGTTCGGGGACATCGCCGATCTGCTGGGAGTCGCCGGCGTGTCCGAGAGCAAGTTCAAAGAGCTCTGCAATCTCATCACGGCCAAGTCGGACGTTTTCAGCGTGCGCTCGTTCGGTGTCCTGGGCGGCGCTGATGAAGCCGCGGGGATCGTCTACTGTGGCGTCGCGGCCGTGATAGACCGGACGGCCGAGAAGATGGCAATCCACTCGTGGTGCGAACTTCGCTGAGGGAGCGGGAACCGAGGAATGGGTGAGGTGAACCAGGAACGCAAACCGTCTGCCGGGCCGCAGGTCGCCTTCCGCCGGGCGCTGGACGTGAGGCGCTGGGTCGCCCGGCTGCGCGGCGCGCGCCGTCGGGGGCCGCGCACCGTGGCCGTCTGGGACAGGACGCCCGCCGGCTGGCGTGTCGTCGAGGGCGAGGTCGGCGGCGAGCGGCCCGTACTGCGCCGGGCACGCTTGCTGTCCCTCAAACCCGGCTCGGACGCGCCCCCGGACGCCGACGAAACGATCCTGCTCACGCGCTCTCCCCGGGCCGTCGTCAGGGAAGTGGAACTGCCCGAGGCGCCCGCCGATGAGATGCGCCGAATGCTCGCACTGCGGCTGGAGAGCGACCTGCCCTACGACCTTTCGGGGGCCGTCTGGGCCTTCCAGCGTCGCGGGGCGCCCGGCCCGCAGGGCAAGGGCGTTGCCACGGTGGTGGTCGTCCCGACGGCCGACGTTGCCGCGCAGGAGGACGAGATGCGCCGGCTGCGCCGGTCGTGCGACGTGGTGGAGTCGCGCGAGGGCGCGCTGGCCCAGATGGCCGTCGCGCTCGGCGGCGGCCGGGCCGCCGCCCTTGCCAGCGTCGAGGACGGGAGCGTGGGCCTGGTCGTCGCCGACGGCGCGGGGCTCGCGTACGCGCGCCGGCTCTCCAGCGGCGCCGCAGAGGAGGACCTCGGTCGCCTGGCCGGCGAGGTGCGTCAATCGCTACAGCACTACGCGTTCGGCAGGGGCAGGCCCGTGCCGGCAAGGGTGCTCCTGGCCGGAGACGGGCCCGGGCTCGACCGGCTGGCCGGCCTGCTGGCGGACGACGGTGCGCTCTCGGTTGAGATGGCGTCCCCGCCCGAGTCGCTGAGCGTCTCGGAGTCGGTCGTCCGCCCGGACGAGGCGGCGCGCGGCTTTGCCGCGTGCATCGGCGCCCTGGTCTCCGCGCATTGCCGGGCGCGGGACGAAGAACCGGCCGCGCCTCCCCTGCGCCTGCCCCGGGCCGCCTGGCAGGGCCCGGGCGTTCGCAGGCGGATCGGCCTCGTCGCCGCCAACGCGCTGCTGGTCGTGGCCCTGTTGGCCGCCGGCTTCGGGGCGCGTCGCGCAAGGCTTCAGGCCGCGGAGCGTGCGGTGAGACAGGCGCAATCGCTTCAGCAGGATATCGCGGTGCTCGAGGAAGAGGTCGGCATCCTGCAACTCGAACGGGACCGCCACCGGTCGTGCCTCGACGTGCTGCTCGCGCTGGCGGAGGCCCTGCCGAAGGGCGTGATGGTGGGCGACCTCTCCATTGATTCGAAGGGCAACGTCACCCTCACGGGCAAGATGCCCTCGCCGGAGACCGCCTCCCAGGCGGTGGCCGCGCTCTCGGAGTCGGACGCCTTCGCCGCGGCCCAGCTGCAGCGCTGGTCCACTGAAGAGGGCGGGATCTCGTTTCACATTACCTGCACGTTACGCCCGGGTGGGGCATAGTGGTGTGTTCAACGGATAGCCTTGCGCTTACCGGCCCCTCGGCGAGACGCCGAGGGCTACCCATTAGGGTAGGCGGGGCGTCTCGCCCCGCTGCGTCGCTGAGACGTAACTGGGAAAAGCCAAGGTGTTTTCTTCAGGCCAATAGGTGACCGATGAGACTGTCGTCGCGCGATAGGCGGGTGCTGGCTGCGGGGGCGATCGTCGTGAGCCTGATCGTCCTGGTGCGATGGGTCGTCGCGCCCGCTCTCGGGCAGTGGGGGCAGATGGGGCAGGAACTGGCGCCGAAGCTCGGGCTGCTCGAGGCGTTCGAGGCGCGTCTCGACCGCCGCGAGGCCCTGTTGAAGCGCCGGAGCCGCCTCGTGCGCGAGGTCGGGTCACTGTTGGGTCCTGTCGCGGAAGAGGCCCCGAAGGAAGGCGATGCGCCCCCTCAGGGCGCCGAAGAGGAGGCGGGCGAGGCGGGCAGTCCCGCCGGCGAGCCGCCGGCGCCGCCCGCGCTGGAGGCCGAGGTGGCGCGCATCGCCAAGGAGTCGAAAGTGCAGGTCAAGCTCGTCTCGGCCAGGAAGTCGCCGCGGTCCACCGTGGCCCTCAGCCATTTCCAGACGGCGGCCGTCCGCGTGGAGGCGGAATGCCAGGTCGAGGCCATGACCAAGATGCTGCACGCCCTGGAGAAGGGCGAGCGATTCGTCCGGATCGAGAGCCTCAAGCTCCACCAGGACCTGAAGAAGCCCGGCAAACTGGGCGTGACGATGGAGCTTGCCGTCTATCTGCCCGCTCGTGCGGGGGAGGAATGAAGTGCCTGCCCTGATGAAGAGATTGCGGAAGCCCGGACTCGACGTCGTGCTGGCGGCTGCCGCCGGTCTGCTGCTGGCCCTGTTCATCTTTCAGGGACTGCGCTGGGCGGCGGCGGGGACGCTCGGCAGGGAACTGGCGGACGCATCGGTCGCTGCCGAGCGCGTCTCCGAGCGTTCCGGCGTGGAGCCGGTCGAAGAGTACGGCGTCATCAAGGACAATGAGCATTTCGGCAAGCAGAAGCCCCCTCCGAAGCCGCAGCTCTTCGGCGTCCTTGGCGACACCGCCCTCATCGGCACTTCGCCCAACGACATAAAGCCTTACGAGGCGGGCGCGGGCCTGCCCGGCGAGATGAAGCTGGTGGAGATACTCGGCGATTCGGTGGTGGTGGAGGACAAGGACGGCAAGAAGCAGACGTTGACCGTGTTCCCCCCGCTCGGGGCACCGGGAGGGCCGGGGCAGGGGCCGCCACCGCGGCAGCCGGGGCCGTCCGGGGGCAAGGAGAGGCCCGCCGGGCCGCCCGAAGCGGGGAAGCCCGAGCCAAGAGTCCAGCCGCCGCCCGCGCGGCAATCGTTCCGCTTGGAAGGCGGCCGCGGGGGCATGAGCCGGGTAGAGCGCCGGGAAGAGGCCATGAAGCGGATAGAGGAGATGCGCCGCTCGGGCGAGTTCGGCGGCCGGGAGATTATCATCGAGCGTTTCGAGTCCGAATCCGAGTGAAAGGAAAACGAAGCGATGAGAGTGCACGAACACCTCAGGCGGTGCTTGACCGCGATAGCCGTCCTCGGCCTTGTGAGCTGCTGCTGGGTCTGCACCTGCGCCTGCGCGCAGGAGGAAGCGGCGCCCGAGACGACCGCTGTGGCTGAGGAGGAGCCCGACGCCTCGGCGGAAGCGACCGAGGCCGAGCCCGAACCCGTGGCCGAAGGAGAAGAGGAAGAAGGGCCGGAGGAGCCCGCCGAGCCGGAGAAGGTCCCCCTCAACCTGAAGAACGCGCCCATCGACCAGATCATCAAGTTCCTCAGCGACAAGACGGGCAAGGTGGTCTTCAAGGCGAAGGACGTCCAGGCCACCGTCACGATCGCGGCGCCGGAACCCGTGACGCCGGAGAGGGCGATTGACCTGATCCGCCAGGCCCTGGGCCTGGAGGGCGTGGCGATGGTCGAGCGGGACGACGTCATCTGCCTGGTCATGGCGGCGAAGCTGGCGGAGTTGCCCGCGCTGGCCGTGGAGTTCGCCGAGGATGTCCCCCAGGCCGGTTTCGTGCAGAAGATCATCTCCATCAAGTTCGCCGACGTCGCTGAGATAGAGGGGTTGATAAAACCGCTCCTTCCCGAGGGGAGCAAGCTGGTGGCCGACCCGCGCACGCGCAAGATCGTCGTCGCCGTGCCGGCCGGCGTGCTGGGCAACATTGAGAGGGTGATCGAGCAGCTTGACGTGCTGGAGATCCTGGAGACCGAGGTCCGCATCTTCCAGATCAAGTATGCGGTCGCCGAGGAGGTGGCGGCCATCCTCCAGAGCATCCTGCAGGACGGCGGCGCGGCGCAGGGCAGGCGCCCGGGCCAGCCCGGCGGCCAGCAGAGAGGCCAGGGCGGACAGGCCGGCGAGCAGGACGTCACTGTCGTCGCGTACAAGGCGGCCAACTGGGTCCTGGTCAGGGCGCCCAGGGAGAAGCTGGAGGCCGCCGCAAAGCTTATCGAGGAACTGGACAGGGAAGAGCCGCCCGAACTCGACCTGAACATCGTCATGCTCGAACACGCCGACGCGTACGAACTGTCCCGGCAGATCTCGGAACTGTTCAGGAGAAGGCCCCAGATGAAGGCCATCCGGGACATGGTCGAGATCACCGCCGACTCCCGCGCCAACGCGTTGATAATCCTGTCTTCCCCGGATAACTTCGAGCTTATCAAGGACATCATCGCCAAGCTCGACACGGAGGAGTCCCGCAAGCGGGAGACGCGCAGCTACCCCCTCGAGTACGGGGACGCGGAGGACGTCGCCGAGCAGCTCAACGACCTGTTCTCCCGTCTCTACGAGACGTCCTATTCCTTCGGCTACACCTATCGCAGGCGGGACTACAGCGCCAGCGCCAGGTTCGTCCCCGAGAGGCGGACCAACACGCTTATCGTCATCGCGGAGCCGTCGGAGTTCGAGCAGATCGAGGCGCTCATTCAGAAGCTGGACCAGCCCATCAGCGTGGCGGAGGTGGCCCCGCGCATCTACCACATCCACAACGTCGACGCCAAGGAGCTGACCGAGGCGCTGAACGAGATCTTCGGCGTCGAGGAAGACCGCAGCACGGGAGGCTACTACTGGTACCGTTCCCGCGTGGGAGACCAGGAGGTCGGCCGCCTCTACGGCAAGGTGCGCTTCGTCCACGAGCCGGCCACCAACTCCCTCATCGTCGTCACCAACAACGCGCAGAACTTTCCCATCATCGAGGACCTGATAGAGAAGCTCGACAAGACGACCGCCGAGTACGCCAACACGATGGTGTATGAGCTGGAGAACGCCGACGCCGCCAGCGTGGCCGACCAGCTCAACAACCTGTTCGCCCCGCCCGGCGCGGGGGGCGGCCGGGGCGGGAACCAGCAGGACCAGGAGCAGCAGCCGGCCTACTTCAGCTGGCTCTTCGGCACGTCCGGCCGGGGTCAGGAGGAGGAACGGCCCATAAGCAACCTGATCGGCAAGGTGCGCGTCGTGCCGGACACCCGCATCAACGCCCTTATCATCACGACGGCCGTGCAGAACTTCGAGGTGCTCCGCCAGCTTATCGAAAGGCTCGACGCGGAGTCCCCGAAGGTGCTCGTAGACGTGCAACTGGTGGAGATAACGCGCACGCGTGAGAGCCGGATGGGGACCCGGTGGGCCTCGGACGCGAGCATCTTCCAGAGCAGCGACTTCAACCAGGCGCTGATGTCCGCCTTCGGCGTCTCCTGGGAAGAGGTGACCGTTGACACCGTGCTGAGCGCCGACCTGGACGCAACGCTGCTGGTGCAGTTCCTGCAACGCAACTTCGACGCGCGCGTCCTCTCGCAGCCCTCGCTGGTCGTCAACAACAACCAGCAGGCCGAGATATTCGTCGGCTCCGACGTGCCGTTCATAACCGAGAGCATGACCGAACCCGGAACCACCGCGCGCAGGGACACGTTCGAGTACAAGGAAGTGGGCACGAAACTGGTCATCAAGCCGCACATCAACAAGAAGGACCTGGTGGTCACCTCGGTGGAGATCACCTCCTCGCAGCGGCGGACCGGCGAGGTGCTGTTCGGCGCCGAGATACTCGACCGCCGCTTCTACATCACCGAGCTGGCCGTGGAAACCGGCCAGACGATGGTCTGCGGCGGCATACTCAGGCAGGAGGAGTCGGACGTCGTCCACCGCGTCCCGCTGCTCGGCCACGTCCCGGTCCTGAACCTTCTGTTCAAGAAGAGGGACAAGGTCCTCATCACCCAGGAGCTGATCGCGCTGGTCACGCCGACGGTCTTGAGGGAGCGGGCGGACGACGATGAAGCCACCCGGCGGCAGCGGGAGGGGCTGGAAGAGCTGGACGACTGGCTCCCCCAACGCGGCAGCCAGCGAGGGGCCGAAAGCGAGTAGGCCCGCACGCGACGGGCAAGCCGGCGCGCGGCGCGTTCGGGCCGTCGGCGACTCCCCGTTCGATGCCTTGACTTGCTCTGCCATGTGGGCTACATTGGCCGTCGGCCGCTGCCGGTTTGAGAGACGTCGCCCGGCCCGAGGCAGGGGCGGCGCCGCCGGCGCGGGGCGCCCACTTTGGGGCCAGAGTGGCGGAACAGGCATACGCGTGGGTTTCAAAAACCCATGGGCTCCAATGCCCGTGCGGGTTCAAATCCCGCCTCTGGCACCAATCTTCCCACCCTTGTGTCGCCTCCCTTTGCCGCATTGGCTGCGGGCCGTCGTCACGGCGTTCGGGGCGTTGCGCCGAGCAGGTGACAGGGGCGAGGCGCTGACGACGTAAAGTATTGTATGGGAAGGAGTAAGGACGTGCCGAGCCGGCATCGGAGCTGCCTTGACCTTGACGGTGTCGGTGGCCGCAGATACAATTGTGTCCTAATGCCAGTTGGTGGTCTGCGAGCCGCTGGTGGCAGGGAGTGCGAACCGTGAGGACGGTCGATGGCTGAGTCCGGTTTCGTTGCCGACTTCAAGCGGAACTTCTTCACCGGCATAGCTGCGCTGTTCCCCATCGTTGTGACCCTGTTCCTTCTCACCTGGCTTTACCGCCAGGTGGACCAGACGATCGGAAGGGGAGCCAACACGGTCTTTCGGCAGGTGCTGGTGCAGAACCAGGCCGCGTTCGACCTGTTCTTCCCGGGGGCCAGCGACGAGGTCTCGGCGAATCCCGCGGCCAGAAGCGCGTACGTGGCAGGGAACTTCCCGCGCTTCATCGGAGTCCTGCTCGGCCTGTCGGTCGTGGCGGCGGTCGTCTACCTGGTCGGCAAGCTGCTGCGCGGCTACATCGGCGCCCGGCTGATGAGGGCCGTTGACCGCTTCTTCACCCGGTTCCCCGTCATAAAGGCCGTCTATCCGTATGCGCGCCAGGTGGCCGACTTCGTCTTCGGCCAGCGGGATCGGCGGGCCTTCAGCGCCGTCGTGGCGATCCAGTACCCCAGGCGGGGCGTGTACTCGCTGGGGTTCCTGACCGGAGAGGGCCTGCCCGACGTGGAAGGGCGGTTGGGCCAGGACCTGGTGACGGTCTTCGTGCCGACCTCGCCGACCCCGGTGACGGGATTTGTGATCCTGATGCCGCCAGAGGAGGTGGTGAGCCTGGACATGACGGTTGACGAGGCGTTCCGGTACTTCATAACGGCGGGCGTGTTGACCGCGGGTGACGTGCGGCCCCGCGCGCGCCTGCCGGGGGGCGAGTCCGCGCCCGGCACGGGAGGCGGAGGTCGCTCTGAGGAGCGTGAAGTTCCTCTGGACCAGAAAGGGGCTCAATAGCGTGGATGTCGAGATCACGGGAAGGCATGTTGACGTCACCCAAGTGATGCGGGATCACATCAGTCAGCACGTGGCGAAGCTGCCCCGGTTCGACGGGAATATCCAGTACATAACGGTAACGCTCGCCCTGGACTCCGGCGCTCAGTTCGTGGAGATCATCGCCAAGTGTCACCGTGCGGACCTGGTGGCACAGTCCAAGGGACACGACATGTACCGGTGCATCGAAGAGGCATTCGCCAGAATGCAGCGACAGATTATCCGACACCATGACAAGGTGACGAGCCACAAACCGAAGGCCGCGCAGTAAAGCCGGCGGGACGCTCGCCCGAGCGCTCGGGCGGCGCACGTGCTTCGAGACGATCTTGTTGTACGAAAGGTGCTCCATGGTGCTGACGGATTACCTGCGTGCGAGCGCGATCTGCACGAACCTGGAAGTCTCGCAGCGCGACGACGCCGTTCGCTCGCTGCTGGAGGCATTTGTCGACACAGGCGAGATGCCGGCCGACCTGCTGGAGACCGCGCTCGAGGCGATACTGGACAGGGAACGGCTGGGCAGCACCGCGATCGGCAGAGGCGTTGCCGTGCCCCATGCCCGCCTCGCCGAGTTGGAGGACATCCTGGTGGGGTTCGCCTTCAGTCCGGCGGGCGTGGAGTTCAACGCGCTGGACGGGGCGCCCGTTCACGAGGTCTTTCTTATCATCGCGCCGAAGGACCGCACGGACGAGTACGTGACTGTCATGGAGGGCATCACGCGGCTCGTCCAGAATGCCGACTTCCGCAGCTTCGTATCTCAGGCCGCGGGCGCCGAAGACGTGCTGGCGTTGATCGAAGAGATGGCCGGGTGAGCCGCCTTGCCGGCGGCCGGCAGGCTGTCCCCGTGGCCCCGATAGTGTTACGGTGAAGCAACAGATGCCCCGCACAAGCCACCACAGCGCGCGAGTGACCATCGGGAACAGGCTGGGCTTCCACGTGCGTCCCGTGCAGCGATTCGCCGAACTGGCCAGGGTCTTCAAGGCCGACGTTGAAGTGGAACTCCGGGGTCGCAAGGTGCCCGGCAAGAGCGTGATGAACCTGATGAGCCTGGGCGGCCGCTGCGGGGACGCCATGGGCATAACCGCGCACGGCGGGGATGCCAAGCAGTGCGTCCAGGTGCTGAAGTTCCTGGCCGAGAACAACTTCTTCGTGGAGGACGACCTGCGCCCCGGCACCTGCTCCCAGCGGCACGTCGAGCGGCTGACGCACATCGCCTCCTGCTTCGATAGCTCGATCACGGCCACTGCGGACGGCCGGTCTGCCGACGCGAAGGACCTGCAAGCGTTGCTGGGCCTGGGCCTGACGCCCGGCTCGCAGCCCGAGTTCGAGATCGCCGGCGAGGATGCCAGGCAGGCCCGAGCCGTCATCAGCAACCTGGTGGGGCACTGCTACTACGTCGAAGAGCAGATGGTCAAGAAGGGCAGAGAACGCGGATGAGCATGGAGACCAGGCGGGGCATACCGGTCAGTCCGGGCATAGCCATCGGGGAGGTATTCCTGCTCGAAGCGGAAGGCGTGCGCATACCGGAGCACTTCATCCCCAAGAAGCAGGTTGGCGCCGAAGTGGCCCGCCTCGAGGCCGCCATGGCCAAGTCCCTGGAGGAACTCCACGAACTCGCCGAGCACGTCTCCCAGAGGGCGGGATTCAAGATAGCCGAGATCTTCAGCGCCCATGCCGGCATGCTCGAGGACGAACACTTCCGCCAGGAGTTCTTCGATCGCGTTCGGGGCAAGAGGTACACGGCGGAGTTCGCCGTCTCGCGCACCATGCGTCGGTGGCGCGGGGTCTTCCAGGAGGACGGCTTCCTGGCCACCCGCGTGCCCGACCTGGACGACCTGGAAAGGAGACTCCTGCGCAACCTGCTGGGCGCCCGCCGGGAGGAGCTGGACAGCCTCGAGAGCGAGGTCATACTGGTCGCGCACGACCTGCGCCCCAGCCAGGCGGCTTCCGTGGACCCCTCCAGGGTCAAGGGCATTGCCATGGACGCCGGCGGGCCGACGAGTCACACGGCCATCATCGCCAGGGCGCTCGGGATTCCGGCGGTCGTCGGGCTGGGCAGCGTCAGCAGGGAGTTGAGCGGGGGCGACGTGGTGATTGTGGACGGGCACCGCGGCCTGCTGGTCCTGGACCCTGACAAGAAGACCCGGCGCTCCTACAAGCTGCGGCGCAGCCAGGTCATGGCGGCCGAGAAGACCTTGCTGGAGGAGATGCGCGACCTGCCCGCCGAGACCCCCGACGGGCGGCGAGTGGCCGTCATGGGCAACATCGAGTTCCCGCGCGAGATAGCGGGGGCCGTCGCTCACGGCGCCGAAGGAATCGGCCTGTACCGCACGGAGTTCCTTTACCTGACCAGCGAGGACCCGCCGACCGAGGCCGACCACCTAGAGGCGTACATGGAGGCCATCCGCCAACTGGACGGCCTCCCCATCACCATCCGCACGGTGGACCTGGGCGCGGACAAGTTCGGCAGTCCCGCCGAAGCGCTGCAGGAGAAGAACCCCTTCCTCGGACGCCGCTCGATCCGGTACTGCCTGGACCACCCCGAGATCCTGTGGGAGCAGCTCCGCGCCATCTTCCGCGCCAGCGGGCACGGCAAGGTCAAGGTCATGTTCCCCCTGGTCTCCTCGCTGGAGGAGACCCTGATGTTGAGGGACCTGCTCGCGCGCCTCCGCGAGGAGTTCGACGAGGCCGGCGAGGACTATGACCGGCAGATGGAGGTGGGCATCATGATAGAGGTGCCCGCTGCGGCCCTGCACGCGGATGCCCTGGCGGAGCACGTGGACTTCTTCAGCATCGGCACGAACGACCTGATCCAGTACACGCTGGCCATTGACAGGGCGAACGAACTGGTCGCCCACATGTACCAGCCGCTTCACCCGGCCGTCCTGCGCCTGATTAAGCTGACAGTGGACGCCGCGCACCAGCGCGGCGTGAAGGTAGCGCTGTGCGGCGAGATGGGCAGCGACATAACCTTTGCCGCTCTGCTGCTCGGGCTGGGCGTGGACGAACTGAGCGTCGCGCCGCCGTTCGTGGTGCCTGAGATCAAAAAAATTATCAGGACCGTCAGGTATGAGGACGCGCAGCAGGTCGCGAGGGATCTGCTGGGAGTTCCGCGGGTCGAGCAGGCCATGGAACGGCTGACGGCGTTCAACCGAGAGATGCTGCCCCTTCTTTTCGCCTGAGGCGCCGGCGAGCCGGACTCACTCGGAGCCCCCTTCGGGGCCGCCTTTCCTCTCGGTCCAGCGGATCTCGCTGGTGAGCAGTCTCTCGTAAACGGGTTCGGGCACGTATGGTTCGACGACGGCCTCCCACCCCTCGAACCCCACGAGGCCCTTGACGAAGCTGCTGCTTATCTCGCATATCTCCCGGGGCGGGATC
>CAZQEQ010000001.1:0-147241 GCA_964592385.1 uncultured candidatus Brocadiaceae bacterium | reverse complement strand
TACGGCAACGGATTTCACCACGAAGCCTGCCCGCCGTACGGCGGGGGCACGAAGAGCAGCAGAACCGACTGCTACAGTCTGCTCTCCCGTTCGTCGTCTTTCCCTGATGGTTCTTTGCTTCGCGTTCTTCGTGTCCTTCGTGGTGAAGTACACGTTGTTCTGTTCAGCCATCCCGGTCGCCGAAATCCCCGGCCTTGATGGTCACCGTCTGCGGTCTGCCGTTCTGCGCCATTGCTGATTTCTGCTGCGCTGAGGAAGCCGTTGCTCCCCCCGCCCGTGTCCCGAAGGAACCGCGCCTCGCGTCAGCCGCCCGACAGGCAGATAGCCCTGCCGTCCTGCGTCGAGACGTAGAGCCAGCCCGGCACTGCTGCCATGCCGTCGAACAGCGGGGCGGCGTCCAGCGCGCACTCGCCCAGCCCCGCGCCGCTTTCCGCGTTGTAGGCCCATATGACGCCCCGTGCGGGATCGTCGGCGTCCGGCATGGCCGCTACGAAGACCACGCCGCCAGCCAGCAGGATTGCCTTGGGGCGCGAACCCTCCGGTACTTGCACGGACCAGGCGTTCTCGGCCCGGTTGGGGCCGAGGACCCGTCGGGCGAAGATCGTCAGCGTCTCGTTCCTCAGTCCCACGACCAGGTCGCCCTCCGCGGCCAGGGCGGTGCCGGCGGCGACGTCGCCATTCGGCAGCGCCTTGCCGCTGACCGGAAAGCTCGTGTAGGACCAGTTGCGCCACTCGTGCTTCCAGGAATGGGGCGGGCGGGCAATGTCCTCGACGAAGGCGCACGCGCCGCCGTACATTCGGAGCCCGCCCTTGCCTGGGGCATCCCGGCCGGTGGCGGGGTCGAGCTCGGCGCGGTCCATGAAGAGGCTTCCCCCGTCGGCGGCCAGGATCCCGTTGGTCGTGTTGACCACCAGGTTCACTTGGCGCTGGGCCAGCAGGTCCTCGCGGATGACCTGGCGTTGCCAGAGCAGCTCGCCGCTGGCCGAGTCGGCGGCGTAGACCATGATCCCGCCGTCCAGCTCCGAGTGTCGGCCGGCGGCGAACCACGCCGTTCCGTCCCGGACCAGCACGCTGCCGTGTACGGGCCAGAGCGACTCGACCTGCCCGCGGACGACGATGCGGCGGTCCTCCGGGGCGGCCCGCCGTCGCCAGGCGAGCGCGCCGTCGCCGGCGGCCAGGCAATAGACCCACCCGTCCGCCGAGCCGAACAGCACGCGCCCGCCCGAGACTGTCGGCGGCGAGTCTATGCGGCCCCCCGCCGTGGCGCTCCAGAGGGGCTTGCCGCTCCGCGCGTCGAGCGCGACGACCCGGTGCTCATCGGGCGCGGTCAGGTAGACGCGGCCACCCGCCGCCACGGGCGGGGTCGTCACGGCGGCCACCTCGGCTTCCCACGCCTTGCGGAGCGGCAGGCCGACCTTCACGGGCGTGCCGCCGGTGCGGGCCGGGTCGTGCCTGTAGGTCGGCCAGTCGCCCGGCGCCGTCTCCGCGCCGGGGGCGCCAAAGGCAGGGCCTTTACGGAGCGCCGGGCCCGCGTGCTCCATCATCCGCCGGGGGTCGGGCATCGGCCCCGGCGCCAGCGCCGCAGCCCCCCGCAACTCGGCGAAGCAGACGCAGATGTCCGGCGTCCTGTAGACGAGCCCGTTGGCGGGGATCCATCCCGCCCCGCAGGTACCCCGGCCGCCGTAGAAGCTGAGGAAACTCCCCTCCCGGAAGTCAAAGAAGCCCATGCCCACGTCTTGCAGTATGTACTTCTCCGTCGCCCGGTCGGGGTAGCAGCGCAGGAAGCTCCGCGTGGCCTCGACGCCGACGCTCCTTTTCACCTCTCCCGTGGCGGGGTCGAGCCCGACCCAGGCCTGCGGCGGGCCGTCGTCCTGCACCCAGACCGCCCCGCCCAGGAAGAAGACGTCCGCGAGGCCCTGGTGCCAGTGGACCTTGTAGCGGCGGGTCCAGAGGAGCCGGCCGTCCTCGGCAGAATAGGCGTGGTTCAGCGCCCCCGGCGCCTCGTGTCTGCCCGGTTGGCCGAGAAGCCAGGTCTTCTTCGTGAACAGCATCCCCCCGCGATAGCAGAGGGGCGACGCCTGGTCCTGGTTAGGCACGCGCCAGAGCTCGCGGCCGGTCTCCACGTCCAGGCAGGCCAGCTCGTCTTGCCCGTAACATTCCAGGAAGAGCCGGCCGTCGCCGACGACGTGCGGGGGGTACGCCCCGACGCTGGCCTCCCAGAGCATCTCGCCGGTCTCGGCGTCCCAGGCCGACGGCTTGCCCGGCGCGCGGATGAGCATCCCCTCGTGGTAGGTGAGGGCGCCGGCCTTGAACGCGTAAGTCCGCGCCACCTCGCCGGTCGTCGCGTCTATCGCGACCACGGGGCCGTCCTTCTCGACGACGGTGTAGACGTGGTCGCCGACGGCCACGATCAGGTCCTTGACGGACCGGGTGCTGATCTCGACCTGCTGCTCCCAGAGCTTCAGGCCGTTGTAGGCGTCCCGCGCGACGAGCGTCTGGGTGGTCTCTTGCCCCGTCGGGTAGACTTCGAAGACACGGCCCCCCGCCGAGTAGATGCCACCCATGCCGGCCGAGAGGGCGACCCAGCGCCCGCCGGCTATCCAGCGGACGGAGGTCGGCGGGCCGACCAGGACGTCCCGCGAGACGGCGCCGCGCGAGGCGTCGTGGCGGTACTGCCCCCAGCCGTCCATCGCGGCGGGACGGGGCTTGCTCGCCCTCTCCCAGCCCCCGTTCCTCTCCAGGAAGGCCGCCCCGCCCGGCGCAAGGACGCGCAATATCTCCTGACGTGTCAGCCCGCCGCCGGCCAGCATGTCGAAGTCGCTGGCTACTATAACGTTGGCCGTGTCGTCCGCATAGAGCAGCGACGCCAGGGGGCTGTAGTCCACGGCCACGGGGCCGTAAGGGCCGCGCGAGCGGACGTGCGCCCGGGCCTTTTCGACGTCCTCCGGCCGGCTGGTCAGCCCGTGGACGACGAACCGCCCGGCCAGCGCAAGCTCGGCGGTCAGGGCGCCGTCGCTGCAGCCCAGGTGCAGGCAAAGACCGGGGCGGACGCCTTCGGAGCCGAGCAGCTCCCGCGCGATCTCTTGCGGGCCGGCGGCGCGGGGTTCACTTGCCGGCTCCGCCGCTGCCGTCGCGGTCCCCGCCAGGGCCAGCAGGCAGAGCGCCGCGGCGTGACAGCCGATCCCCGGCCGCGCCCCGTGCGTTATCCGTGCGGTCATCTCTAGTCTCCTTCCTCGCCTGTCACGCATAGCCGTGAAGCACGCTGGCGAGCTTCGGCAGCAGGTTGACCAGGAGGAACGTCGTCAGGAGCGCCAGGAACGCCAGCGCCTGAACCAGGTCGGCGCCGGGCCGCAGCCGGGGCGCCGACCGGCAGTGGAAGCAGGCCACGTACGCCGTCCAAGTGATAAGCGACCACGTCTCCTTCGGGTCCCAGGACCAGTAGGCCCCCCACGCCTCCTCCGCCCAGAGCGCCCCCGAGAGCAGCCCGAAGGTCATGAACGGGAAGGCGAACCGGAGCACGGCGTAACTGGCGTCGGCGTATTCCTTTCCGACGCGCCGCACCCGTCCGGCCACGGTCAGCGCGAAGGCGACGGCGGCCAGCGCGTAGGATATCATGTAGCTGACTACGTGCGGCACGAACCACGGCGAGTGGAGCGCGGGCATCCGGCGCCACAGTATGTCGCGCTCCATGAAGAGCGCGCCGGCCAGCGGGACGACGGCGGCCGCGGCGAAGTAGAGGTGGAGCCAGCCAAGGCCCTCGCGGCGCCTCAGCAGCAGGTAGAGCGGCAGGAAGCAGAGCGACAGGAAGACCATCACGTGATACATGTTGCCGAAGGGCGGATGCCCGCCGGCGACCCAGTTGAGGGCCACGAGCGCGGCGTTGAGCCCCCATCCCACCACGAACACGGCGAAGCCGGCCCGCCGCCTGCGCGCCAGGAGCAGGCCGAACGCGGCTGCGTAGGCCGCAGCGGCAGCGACCATCGTAATCGTGGCAATGCCCTCAATCCGTCCCACGCGCCGCCCCCCGCCTCCGGAAACACATGATCGCGACCCCCGCCATCAGCGCCCAGATGCCGGCGATGACGAGCCGCCGGCCCGGGTCGCGCCGCGCGCTGAGCACCACGTAGCGGGCCGCATCCTCGTCGTAGGACATGAGATAGAACCGCCATCCGCCGTGCTCCACGGGGTGATTGACGGCCAGCTCCTCGCGGCGGACGGCGCCGCCGGGGTCGCTGATGCGCAGGGCGGCGGCGTAGCGGCGCGGCATCGCGGCGGCCCTCCGCAGCACCCGGCCGCCCGCAAGTGCGCGCTCGGGGAGCCACTCGCCCGCGTCGTCCTTGAGGTCTTCAACCGCAATCGAGCCGGCCTCGCCGAGGTCCAGCGTCCCTTCGGCGGGCAGCCGGACCCGCCGCACGAACTCGTAGCCGGCCTCGCCCGACGGGCGGTAGAGCACGTAATCGGGGGGGTAGTAGAGCACCTCGAAATCGGTGACGGAGAGCCCGAACGGCAGCCCGGCCGAGCCGCCGTCCGCCAGCGGCAGCTCGCGCGTCTCGTGGTCGGCGGCGACGGGAACCGCCAACTGCGTCCGCTCGCCGAAGGCGAAGCCGAGGAACGCCCCGAGCAGGATCAACGCGACGGAAAGGTGCGTCAGGTGGAAGCCGACCTGCCGCCGGGAGGGCCGGCGCCGCACCGCGCAGACGATGAGCGCGATGCCCAGCGCGCTCAGCAGCGCGATGAAGACGGGCGAGTAGAACACCGCGGCCTGCCCGCCGCCGCGCGCCGGCAGGACCCCCGCCAGCATCAGCAGCACGACCGCCGCCAGGATGCAAAAACCAGTGACTATTTGGACGTCCTCACTCGGACCTTCTTCCGCCCATTTCAGACAACACGTCCGCCGCAGCGGACGTGAACTCGTCGATCTCCGCCTCGCCGTGCGCGGCCGAGATGAAGCCCACCTCGAACTGCGACGGCGGCAGATAGATGCCCCGCTCCAGCACCCCGCGGAAGAACTCGGCGTAGGCGTGCGTGTCGCACCGGCGCGCCCCCGCGAGGTCAGTCACCTCTTCCGTGCAGAAAAATGGCGTGAACATGCTGCCCATCCGTGCGCAGTGCATCGACACGCCATGCCGCCGGGCGGCGTCATTCAGCCCCGCGGCCAGGCGCTCGCCCAGGCGGTCCAGGCGCGGGTAGGGATCCTCCGCGCGGAGCAGCTTCAGCGTGGCCAGGCCGGCCGCGACGGCGACGGGGTTCCCGCTCAGCGTTCCCGCCTGATAGACCGGTCCGAGCGGCGCCAGTGCGCGCATCACCTCCGCCCGGCCGCCGACCGCCCCGATGGGCAGGCCGCCGCCGATGATCTTGCCCAGGCACGTCAGGTCCGGCGCGACGCCCCACAGGGCGCCGCAGGTCGTCGGCGCGAGCCGGAAGCCGGTTATCACCTCGTCGAAGATCAGCAGCGCGCCGCACCCGTCCGCCGCCGCCCGCAGGCCCTCCAGAAAGCCCGGCGCCGGCGCGACCAGCCCCATGTTCCCCGCGACCGGCTCGACGATGATCGCCGCCAGCTCCGCGCCGTGCGCCGCCACGATCTCCCGGACGGCCGCCAGGTCATTGTAGGGCGCGACGAAAACCTCCGCGGCGACCTCCGGGGAGACCCCCGCCGAGGACGTCGCCCCGCCGGTCAACAGGCCGCTGCCCGCCGAGACCAACATGCAGTCCGTGTGCCCGTGATAGCCGCCCTCGAACTTCACGACTCTGCGCCGTCCCGTGAACCCCCGCGCCAGCCGCAGCGCGGTCATCACCGCCTCGGTCCCCGAGTTCACCAGCCGGACCATCTCGACGCCCGGCGCCATCTCGCAGAGCAGCTCGGCGAACTCGACCTCGCGCGGCGTGTTCATCCCGAAGCTCGTCCCGGCGCGCGCCGCCTCCTCGACGGCGCGGACGATCTCCTCGCGCGCGTGCCCCAGGATCAGCGGCCCCCACGAACAGCAATAATCTATCAGCTCCCGGCCGTCCGCCGTCGTGACCCGCGCGCCCGCACCCCGGACGGCGTAAACCGGCTCGCCCCCGACCGCCCCGAACGCGCGCACCGGGCTGTTCACCCCGCCCGGGATCACCCGCCTGGCCCGCTCGAACATGTCCCCCGACGCGCTCATCGGCTGCCGAAGATCTCCCCGTATCTATTGGCCCAGTAAGAGATAATGACGTCCGCTCCGGCCCGCGCGATCGCCGTCGTCGCCTCGCGCACCATCCCGCGCAGGTCGCCCCAGCCGCGCTCGGCGGACGCGATGAGCATCGAGTACTCGCCGCTGACGTTGTAGGCCGCGATGGGCAGGTCCGTGCGCTCGCGCAGCCGCGCCAGCACGTCGAGGTAGAACAGCGACGGCTTGACCATCAGGATGTCGGCGCCCTCTTCCTCGTCCAGCGCGGACTCGCGGAGCGCCTGGTGCAGGTCGTGGAAGGGCGCCTGGTAGCCGCGCCGGTCTCCCTTCTGCGGCGCCGAGCGCTCCGCCTCGCGGAACGGCCCGTACATGTGGGACGCTAACTTGGTCGAATAGCTCATCAAGATGGTCTGCGCGAACCCCGCCGCGTCCAGCGCCGCCCGGATGGCCCCCACCTGGCCGTCCATCATCGCGCTCGGCGCGACGGCGTCCGCGCCCGCCGCAGCGTGCGATACCGCGACCCGCGCGAGCGTCGCGACGGCCGCGTCGTTGTCCACGTCGCCGCTGGCGTCGAGCGGCCCGCAGTGCCCGTGCGTCGTGTAGGCGCAGAGGCAGACGTCGGTGAAGATCACCAGTTCCGGGAACTCCCGCCGGACAAGCCGCAGGGCGCGCTGGACGACGCCGTCCTCCGCAAAGGCGGCCGTGCCGGCCTCGTCCTTGAGCGCATCCTCTACGATGCCGAACAGGAGCACCCCGCCGACGCCCGAGGCGACCACCGGGGCGAGTTCCCGCACGAGCACGTCGGCGCTCACGCGGCACTGCCCGGGCATGGCCTCGATCTCCTCGCGCACGCCCGTCCCGTCCACGACGAATGTGGGCCAGACGAACCTCTCCGGCCCCGGCAGCGGCGTGCCGAACATGCGGCGCAGCGACTCCGTCCGGCGCAGCCTGCGCAGCCGGACCTGCGGGTAGCGGCTCATGGCATTCCCTCCAGCGATTCCCTCACGCACGCGACGGCCAGGGCGAAGATGCTCGCCTCGACCGTCGCCTCCGGGCTGACCACGTCGGGCTTGAGACCCTCGCGTCTCAGCGCCGCCGCCGTCGGCTCGCCGATCACCAGGACGGTCCTGCCCGCCAGCGCGTCCGCCCCCCATTGGGACGCGAACGCGCGCACGGCCGACCCGCTGGCGAAGAAAGCGGCGTCGAACGCGGGCAGGCGATCATACGCAACCGGCTCGTTGCGGTAAAGCACGCAGTCCTCGACGGCCGCCCCCCGCGCGCTGAGCGACTCGGCCAGGGACGGCCCGGCGGCGTCCGACCTGAACCTCAGTATCCTTGCCCCCGGCTCGATCACGGAGGCCGCGAGTTCGGCAATCCCCCCGGCGCCGAAGTCGGCGCCCGGCTCCACGTCCGGGCGCAGCACGGCCTTCCGCAGCTCGCGCGCCGTGCCCGGGCCGGAGGCCATGATCCGGGGCAGGGCGCGCAGGTCCGCGCCCGCTTCCCCCAACATCCCCAGCAGGACCCGCACGGCCGACGGCGAAGTCAGGACGACCCAGTCGTATTCCGCGATGCGGCGCAGTCGCTCGAGGGCCGCCGGCTCGGGCCGGAGGCGGATCAGCGGCCTCCTGAGCGGCACGCCGCCCAGGTCGGTCACCGCGTCTGCGGCCCTGTCCTGGAGCGCTTCGCTGCACGTGAGCAGGACGCGCCGACCGGCCAGCGCGCCGCGGTCGGCGGGGAAGGCGCAGCGCGCGGCCTCACCGACGATCAGCAGCGCCGGGGCGTCCGAGCCGGCGCCGCGCGCCCGCTCGGCGATGTCCCCCAACTCGCCCCGGACGACGACCTGCTCGTCGCTCCCCGCGCCGAAGACGAAGGCGGCCGGCGTGTCCTCCGGCATCCCGTCGCCGACAAGCTGCTCCGCCAGCGCGTCGGCGACGCCGAGGCCCATGAAGAAGACGACGGGGAGCTTCGCCCTTTCGGCGCTCCCGACGCGGGCCACCGCGCCGCCCCGGCCGCGCCCGGTCATCGCGCAGAACCCGCGCGAGCCGCCGCGCCGCGTCAGGAGCATCCCCGTGCCGGTCGTGGCGGCGTTGAGGCTGCTGACGCCGGGGATGACGCGGTAGGGCAGGCGCAGGCTGTCCAGTGCCTCCGTCTCCTCGGCGAGCCGGCCGAAGACGCCGGGGTCGCCGCCCTTCAGGCGGACGACGCGCCGGCCCTTGCGGGTCTCGTCGGCGATGAGCCGCGTGATGTCGGCCTGTTCCGCTGAGCGGCGTCCGGAGCGTTTCCCCACGTCCACCGTCCGCGCACCGGCGGGGAGCCGTTCGAGCAGGGCCCGGTCTACCAGGGCGTCGTGCAGGCAGACGTCGCAGCGCCCCAGGGCGCGCGCACCGGCCAGCGTGCAGGCCTCCGCCGTGCCCGCCCCGGCCCCGACGAACGTGACGGCCTTCACGAAGAGGCCCCGCAGGCACAGGAATCGCTCGTCCCCCGCGCGGAACGTCACGGCCAGCGCGCCCTGCCCGTCCGGCGTCGGCAGGTCTGCCAGAGGTATCAACTCCGTGATGCGGTCCTGCACGTCCAGGCGGATCAGCGCGGCGGCGGCGGTGATGACGGCGTCGTACTCGCCGCGGTCCAGCCTTGCCAGGCGCTCCTCGACGTTGCCCCGGATCGGGCAGGGTCGGGCCTCGGGGAATCGGCGGCGGCAGTAGGCCGCCCGCCGGTCGCTGCTGACGCCGATCCGGGCGCCGACCGGCAGGTCGCCGACGGCGCGCCCCGGCGGCAGGACCAGCGCGTCGCGCGCGTCCTCGGCCCAGGGCAGCCGGAACCAGTCCAACCCCTCTGGGACGGGGTCGGGGAGGTCCTTGGCGCTGTGGACGGCGCAGTCCAGCTCGCACGCCAGGAGCGCCTCGTCCAGGTCGCGCGTGAAGAAGTCCGGCGGGCTCTCGCGCAGGTCCGTGCGGCGATCGCGGTCACCGGGGGAGGACGTCGGCGCGTCCTCGAAGCGCGCCCCCGGGAGCAGCTCCCCCAGGCGCGCCAGCGCGCCGCGGGTCTGGATCAAGGACAGTTTACTGTCCCTGGTCCCCGCCCTGAAGGCTTTCGAGGATCTTGTCATACATCTCCCTGTGTCCGGCCACGACCTGCCGGGCGAGCGCGACGGCGCGCTCGACGTCCGCCGGCCCGCCGCCGTCGGGCGCCTTCAGACCGTCCAGGCCCACCAGGTCCACGTTCGGCGCCGCTCTGCTGAGTTCGGAGTCAACGTTGCGCGGGATGCCCAGGTCGAAGACGGGCACCTTCTTCCGCGCGTCGAGGAGCGCCGCGTGCTCCGCGCCCAGGACGTGCTCCGAGGCGGCGGCACAGGCGACGGCGTCGGCCGCCGCCAGCCGGCCGGGCAGGTCGGCGAACGTGCAGAGCTCGACCCGCCCCCGCCAGCCCTCCGGCAGGCCCGGCCGGTGGGCGTGGTAGCACCAGTCGCAGCGATATCCCGCCTCGACGAGCCGCTGCACGAGCCCGCGCCCGACGGTCCCGGTGCCTACGACGAGGACGCGGGCCGAGTCCGACGGGGGAACCGCCGCGCCGAGGCGCTCGACGCAGAGGTCCTCGATCTCGCCCCCCCGGAGCAGCGGCCCCGCGGCGGCGCGGATGTCCCTGGCCAGGTGGAAGGCGGAGCCGAGCCAGCCCCGCATCACCCCTCCAGCCCAGCCGGCGCGCTCGGCAGCCTCCAGCGCCTCCTTGACCTGCGCGACCACGTGCTCCTCGCCGGGGCTCTGGGAGCGGAGTCCCGCCGTGACCGCGGCCAGGTGCGTGAATGCCTCGAAGCCGCGCCGCACGTACCAGCCCCCCTCGGCGAGCCGGTCGAAGCCGAGGATGCGCTTCAGCAGCGCGTCCGTGCCCGGATCCTCCGAGACGACCGCGACCAGCTCGATTCGGTTGCACGTGTTCAGGAGCATGAACTCGTGGACGCCGAGCACCTGCATCAGCATCCGGCCGGCGCGCTCCATGCCCTCGCCGGCCAGGTGGTAGGGCTCGCGCTCGGCCAGGGGCAAGCAGGCGTGGTCCGTGCCCATGACCAGCAGGTCGGCCGTCTCGGCCATCCGGAGGTGGCGCTCCAGGTTGTCCCTGACCAGGCGGGATCGGCGGGCGGACCGGCCGCCCGTCGAGACCGAGACGGTCAGCCCGCCCTTGCGGACGACGGCGGGGGTGACGAAATCGCCCTCGGTCCAGTTCCTGTCCACCGGGCAGCAGAGGACGTTGCGCCGCCGGCAGCCGTCCAGCACGCGGCGGTTGACTCCCCGGTCGTCGGTCGCCGCGAAGACGAGGAGCATGTCGTCCGCGTCAGCGTCCTCGAACGGGCGCCGGACGCAGCGGATGCGGCCCTCGGCGGCGAGCCGCTCCACCTCGTCGCGGACCTCCGGGGCGACCACGGTGACGTCGGCGCCCGCCGCCAGCAGGCCCTTCGTCTTGCGCAGCGCGACCTTTCCGCCGCCCACGACGAGGAAGCGGCGTCCCTCGACCAGAAGGTCCACGGGGTAGGTGGGGCGTGAACGTCTTTTCGCGTTCATAGGCCTCTTTCGCGGGGAGCGCGGCGGGTCCGCACCATTATAGGCGGCCCGCCCGCCGCCGGCAAAACGCCACGGATTGAAGCGCAGAGACCGCTGAGGACACAGAGACGACTTAAAGGTAACACGACTGTCGCCGTTTCTGTTGTTCTCCTTGCCTTCTCGGCGTTCTCCGCGTTGAATCTGTTAGAAGTAGCGGAGGCTGGTCTTCTTGTACTCGCGCACCGAGCGCAGGAGCACGCCCTGCGAGAGCCCCGCCTCTGCCGAGAGTTCGCGGAACATCTCCCGCACGCGCTCATCCCCCCTGGCGTGGAGCATTGCGTAGAGGTTGGGGGGGAACGCGGCGTGGGGCCGGCGCTCGTAGCAGTGGGTCACCGGGCGGCGCGCGGCCAGCATGAGGCCAACCGGCTCGACGCGCTCCGCCGGTACGGCCCAGGCGGCTATCGCGTTGCCCGTGAACCCGATCCGCCGGTGGCGCACCAGCAGCGCGACGCGCCGCAGGACGCCCGCCCGGTGCCACTCGCGGAGCAGTCCGAGCAGCTCGTCCGGCCCGCACCCGGCGGCCTCCGCCACCGGGGCGAAGGGTTCCTCCACGAGCGGCAGGTTCCCCTGGAGCGCGCGCACGACGGCCTTCTGCCACTCGGCAAGGGGCGTCGGCGAGCCCTCAGGCTGTGCGGCCTCGCGCTGCGGCGCTGCGGCCCCGGTAGCCCGTTCCTCGCGCGGGTCGAAGATAACCTGGACCTTGAACCGCCTGCGGGCCGGCAGGTCCAGCAGTTCGCGCGGGGCGACCAACCGGCGCGTCTTTTCGACCTCCGCGTCGAGCGCACCGGCCGGGACGGTCAGCGTGAACCAGAGGTTCGGCACCTGCGGCGCGGCGGGGCCGAGGGCGTCCAGGCGCTTGCGCAAGTAGCAATGGGTCATGCCGGGGTGCGGCGTGAGCAGGGGGACTATGCGCGGCAGTTCGTCCTCGCCGAGTGCGGCCGCGCAGAGCGTGCTCCTGTATCCGAGCCCGGCGGGGTCGAACACGCCGCCGAGCCGCCTGGCCTGGCCGCGCTCGAAGAAGGCGCGCAGGCGGTCGAGCACCTCCTGCTCGCTCAGGCCGAGGCCGGCGCCCACGCGCGCGAAGGGGCGGCGCTCCAGCGGCAGGCCCGTCTGGAGGGTGTAGAGCAGTTCGGCGTCTTTGCCGTCCAGTGCCACGGCGAACCTCAGTTACGATCGCTCGGGACGTACGCGCACGCGGGGTCCGGGCTCAGGTAGTCGCCGTCGCGGGCGTAGGCCCGCGCGCGGCAGCCCCCGCAGACTCGCCTGTACTCGCAGACGCCGCACTTGCCGTGATACGCGTCCACGTCCCGTAGCGCCCGGAACACCTCCGAAGTCTCATAGACCTTTCGGAGGTCGAAGCCCTCCTCGCGCAGGTCGCCGCAGGCCAGGTCCAGGAAGCCGCAGGGCTGGACGATCCCGCGGTGCGAGACGAAGACGAACCCCCGCCCGGCCAGGCAGCCGCCCCCGCGCGCCGGGCCGGCGACCCCGCGCTGCTCGCGCACGCGGGCGTAGTGCGGCGCGCAGGTCGTCTTGACCGATATGGGCGCCTGCGCCGAGACCTCCAGGATCCAGGACAGGGCCCGCTCGTAGTCCGCCGGCGATATCTGCTCCCCGTCGAGGGCCGCCCCGCGGCCGGTCGGGACGAGAAAGAACAGGTCCAGGGCGGCGGCGCCGAGCCCGACGGCCAGATCCAGTATGGCCGGCAACTGGGCGGCGTTCAGGCGCGTGACCGTCGTGTTGATCTGGAACTCCACCCCCGCCTCGCGCGCGTGCCGGAGCCCGCCCAGGGCGGCGTCGAAGGCCCCCGGCACGCCGCGGAAGGCGTCGTGCGTCGCCGCGTCGGCCCCGTCCAGGCTGACACTGATGCGCTTGATGCCCGCCTCGCGGATGCGGCGCGCCGTGTCGGGGGTGATCAGGTGCCCGCAGGGGGCCATCACGGCGCGCAGGCCGCGCGCGGTCGCGTGGCGGGCCAGTTCGTAGATGTCGGGCCGGGTCATGGGTTCGCCGCCGGTGAGGATGAGGATGGGCGTGGCGAAGGCGGCGATCCCGTCAATCAGCCTCCTGCCCTCTTCCGTGGTGAGTTCGCCCGCGTAGTCCCGGTCGCGCGCCGAGCCGCGGCAGTGGCGGCAGTCCAGCGGGCAGCGCCTGGTAGTCTCCCAGGCGAGGACTCTGAGCGGCGGGCTATCCAAGGCGGCTCCCCCCGTCGGAGTCGGGTTCGATCCCGATCTCCTCGTCGCTCAGGTAGCAGGCCGGGTCGGGCGCCCAGGGGTCGCCGGTGGCGGCCTCGGCCCGCGCGCGCAGGTTGCCGTTGCAGGCGTCCAGGAACCGGCACGCGGCGCAACGGCCCTTGACGTGCCGCCATTTCTCCTTGAGCACGGCCACGGCGGGGTCGGACAGGTCCGTCCACGTCCGGCTGAACGGGCGCTCCCTGACGTTGCCGAGGGGGCGGGTGCGCCAGAACTGGTCCGGATACACCGTCCCGTCCCAGCTCACGCAGCCGATGCCGGACCCGCTGGCGTTCCCGCCGCTGCGCCGGAGCAGCTCCAGCGCCTCCTCCGCCCCGGGCCTGCCCTCGCGCAGCATCCGCAGGTAGAGGTAAGGGCCGTCGGCGTGGTTGTCCACGGTCAGGACCTCTCTCACGCCGTCGCGCGCGATCAGCTCGGCAGTCTTGTCGACGATCAGGTCCACGACGCGCCGGGTCTCCCGGTGGTCGAGGTCCTGGTCCGCCAGGGCCGACCCGCGGCCGATTCGGACCAGGTGATAGAAGCAGGCCCGCGGGACGGACTCGGCCTCGATCAGGTCGAAGACGCCCGGCACGTCCCCCGTGTTCTCTCGCGTTACGGTGTAGCGGATGCCAACCTTGAGCCCGGCGTCGCGGCAGGCCCGGATGCCCGCGAGGGCCAGATCGAAGGCGCCCTCGCGACCGCGGAAGCGGTCGTGCATCTCGCGCAGTCCGTCCAGGCTCACGCCCACGTAGGCGGCGCCGGCGTCCTTCAGCTCCGCTGCCTTCGCCGCGTCCAACAGCGTGCCGTTGGTCGAGACGACCGCCCGTGCGCCGGCCCGCGCGGCGTGGCGGACCAGCTCTGTCAGGTCGGGCCGGAGGAGCGGTTCCCCGCCGGAGAACAGGATCACCGGGCAGCCGAACCGCGCCAGGTCGTCGACGAGCGCCCGGCCCTCGTCGGTGGTCAGTTCATCCTCGGCAGGGGTCGCATCCGAGGCGGAGTAGCAGTGGACGCAGGACAGGTTGCACCGGCGGGTCACGTTCCAGACCACGACGGGCTTCCTGGCCGCCGCGGGGCTGGTTCCGTGCCCGTAGCGCAGGCGGTCGGAGGGCGAGACCCGGCCCAGGTAGAGTCTGGGGATGTCGATCATGAGGCGCCCCGACGTGACGTCAACACCACGGCTACCAGCCTACTCATTCGGCACGATGGCATCAACCTCGATCTCGAAGAGCAGGTTGTCGCGGCAGACGGTGTTGTTCGCCACCAGGGCGGGCATGGTCTGGAGGCCGTGGGCCTCGCAGTAGGCGCGGAACGCCGGCGCGTCCGTCGCCTTGCGGCAATAGGCAAGGCTGCGGGAAACGTCCGCCCACGTCATGCGCCGGCTCTCCAGGATGGCCTTGACGACCTCCATCGTCCGGGCGATCTGGGCGTCGACGTCGCCGACGTACATCGTCTCTCCCGTGCGGGCTATGCTGGCCGTGCCCGACACGAAGATCTGGCGGTATTGCGGGGTAACCAGTTCCGCGGCGCGGCTGAAAGAGCTGCCGTAAGCCCCCGGCTCGTCCTGCAGCGGCGAGGGCACGGTGGACGCCTCCACGCCGGGCCCCTTGGCCCGCACCGCGAACAGCGCGGCATCCAGCGCGGAGCCGGACGCGTTGTGCCCCCCGATGCCCGTGCTGGCCGGGACCATGACGTCAAAGACCCCGTGTTCGTCGAAAAAGGCCGTGCGGACCTTGTTGAACTCGCCGTACCAGTCCAGGATGTTGTCAACCCACAACCACGTGCGCACCACGTCGGCGAAGGCCATGCCCGCCCGGTCCAACGCGGTGAACATGCCCTCGAAGACCTGGCGCGCCTGCGCCGGCCTGTCCAGGGACAGATCGAGCGGCTGGAGGCCGCCGAGGACGCAGTAGCGGGCGAACTCGTCCTCATAGACGGAACCGATCGCGCGGCCGCGCAGCTGCACGGGTGTGACGTCCAGGCCGCAGACCCCGTGCACGACTATCCCTGCAAGCGGGGGCTCGTTCTGCGAGCCTTCGTCGAGCCACGTCAGGGGCCAGGCAATCTCGCCGAAGACCTCCCGCAGCGCCGGCGCGGCAGCGTCCGGACCGCCGGCGGCAAGGCCGAAGACCTCAACGGAGACGATGGACGCGTCACGCGCCGCAATCAGGTCCGCCACACACTGGAACATGGCCCGCACCGACGGGTGCCGGTCGAGCGTGGCCGTCACAAACAGGTCTTCACAGCCTTGTCGGGAGACGGCACGGGCTACCAGGCCGTCAGACGCGACGGTTTCCACAACCGCAGGGGAGCCTCGGTTCATGTGCAGCCTTTCTTCGGTGGACGGCGGCAACCGTAAAGATCAAAGCGAAAGGACGTAACAGGCCGGGTCGCACAGTTCCTGCTCCGTCAGGTCGGATGTAATCCCGTGCTCATCGTCCGGATTGCACGCCGTGAGCATCTCTTCTATTGTAGCAGCCTGGCCCAGGTGCAGGCAGGGCACGTTCTGCCCGGCCGCCGGGGCCGCACCCATGCAGACGAGCGCGGCCACGCACCCCGCGCCAATGGTGGCGCGAGACATATTCCACCTGCCCATACTGTGTCTCGTTTTGTTCACAGGACGGCCCGTCGGCGAAACGCTCACGGCCGGCCGCCGCTGGTTCCAGCGGATGGGTAATGCCAAACAGACCACCAGTATGCCCTATCGAGACCATATACGTCAAGCGCGTGTTGCCCTTCCGGGCGCGCGTGACGCCCCACGCGCCGGGGTGCTTCCTGTGGGCATTTCCCGGCCACGTGGTCTGCTTGCCCCGGCACGCCCCCGGTCTCAGCGCGCCGATCCGGCCGAGAACGGGTGCACCTCATGCCAGACCGGCCAGGTGGCGCGCTGCTCGTCCTCGTAGAGCCCGATCTTCTCGAAGGGAATCCGCGTGAAGCCGATCTCCCAGGCGGGCGAATCGTCCCGCAGTCGAAAGTCCATCTCAGCGGCGTCGACGAATAGGGGGGCCACCTGGACCAGGTTGTCCGTGAGGGTCAAGTAAGGCTCCGCTTTCGCTTCGATCTCGGCCCACGTGCCGCCCCAGCATATGTTGCGCGCGATGACGTTTCCCTTTGGCGCGGCCGGCTCGTCCTCCAGGATGCGACCGAGCGCCGGGTAGCATTCGCTCCAGGGCGGCTGCCTGTAGGGGACGGCCCTGAGCCGGTTCTGAAGCGTCCCGTCGCTGGCCGCGTGATGCTTCATCCATCCCATTGCCCGCGCGTCCACGTGCAGCGCCGGCTCGCAGTCCACGAAGATGTTCCCCTCGATGACGTTGTCCCTGCCGCCGCCGATGAAGGCCGCCTTGGTGACCCGGAAGAACACGTTGCCCGATACGGTTATCCCGCTGGCGGCGTCGTCCAGGTAGACGCCGTTGGCGCCGTACCGGCCGGGAGCCCGGACGTGGTGGAAGAAGTTGTGGCGGATGACGGTCCCGCGGGCGGTCCAGTCGCGTCCCATGTAGAACGCCCCCACGTCGCCCGTCTCGTAGCAGAGGCTGTGGAGTTCGTTGAACTCGATCACGTGGTCATTGCCCCCGAGCAGTATCCCGCAGTGCGGGCCGTGGTGCATCAGGTTGTGCGAGACGCGATTGCCCACACCCCGAACGCTGACGGCGGGCCTGTAGGTGCGGCAGGTGCGGCTGAAATGGTGGATGTGGTTGTTCTCCGCGTAGTTCCCGGCGGGGGAAAGCGTCCGGCGGTCGCCACCGTCGAGCGACACGCCGCCGTCGCCGGTGTAGCAGATGTCGCACCCGATGACGCCGTTTCCAAGGCCGCCCGAGATCGCGACGGCCCGGTTGCCGATGTTGCGCAGGACGCATCCCACGACGCGGTTTTGCGCGCCGCCCGATATCTGGACCGCCGTGCCCCGACAGACCTCCAGCGTCATCCGCCGGACCGTGACGTGCGAGGTGCCTGTGAGCGAGAACAGCGCGGACGCCGTGGAGACGAGGGCCTCCGCACTGTCGACCGGCTCGGGCGGCCAGAAGTAGAGGAGCCCGGACGTGCGGTCCAGGTACCATTCGCCCGGCCGGTCCAGTTCGGCCAGGATGTTCAGCGCATAGAACCGCTGCCCTCCCTTGTAGCCGTACACACCGTGGGGCTCCCTGGTCCTGATGACGTGCCCCGCCGCATCGATCCCGGCCACCCGCTCGTATGAATCGGCCCAGTCGTAGTACCAGTAGCCGTGGAGCCATACGTCCGGCTCTTCCTGCCAGAGACCCGGCTGGTTGCCGTCGTAGCCGAACGCTCCTCCCTGCTCGCCGCCGGGTGTACTCGTGATCCGGACGAACCCGTCGTTCGGCCACCGGGCCAGCGTCATCGGGGTGCCGCCGAAGAAAAGTTCGAGCGCCGCCTCATGCATCGGCCGGGAGAAACCGCGGGGCTTCAGTCCGCCGAAATCCGTGATGCCCTGGGCGGGCAGGTCGCTCTGCAGCACGTTGGCGCGGGCCCCGGGCGAGAGCCTTTCCAGGACGGCCGGATCGGTGACCGGCCCGAAGTCACTCACCATCCTGCCGCCCACAAGGCGCACCTGCTCGCCCGGCCAGGCGCTGTAAATCACCGGCGCCTGCTCCGTGCCCGCGTCTTCAGCGCTCAGTTCGAAGGCATTCTCCCGGAAGTACGTGCCCTCGCGGAGCCAGACGGTCGCGCCCCCCGGGGACAGCGGCCCCGCTCCTCTGGCAGCGCGAATGGCACCGCGCGCCCGCTCCAGGGACGCGAACGGCTGCGCCCGCGTCCCCGGGTTCTCGTCGCTCCCGTCGGTCGCCACGGTGAACTCGAGCGGCGCGGCACAGGCGATGCCGCCCGAGATCAGGACGGTCAGCACGAGGATTGCGTTAGGCATCATGGAGGGCATGGTTTCCCGGCTCCCTCAGGCTGTACCGCGGGTTGCCCGGCTCATCGCCCACACCTTCTGGCGGGGGACGGCAGCATACTGGCGGCGGCACGTCGGGTCAACAGCACCCGTGGCGTCGTCGGGGGGCCGGCAGGTCATGCCGGCCGTGCGTCGCGTTTTGGGTTGACACCACGCCAGAGGCGGTGTAATCTCACGGGCGCCGGACCGTTCGCGATAGGGCTGACCCAGGTTGGCGTGTTCCGATAGGGAGGGAAATCCGGCATGAGACAACGCACGGGTGACTGGCGGGATCTGTTGTCGGCTTATGCGTTGGCACTGGACGGCAAGAAGCTGTCGATGGGGCTGCTGGCCGCGGTCGGCACCGCGTTGCTGATGATCCTGGCGTCCCTGGTGTACACGCACCTCATCGGTTTGGGGGAGGTGGGGGACTTCATCGACCCCGATGTCAACCCGTACGCCGTCGGGGCCTTCCTGAGCGGCACTGGCCTCGCCGCCGCCAGGTACATGCTTCCCCTGCTCAACCCTTTCCACGCCGGCATCGTCCACTTCCTGGTGTCCGTGGTGTTCTACGGCGCTCTGCTGGCGCTGTGGAGCTACTTTGGGGGCGTCATCACCCGGCTGGCGGCCCTGGAATACGGACGCGATGACTTTCCCATGCTCGCAGACGGCCTTCGCATGGTGAAGAGGAAGTGGAAGGCCTACTGGCTGGCGCCGCTGGTTCCGCTGATCGGGGTGGTGGTCTTCGCCCTGCTGAACGCCCTGGGCGGCCTGATCGGTTCGATACCGGTCGTGGGGCCGATCCTGATGATCATCGGCATACTGCCCTGGTTTATCTCGACCGTTCTGCTGGCGTTCCTGGTCGTTCTGGGCGTGTTGAGCTTCGGCCTGATGCTGCCGACGATCAGCATCGGCGGCAAGGACGCCTTCGAGGGCTGGAGCAGCGCGTTCAGCTACGTGCTCTGGGGGTTCACCCGGTTCGTCGGCTACTTTGTCCTGGCGATCCTGGTCGGCGCCGTGAGCACCGTGGCCGTCTGGGGGCTCTGTGAACTGTTCATCTTCCTGCTGACGCAGACGATCAACTTCGGCTTCGTGGGCGGGGACGGCCTTGTGACCTACAAGGCGTTTGGCGCGCTCGGGTTCACCCATAGCGGCTCGGTGCTGATGCAGATCGCCTCGGTCCTGATGCTGGCCGCTTTCCTGGCGGTGCGGGCCGTGCCCGTTGCCTACGCGTTCGCGTACTTCTTTGCAGCCAATACGGTCGTCTGTTTCCTCCTGCGCAAGAACGTGGACCGCATCGAGATCGATGAAGTCTATGAGGAGCCGGAGGAGGAAGAGCCCGCGGCCGAGGAGGCAGAGCAGCCGGAGCCGCCGGCCGAGGAGGAGCAGCCGGCCGAGGACTCCCCCGAGACGCCGGAAGTTGCGCCGGAGGCCGAGACGATCATCCACGAGCGTGAGAAGGAGACGCCCCCGCAGGAAGCCGCCGAGCCCCCCGAGCAGGAATCCGACCAGGAGGATTCGGGCGAGCAGGAGGAGGAGTCGTAGGCGCCCCGCAACGGCGGCCTATCCCCGGCGGGCTCTCTCGTACCAGTCAATGGTCCTTCGCAGGCCCTCTTCCAGGGGCATCTGCGCGCGGAACCCGAACTCCTTCTCGGCGCGCGACGTGTCCAGGCATCTGCGGGGCTGCCCGTCGGGCTTCGTCGGGTCCCACTCTATCCCGCGCTCGAAGCCGGTCAGGCGCGCGATGAGTTCGGCCAGTTCCCGGATCGTTATCTCGAACCCGGCGCCGATGTTGACGGGTTCGGGCCCGTCATAGCGTTCCGTGGCGAGCAGTATCCCCTCGGCGGCGTCCTCGACGTAGATGAACTCGCGCGAGGCGCTGCCCGTCCCCCAGGCCGCGACGTGGTCCTCGCCGGCGTCGCGCGCCTCCGTGCACTTGCGGATGAGGGCCGGGATGACGTGGCTGCTGGCCGGGTCGAAGTTGTCCCGCGGGCCGTACAGGTTCACCGGCAGGAGGAAGATGCCGTTGAACCCGTACTGCTGCCGGTAGGATTGGCACTGGACCAGGAGCATCTTCTTCGCCAGCCCGTAAGGGGCGTTCGTCTCCTCGGGGTAGCCGTTCCAGAGGTCGTCCTCCTTGAACGGCACGGGGGTGTGCTTGGGGTAGGCGCAGACCGTGCCGATGGCGACGAACTTCTCCACGCCGCGCAGGCGCGCCTCCTCGATGAGCTGAATGCCCATGATGAGGTTCTTGTAGAAGAACTCCCCCGGGTGCGCGCGGTTGGCCCCGATGCCGCCGACCACGGCGGCCAGGTGGATGACGACGTCCGGACGGGCGTCGTCGTACATCCGCCGGACGGCCTCGAGCTCGGTCAGGTCGTAGTCCTCGACGTGCGGCACGAAAACGGCGCCCGCGCCGCGCGCGCGCAGCTTCTCGATCACAAAGGAACCCAGGAACCCTGCGCCGCCGGTCACGCAGAACCGCCGCCCGGACCAGAAGCTCTCAGCCATCGGACCCCTCTCCCCGCTCGCGTCCCGCCCGATCGGAGTCGGCGATGATCTGCTCTCTCCTGGCGATCTCCATGTCGCTCTCGATCATCAGCCGGGCCAGCTCCTTGAAGGTGAGCGTCGGCTGCCAGCCGAGCTCCTGTCGAGCCTTCGTCGCGTCGCCGAGCAGGAAGTCCACCTCGGTCGGCCGGAAGTAGCGGGGGTCCACCTCGACGCAGTCGTGCCAGTCGAGGTCCAGGCAGCCGAACGCCTCGTCCAGGAACTCGCGCACGGAGTGGGCCTCGCCGGTGGCTATGACGTAGTCGTCGGGCTCGTCCTGCTGGAGCATCAGCCACATTGCGGTCACGTAGTCCTTGGCGTATCCCCAGTCGCGTTTGGCATCCAGGTTGCCCAGGTAGAGCCTGTCCTGGAGCCCGAGCTTGATGCGCGTGGCGGCCCGGGTGATTTTGCGCGTCACGAACGTCTCGCCGCGCCGGGGGGATTCGTGGTTGAACAGCGTGCCGTTGCAGGCGAACAGGCCGTACGCCTCCCGGTAGTTGACGGTCTGCCAGTAGGCGTATGCTTTTGAGCAGGCGTACGGGCTGCGCGGGTAGAAGGGCGTCCGCTCGTTCTGCGGCGATTCGACCACCTTGCCGTACATCTCGCTGGAGGACGCCTGGTAGAAGCGCGTTGACCAGTCGGCGTGGCGCAGCGCCTCCAGCACCCGCAGCGTGCCCAGGGCGTTCACGTTCGTCGTGTAGATCGGCTGGTCGAAAGACACCTTGACGTGGCTCTGGGCCCCCAGGTTGTAAATCTCATCCGGCTTGATCCCATGGATGATCGACGAGAGGCTGCCGCCGTCGGACAGGTCCCCGTACACCAGGTGCAGGCGCAGGTTCGGCTCGTGTGGGTCCTGGTAGAGGTGATCGATGCGGTCCGTGTTGAAGGACGAACTGCGGCGGATTATCCCCCACACTTCGTAGCCCTTGTTGAGGAGCAGTTCGGCCAGGTAAGATCCGTCCTGCCCTGTTACCCCCGTGATGAGCGCTTTTTTCACGGTTCGCGTTGCCCTCTGGCTATTGTCTGGCTGATTCGCCCGGATCGCGCCGCAGCGCGCCGGCTTTCGCGCCGCCACATTCTATGGTGAACCGGGCGCGGCGGTCAAGGCTGGGCCGCTCGCCGGGTTTGACAGCCGGCGGGCCGGGTTCTTAGAATTCACTGCGTCTCTTCCCCTGTGCCGCGTGGCTCGCCCCGGATCTTCGCACGGATGTGAAGCGTGACGGATAAGCCCGAGATAGGCAATAGCCTCACGCCGCCCGACGCCGGCGGGCCCGATCCGCTCGTGGCGCCGCCGGCGGGGGCCGGCCGCGCGTGGTGCTGTCTGTACACGAGGCCGCGTCACGAGAAATCGCTGGGCCGGACGTGTGCGCGGGAAGGGATCCGCTACTACCTGCCCCTGCGCCGCGCCGTCCGGCGCTACAGAAGCGGCAGGAAAGTGCGCTGGCTCCCGCTGTTCCCGGGTTACCTGTTCTGCTGTCCGAGCACCTGGGAGAAGGCGCGGCTTCGCGGGGAGCAGAACCTGCTGAACGTGCTGGACGTGCAGGACCAGGAGGAGTTGCTGCGCGAGCTGCGGGAGGTCAGGAGGGCGCTGTCGGTGTCGGCGGACCTGGAAACGGCGCCGTACCTGGCCAGGGGCAAGAAGGTCAGGGTCGCGCGCGGGCCCTTCCGGGGGAGAACGGGGGTGGTCGAGGAACTCAAAAGCCGCTTCCGCGTCATGCTGAACGTGACGCTGATAGGCCGCTCGGTGCCGCTCGAAGTGGATGCCGCGGACCTGGAAGGCGTTGGCTGAGCCTACCTTCCTGTCTCGCTCCTGTCCACGTGCCTGAGCTTCTCGAGTTCCTGCATGGCCGCTTTGAGCGCCCTCTTGTATTCTTCTTTATCGGGTTTCAGCTTGCGGGCCTGCTCGTAGTAGTCAATGGCTTCCACGACGCGCCCTTGCTCGAGGAGCAGGTCGGCCACGCGGACGAGCGCATCGGCGCTGCGCGGCCGGCGGTGCACGAACTCGCGCGCCACTTCAAGGGCTTCGTCCGGGCGCTGGAGCTGGTTCAGACAGGCGACGATGCTCTCGCACAGTTCCTCCGACCGCGGTTCGTGACGGTAGGCCTTCTCGTAGTAGGTGAGCGCCTCAACCCAGTCTCCGGCCGCGGCCCATGCCTCGGCCAGTGCTACCAGGTTGCGGGCATCACCGGGGGCTTTCTGCACTGCCTGGGTCACGTAGTCGATTCTCAACTGGGCGTCGTCCTCCAGTTGGGCGATGTCGGCCAGGGCCAGAAGGTAGGGCACCGCGTCGTTGCTCTCCCTCATCCAGGTTTCCAGGAACTTGCGCGCCGCAGCCGTCTGCCCCGTCTTCGCCAGCAGCAGCGCTGCGGTTTTCTTCTTGGCCGTGGGCTCGTTCCTGGCCAGTTCGCAGGCTTTGGTGAAAGAGGCCGCCGCATCATCAAGCTGGCCCTGGCTGAGCATGTACTCGCCCAGCGCCACGCTTGCCTCCACGCTCTCCGGCAGTATGGCTCGCATGCGCTCGGCGGAGGTGCCGGCCTTCGCCAGCTTCACGGCCACCTGTTCGGTGCGGCTCGGGTCGAGCTCCAGCAGTCGCGTGTAAGTCTCGTCCGCCTTCGAGAAGCGGCCGGTTTCCAGGTAGAAGTCGGCCAGCGAGAGGATCCACTCGGGGAACGCGGGGTCGAACTCGGTGGCCCTGGTCAGGTGCAGTTCGGCCGCCTCGAGGTCTTCCGCCGTGACGCTGCGGTTGCCCCAGTAGTACAGCCTGCCGAGGCGTTCATGGTAGAGGGAGCACGTGGGGCTCAGCTCAAGGGCCCGCCGGGCCCACATGTTCGCCTGCGTGTAATGCCACTCGGATGTTTCGTCTTCGGTTTCCTCCTGGGCCATCCGCGCGTGCAGGCCGAAGAGCAGGAAGTACGGGCGGGGGTTGCTCGGGCAGTAGCGGCTTGCCAGCAGCAGGCGCGACCGGTCGGCTTGCGAAGACGGGTCGAAATGGCGCAGGAGCGCCTCAGACTGGTAGTGTCGGATTCCCACGTAGATCAGCGCTCCCATGGAGGACACCACGGCGAGCACGAGCCCGGTGGCCAGCACGGGGCGCCGGCGGGCCAACGGCGGCCGCGGCCGCAGCATGTGGGACGAACTTGAGCAGACCAGCAGGAAGCCCGCCACGGCCGAAGCAAGGAATGCGTTGGACGGGATGTGCAGGTTGAAGTCAACGGCGCTGTGCACGGCAAGGGCGGCCAGCGAACCGGTCGCCCCCAGCGTCAGCCACCACGCCGACCCCGCGCCGCTGCGTCGGAGACGCCTGTGGGCGATGCGCGCCAGGCCGATGGCGAAGACGACGGCTATCGCCACCCCCAGCAGGCCCGTCTCGGTGGCCAGCTGGGCCCAGTCGTTGTGGGCGTACCGGTACAGCCCCAGGCCGAGCTCGGGCGTCTGCACGGAAGTGAACACGGCCTGGAAGCTGCCCAGCCCGGTGCCGAAGATGGGGTACTGCCCAAGCAGCTTCAGCGCGCGCAAGGTGGCGATCGTGCGTGTCTCCTCCATGGGGCTGGCAATCGCGCCTCGGAGCTCGCGCAGGCGTCCGAGCAGTTGCGGCCCCGCAAACCATGCACCCAGAAGGAAGCCGATGGCGAAGATGAGCGGCAGCGTTGTCCCCGCCGAACGCAGGGCCTTCTTTCGCCAGGCAACCGCCGACATGACGCAGCCGGCGGCCGCCACCGCGATCATTCCGCCGCGCGACAGCGAGACCACGACCGCAATGAGCATGACGATGAAAGAGCCCAGGGCGGCTACCTGGTACCACCGGAGCGTCCCCCGGGTGTGGGTCGAGTGGGGCTTCATGCGCTCTCCCGGCAGTCGTCGCACGGTGATGAGGGCCGCCGTGATCGGCAGGATCATCTCCAGGTAGCCGGCGAAGTGGTTGCGGTTGACGAACGGGCCGAAGTGGACGCCGCCGTGGATGGATTCCCAGAATCCGTATACCTTCCCGGGGGAGTGCCAGTGCTGGTAGAGCCCGACCAGTGCGAGCATCAGCCCGGTCGCCGTGAATGACCAGGCCAGCACAAGCCGCCGTCGCCGGGAATTGAACAACCCCACGGTCAGAACGAACACGGCCAGGCACGCGATGAGCTGGAAGGCGGACAGTTGCGTCCCCAGGGACTGGAGGCTGATTCTGGCCGTGTGCAACTCGGACTTCCACGGCAGCGCGGCACGGAGCGTGGAGATCGTGTTCGGCGAGATGATGCCGACCAGCCACGCCGGCAGTGGCAGCAACTGCACTGCCGCCAGCAGCGCGAACGCGGCCGCGGGAACGCAGACGAACGCAACGCCGGTGGGATACGGCTTGCGCGGCGCCAGGACGGCAGCCGCTATGACAGCCGCTGCCAGACCGAACAACGTGACCTGAAACGTCGTGTAGAATATCGGATGAACCGCACCGAAACAGAAAGGACTGACGCATACGACCAGCAACAGTGCCGACATTGCGACGTAGCGTGCGGATTGCAGGTTCATGCAAGTGTTACCCAGCCAAATGCTGCTGCGGCGGACCCGGTGAAGCCACGAGAATACTCGGCCCGGCAACGCCGGCCGAGGCGGTCACAGAAAGCGCAGACTACCATAGAGCGGGCCGCTCATCAACGGAACGCGACCGCCTCCGGACAGGGCCGGGCGAAAGTGCGCCTCGCCGGTGGGCCCGGGCGCCTCCGAGCCGGCGAGCAGGACGACGATATCTGCTTTTTTTCTTGACAGACAGGCGGCCAGGCGGTATAAGGCGCAGTACAAATCGTCAAGGAAGAAGGGGTGTGCTCGCGGCACTGAGTGTATGGGTAGCCGGGGAGTGCGCCCCGGGATGGTTTCGAGTCGTCTATCGTGCCGTGGTATGCGCCTGGTGGTGAACTCACTCGCTGGGCCCTGCAAGGGAGGATGGAAATGAGAGGGGCTAGTTTGCTGACGGGCTTGCTGTTCCTTGTGGTTGGGTTTGTGTGCGCTCTGGATGCGGAAGCACAGTTCACCACGGGCACTGGGGGGGCCGAGAGAATCTCCACGATGACGGCGCCGCCCGTCGAACGCGAGGAGCTAAGGGCAGAGGAGGAGTGGCGTCTGACCCAGATGGACCTGGAAGAGCTCAGGCCATGGTGGTCTGACCTGTTCTCCCTGCGGATGAGCGCCAGCAGCGTCTTGAGCACGGGCACGTGGTCAGAGCATCCGTCCAACCGGTTCTCCGCGCATCGCGGGGCCGGCTACCGGGTCCAGACCGCCGCCACGCTCACGCCGCCGGAACCCATGGCACGCTATGAGCGCGGGCCGTGGAGCGTCTATGGCGGCGTGTCCGTGACAAGCTACTACACCAACAACATGTTCCTGACGCCGCAAAACGAGGAAAGCGGCCTGGTGCTAATGGTAACGCCGCAGGCAGGCGTCACCTGGACCCAGTCCAACTACTCCGCCGACGTCCGTTACGGCGCCACCGGGTATCACTCCCGGTTCGACGAGTTCCAGCGTCTGGAGCACCAGGTCAGTACCGACTTCAGCGCCACCATCCGGCAGGACCTGAGGGCAACAGTGGGCAACACGTATGGCATGCGCACCATAGCCCCTGGCGGGAAGGACATGGATTACGGCAAGTACTACGATAATGAGACCAGGGCGAACCTGGTCTACAACCCGTGGGAAGACTGGGCAGTGGACGTAGGATACGACCGCTACCAGGCCCGGTTCCATGACCCGCACACGGACAACACGACGATCAATGCCGGCAGCGTGCTGGTGTCACGGCGCGTGGCTCCGGCAGTGTGGGCCCAGGGCCATCTGCGCTACGAGCACACAGAAAACCACGACGACGGCGCCCTCAACTCGGACAACCAGACCTACACAGGGTCCGTAGGCGTCATGTTCGAGCCGACGGCGGCGGTTACCGGCAACGTGCACATGGGTTACATTGACAAGAACTTTGACGAGTCCGCCATCGATGACGAGGGCACGTTGTACCTGAACGCACAGATCATCTATTCGCCGAGGGAGTACCTTCAGCTCTTCTGGGCTGCTGCGCGTTCGCTGTACGAGACGAGCTTCTCCGCTATGAACGCGCCGGACGGGCCGGTTTTCACGGGAACGTCTACCTCGATTGGTGCCGAGTGGGACGTGGCGGACCTCTGGGGCGTGGGCGTCCTCTGGTTCTATGCGAGAGACAAGTACGCCTGGGGCGGGCCGGCGCGTGAAGACGAGCTTTACGGCGGCCGGGCGAGCGTGTACTACGAGATAAATCCGCTGGCACGCCTGGTCGTTGCCTATCAGTACCAGACGAACGACTCGAACCATAGCGCGAACGACTACGACGAGAACTATGCCAGCGTCGGCTTGGACGTGAGTTTCTAGCGGAACTTGGAGGAGCAGACCATGACGAGTGGCGATGGACGCAGACGGTGGCGCAGTGCGCTGGCGATGGTCGGCGCTGTCGGGATCCTTCTGGGCGGAATCGCCGCCAGCGTGCTCTACTCGGCGCGCGTGGAGTTGTCGAAGGGCACCGGCTCGATGAAGAGCGGGGAAACGGTCATTGCACTGGCCGCCGGGGAAGCGCCGCGCCCCTTGCCTGAGGGATACCAACTCACGTTGAACGAGAAGTCCTCTGCCCGCATATCGCTGACGGGCAAGAACGCCGTGGACATTGCGGAGAAGAGCGCCGTTACGCTCAGCAAGTTCCGCGTCTCCCGGGAGCAGGGGACAGTTGTTCTCGGAATGGACCTTGCAAAGGGCACCATCAAGCCGAGCATCCTGGAGGCGGCAAAGAGGCCCCGCAGAGAGCGCGATGAGGAGAGTCTCACCTACGACTTCCAGACCACGATCGGAACGGGTGTTCTGACGGGGACCAGCTTCGTCGGCGAGATCGTCCGCGAGTCGGATACGAAATACACCGTTGACGCAAAAGCGGGGAAACCCGTTTTGCAGGACGGCGACGTTCTTATCCAGCTTGCCTCAGGCGTGACGGTCGACGCGGGACCTCCCATGACCGTCGAGGCGAGCGCGAGCAACAGCGGTCCGGTGCTGGTCGCTTACCTGGGGGCGGTGGTCTTCGTCCTGCAGCCCGGCCAGAAGGTGCAGATCGATATTCTGGACGGTCGGGTGAGGCTGACGAACCTGAGCGACCAACCGCTCTACGCGGCTTCATGGGATGGTTCGGACATCGTGGACATCGGGCCGGGAGGAAGCCACGAGTTCAGCGTCATCGAGGACGATGTCGACCGTGAGCGCGGGCTCTCGCACATGGACGACCTGGCCGGAGACATCGGGGAGCAGTTCCCGGGCGCCTTCCCGCCGCCCCCGGGGCTAGAGGGCGGGTATACGGGCCAGTTCATGGAAATCCCCAGGCAGTTGATCAGCCCCAATCAGTGAGGGTCGAGGAGATAGAGCGAGCAGCCTGCGGAGCGTCGGTCGCCAGCGGGACATAGCCTTTCTTCTTCGTCGCTCGCCGGGTCCAATCCACACGAGGCCATGGGCTGAGTGTGTCTTTGCCGAAGCCGCTGGAAAGCCGGCTCCGGGGAGCACGCGGGGCTGAGGAAGGGGAGGTCCCCTACCGGCACCCCAATCATGGGGCGCGGCAGCACCGGCAGGGCGAGAGGATCCTCGTCCCGCCTTATCTTGGTTGGCCGAAAGAGACAGTCTGATGAGGCCCGGACGCATGAGCACGCTTAGAGCGACTTTGAGGTTGACGTCTCTGTTGGCTTTCCTGACCGTCGCGGCGGCCGCGCTCGGGCAGGAACTGGGTTCGATGGGCATGCCGCCCGCGCAGCCGTCGACCGACAGGTTCAGCGAGGAGCCCCTGAAGGTCGGCGACGTCGTGCAGTTGACGGTGTGGAACGAGCCCGAGCTGAACGTCCAGTCCAAGATCACCGAAGACGGCAACGTGATCTTTCCGTTCATCGGTCCGGTGTACGCGCGGGGCCTGACCGCCACGGAACTCGAGGAGTCGGTCGAGCAGAAATACGCCGGCGGCTACCTGGTGGAGCCGCAGGTCTTCATCACGATCGCCCAGCGCAGCAGCAGCACGGTCTTCGTGCTGGGCGCGGTGGCCAGACCGGGAGTGTACAGCCTCGAGGGCAAGACAACCATGCTGGAACTGCTCGCCCGGTGCGGGGGCGCGCTGGCAAGCTGCTCGCAGCGGATCATGATCATACGCCAGTCCGCCCCGGCTTTGCCCGCGGGCGCGGGCGCCGAAGAGCCGGCGGGTAGCGAGTCCGAGCAACCGGCCGGGGGGCCCCTCATGGTCGACCTTTCGGCGCTCATGATGGGCCACCTGGAGGAGAACGTGGTGCTTGTGGACAGGGACGTGGTGCTGTTCACCCCCAGCCGGCAGGCAAGCGAAGTGGTGTACATCCTTGGCGACGTGGAAACCGCCGGCGGCTATCCGCTGACCGAGGACATCACGCTGGCCCGCTTGCTGGCCTCCATCGGGCTTGGGCCCAAGGACGATAAGGTCACTCTGACGGTCGTGCGTTACTCTGAAGAGGGGGGCGTGGTGACCAGCAAGTTCGACGTCAAGGAGATCTTCCTCGCCGAGGACGGGCGGGACTTCGAGCTGAAGTCCGGGGACGTGCTGAGCATCGACCGGGAATCGGAGATCTATTACGTCATCGGCGAGGTCAACGGGCCGGGCACCTTCCGGCTGCAGGAGGGCCTGACGGTCCGGGAGGCGCTCATACTGGCCGGCTGGATCACGCGCCGGGGCAACCTGAACAAGATCAACGTCATGCGCAAGGTTGGCCTGGAGTGGCAGACGACGCAGGTCGGCCTGGCCGACGAAGTGATGGCGGGCGACGTGATAAAGGTGGAGGAGAGGTGGTTTTGAGCGACGATTCGCAGCAGAAGCAGCCTGAGCGACGACGGCTCAGCGTCGTCCCCGACGTCCATCTGCGGGACTACATCGCCATTGTCTTGCAGCACATCCGGCTTGTCGTCATCGTGGTGATCGTTGCGCTGGCGATGGGCGCCTTCAAAGTGTGGTCCGCCAAGCCGGTGTACAGGGCGTCCGTGTTCGTGCGAGTGGGGCAGCAGCAGGGCCCCCAGGAGTTCGCCCGCGACTTCTCCGGCTGGGAGCGCGAGGTCAGCACCTACTGCCGGATCATCGAGGGCCGGGACTTCGCCAAGAGAGCCGTCGAGAAGCTGGGCATCGCGTCTTATGGAGACCTGGGCCTCTCCAAGCCGGAGCCGGGCCTGGTCGCGAAAGCCAAGTCCTGGGTCGTGGCACACATCCCCACCTCCCGAAGCGAGGAGCCCGACACGGATGCCTTCGCCGACGTGGACCCGCAGCGCTTCTCCGACGTGCTGCGCGGGAAGACAAACGCCTCGCCGGTCGGAGGCACCAACCTGATACAGATCAGGTACAGCGCCAGCAACCGCGATCGCGCGTCGGACATATGCAAGGGGCTTGCGGACCTGTTCATTGAGACGGAGCACGAGAGGCACCTCGACTCCTCCCAGAGGTGGATCAGGTGGTTCCGGGAGCAGCAGGCGGAGTTCCAGAGGAAAGTTGCCGACTCCGAGGAAGAACTGCTGGACTTCCACAAGGAGATGGACGGCTTCGTCAATACGTTGGGGGGGGAGAGCGAGGCCGGCATCTCGGTCTTGCAGAAGACGATAGAGACGCTTGAGGCCCGTCAGGCCGAGGTGCGGGTGGAGCGCATACAGGTCGAGACCGAGTTGACCATGCTGACGAACCTGTATGACAGCGAGAACCCTTTGCCGGCCAGCGTGGTCGTGCTGGAGACGCCGGCCATCGAGGAGCTTCTGAGCACGGAGCAGACCCTGCGGCGGGAACTGGCCGTCTATAGGATGCGATACGGGCCTAAGCATCCGAGAACCGTCGAGCTCCAGAAAGCCCTCCAGATGCTGGCGGATGACATGCGGGCCCACACGGTGAACGCAATGCAGGCTCGCAGGGAGAGACTCAACGCCATCAAGATAGAAGAGCGGAAGCTTGGCGAAGAACTGCGAAGCGCCGAGAACAAGGCTCGCGAAGTCAACAGGCAACTGGTCGAATACAACGCCCTGAAGCGCAAGGCGCAGGTGAACTGGACCTTCTTTGACACGTTTATCTCCAGGGCTACAGAGGCCAACCTGGCGGCCACTATCGACGCGGTCAACATCGACCTGATCACCTCGGAGCCGGAGGTCAGCCGGGGCGCTGGCCGGGGCATTAAGACCATGCTCGTCGCCCTGTTCGTGGGGCTTGCGGCAGGCATCGGCCTCGCCCTGTTCGCCGATTACATGGACACAACGCTTGCCACCCCAATCGACCTCAAGAGGAGCCTGGACCTGGATCAGCTGGCTGTGCTGGTTCACGCCGGGTACGGCAAGAGACGCAGCAAGGGGAGTCCCGTTCTTGTCTCCCGGGACCATCCCGACGAGCCGCTGACGGAGAACTTCAGGACCCTGCGCGCGAACATCCTCTTCTCGCCGCATTTTCGTGGGATCCGGTGCATTGCGGTGACCAGCTCGGTGGCGCAGGAGGGGAAGTCCACGGTCGCGGGCAACCTGGCGGTGGTGCTTGCACAGGCGGACAAGAAGGTGCTGCTGGTCGATTCGGACCTGCGCAGGCCCTCCGTCCACAAGCTGTTCGGCTGTGAGAGGAAGCCCGGCCTGAGCGACTTCCTCCAGGGGAAGTCTGGCTTCGACGAGGTGCTTCACGAAGGCGGCGTGGAGAACCTGAATATCCTGCCCTGCGGGTCCAGCGTGTCGAAGGTCGGCGAACTGCTGAGCGCTACCTCCGTGCAGTTCAAGGAACTCATGCAGGCTGCCGAGAGGTTCGACTACGTGCTGTTTGACACCCCTCCCATGACCCTTTCCGACCCGACCCTGGTTGCCAAGTCCACCAGTGCTTCCGTCATCCTCGTCATCCGTTCCGGCGCGGTATCACGCGACGTCGTCCAGAGGTCCGTGGACAAGTTGCGTTCGGTCGATGCCGACGTGGCTGGCGTAGCGTTGAACAACTTCGATCTGAAGAGGCAGGGATACTACGGCTACGGTTACAGCTATCGCTACTACGACTACTATCCCAGCCACTATCGCTACTATAGCAGCGGCGAGCGAGAGAGGGACGGCGGCGGGAAAGAGAAATCAGGCTGACCGGTCCGGTTGTCTGCGCAGTTGGCGTGCATTCATTCCTCGCCACCCCGTCCCGTGGGTACCTGACGCGCAGAAGCGGAAAGTGACAGAGCACCACTCCCAACTGCACGATGACCTCTGTTTGCTCAGGCGCGTCCCCGCAGGCGTCTGCCTGTCGCTGTGGTTGGGGCTTGTGATTGCCGCGAGCCTCGCCCCGCCGGGGCCTGCCGCCGGGCAGGCACACAGTCTGTCTCCATTGGCCTTTCTCGGCCACTTCGGCGCTTACGCGGTGTTGAGCTGGCTGGTCTTCTGGACGTTCCGAACGAAACGAGCGGCCCTGTGGTTGGCCCCCATGGTGGTTGCGCCGCTCGTGCTCGGCGTGCTGCTGGAGGTTCTGCAGCCGCTGGTGGGACGCACGCGTGACGTGTGGGACGTTGTGGCGAACGCGGGCGGCGTGGCCGCTGCCCTGTGCCTGAGGAGGCGCCTCTGGCCGGTCCGGCCCGGAAGCACCGTGGCGACGGGCCGGCGACTGCCCCCGGGCCGGCAAGGGCCGTCGGTCGGACGGCCGCCTGCTGGGGTGGCCGGCCGGGGGTGAGGAAGAGTGTAAATGATTGTTTGATAGGAACTTACGTTGTATCTTGGGGGCAGACGTAAGCCTGGAGTGGTGTGTACATTGAAGCTCATTTCCCAACTGAAATCGCGGCCCGGCGGCCGTTTGCTCGAGCGCTGCACGGCCTCTGACGCGCCGCGCCCCCGCCCCGTGGGCCGGCCGGCCGGCGGATGGTGTCGTCAGCGCACGCCCCGCGTTTCCCGAGCATCGCACGCCGTTCCTCGGGCGGGCAACTTGTCCATCTTCGCTGAGAGGAGCCTGTCGAGATGTCAGTGTACGTGGTGACGGGCGGGGCCGGATTCATCGGCTCGAACATCGTGGCTCGGCTCGTGGCGGACGGGCAGGAGGTGCGCGTCGTGGACGACCTGTCCACCGGGAGGCGGGAGAACCTGGCGGGGCTGGAGGCCGACGTGGCCTTCTTCGAGGGAAGCATATGCGACGAGCGCCTGCTGGCTGAGGCCCTGGGCGGCGCGGACTACGTTCTGCACCAGGCCGCCCTGCCGAGCGTGCAGAGGTCGGTCGAGCAGCCGCTTGTCTCGCACACCGTCAACGCGGAGGGGACGCTGAAAGTCCTGTTGGCGGCGCGGGACGGCGGCGTGCGGCGCGTGGTTTACGCCTCAAGCAGCTCGGTTTACGGCGACGCCGAGCAACTGCCCAAGCACGAGGGCATGCCCCCCGCTCCGAAGAGCCCGTATGCGGCCAGCAAGCTTGCGGGGGAGTTGTACTGCCGAGTTTTCAACGAGGTGTACGGCCTGGAGACGGTCTGCCTGCGCTACTTCAACGTGTTCGGCGCGCGCCAAGACCCGCACAGCCAGTATTCGGCTGTGATCCCGATCTTCATCAGCCATATTCTGAGCGGGAGCAGCCCGTCCATCTTCGGCGACGGGGAGCAGTCGCGCGATTTCACCTTCGTGGACGACGTGGTGCGGGCCAACCTGCTGGCCGCCGACGCGGAGGCCGCCGGCGGGGCGGTCTGCAACGTGGGCTGCGGCGAGCGGCACACGCTGAACGAGCTGTACGCGCTCCTGGGGGAGATCATGGGGAGGTCGATCGAGCCGCATTACGGCCCCGAACGAGCGGGAGACGTCAAGCACTCCCTGGCGGACGTCGGCAGAGCCGGGCGCCTGCTGGGCTACGAGCCGCAGGTCAGCTTCGCCGAGGGCCTGCGGCGGACCGTTGAATGGTACTCCAGCGAGACGGGAGTGTCCGGAGCGGACGATGGACGAAGCTGAACAGGCCGTGACCGTTTACGATGCCCAGGGCAGGCGCCGCCTCTCGATGGCCGCCTGGCGGGACATGTTCGTGGAACTCTACTCGGTCCGCGAGCTGGTCTGGCGGCTGGTGCACCGGGACTTCATCGGGCAGTTCAAGCAGAGCTACGTCGGCGTCGTTTGGGCCGTGCTGCCGCCCGTGGCCACGACCATTGTGTTCAGCTTCCTGCGCAGTTCGCAGATACTCAACGTGGATACGACCGGCACGGGGCTCCCGTACGCGCTCTGGGTATTGGTGGGCGCGACGGTCTGGCAGCTCTTCTCCCGGGCCACTACGGGTGTGGCAGGTTCCGTGGCGCGCAGCGGCGCGCTGGTCTCGAAAGTCTATTTCCCGCGCGAGGCGCTCGCGTTCGCGGCTCTGGGCAACGCGCTCATCGGTTTCGCCATACAGAGCATGGTGGTGGCCGTCACGTTCGGCTTCTATCTCAAATTGGGCTCCGACGTGTCTTTCCCGCCGTGGCAGGTTGTCTTCGTGCCGCTGGCCATCCTGCCGCTGGTTCTGCTTGCGCTGGGCCTGGGGCTTCTGCTGGCGCCGTTCAACACGATGGTCCGGGACGTGACGCGGGCGGTCGAGTTCCTGTTTGGCTTCGCCCTGTTCTTCGCGCCGACGGTTTACCCGACCCCCGTCTCTCCCGAGAACCTTCCCAAGCGGATCCTGGCGATTTCGCACAACGTCAACCCCGTCTCGCACTTCATGACGGCCGTGCGGGACCTGATCACCGCCGGGAGGTTGTCCGACCCGGGCCTTTACTGGGTTTGTGCCGCCGTGTCCCTCGTCGTTTTCCTGGTGGGGTGGCGCTTCTTCCACATCTGCGAGCCCGTCCTGGCCGAAAGGACATGATGACCGACGACGTGGCAGTCCGGGTCGAGGGCCTGAGCAAGAGGTTCTGCAAGGACCTGAAACGGACGATGCTCTACGGCCTGTTCGACATCGGCAGGGCGCTGGCGGGGGTGGGCCAGAATGTTGACGGTCTGCGCAGGCACGAGTTCTGGGCCCTCCAGGACGTGTCGTTCGAGGTCAGGCGCGGCGAGTGCCTCGGTATCATCGGCCCGAACGGCGCGGGTAAGAGCACGCTGTTCAGGGTCATGGCGGGCATCATGGTCCCCACGGGCGGCCGCGTCGAGATCCGCGGACGCCTCTCGTCCCTGATCGAACTGGGCGCGGGCTTCCACCCGATGCTGACGGGGCGGGAGAACGTTTACGTCAACGGCGCCGTGCTCGGCATGTCGAAGAGGGAGATCGACAGGAAGTTCGACGAGATCGTTGACTTCGCAGGGATCGGCGACTTCATCGACACGCCGGTCAAGTTCTACAGCTCCGGGATGCGCGTGCGCCTGGGGTTCGCCGTGGCGGCGCACCTGGAGCCGGACGTCCTGTTGATTGACGAGGTCCTGGCCGTCGGCGACGTGCCGTTCCGAGCGAAGTGCCGCGAGAAGATAAGGGAACTCCAACAGAGCGATACCTGCCTGCTGTTCGTCTCGCACAACATGGAAATGGTGGGCCGGATCACGGAGCGGGCCTGCTACCTGAAGGGGGGCCGCGTGCGGACGCTTGGCCCCACCAGCGAAGCCATAGCGCAGTACCGCCAGGATGTCGCCGGCGAGCGCGAGGGAGGGGAGGCGGCCCCGACCGGGCGGCTCAGGTACGAGGTCGTCTCTGAGACCCTCGTCGATGGCAACGGCCGGGAAGTGACGGAGTTCCAGACGGGTGAGCCGCTGCACGCCCGGTTCGTGCTCCGCTGCAATGAGCCTGTGCCCCTCGGGATCGGCAACTGCTGGTTCGTCGGGTCTGACGGTCGGGTCTGCCTGGGGTGCAGGAGCGACGTGCGCGACCTTTCCGGTGTCGGCCCGGGGCAGGAGATTTCCATGAGCCTGCGAATCCCGCACTTCTGGCTCAGCCCGGACACCTACTCGGTGGGGTTCGAGATCCTGGGGCCGGGTACCCTCCAGGTCCACGCGCGGAACACGCCCGGCCACAACCTGACCGTGCGCGGCGTCGTCGACAGCTCTGGCGCCGTGCAACTGCCTCATGAGTGGACGTTCGACATCGGCGGCGAGCGCCGCTTGGGAGGGAGATAGAATCCACGGGGCAGGGGAAGGTGGAGCCTCTGACAACCATCGGTACTACCTGCTACCGGGCGGGCGATTGGCTCCGCGAATGCTGGCAGAGCGTGCTGAGGCAGGACGGCGACCGGTGGGAGGCGGCCCCTGTCATGGACGGCGGCGTTGACCCGGGCCAGGTATAAGAACAAGCGGGTGGGAGCGCAGAGGCAGAGATGATCACGGTGGCCCTGGCGGCGGACGACGCGTTCAGCGGCCAGCTGGCCGTGTGTGCGCGTTCGCTCCTTGCGAACTACCCGGGCGTGCGTGGCGAGGTCCGCTTCGTCATCCTCGACGGCGGGATATCTGCCGGCAATCGGGAGCGGATCGAGTCGGTCCTGAACGGGGCGAGCACGGCCTGGCACGACTGCTCCGCCCTCTACACCGACCTGACCGAGGGACAGATCGGGAGCCACGCCGCGTACTACCGCCTCGCGCTGCCGGAGCTGTGCGACGGCGAGCGGGTTCTCTACCTGGACTGCGACATTGTCGTTCTGGGCGACGTCGGTGTGCTGTGGGAAGCGGACCTGGACGGGTGTCCCCTGGCGGCGGCCGTGGACTACGGAGGGGCCACGGCGGGCTCCAGGCAGGGGCTGCTCAACTACCGGGAACTGGGGCTCCCGCCGGATGCGCCGCTTTTCAACTCCGGTGTTATGATCATCGACCTTCAGAAATGGCGCGAGGAGGACATCAGCGAGAAGGTGCGCTCCTACGTGGCCCGCAGCCCGGAGTTCGTGCGCTGGTGCGATCAGGACGGACTGAACGCCGTCTGCTGCGGACGCTGGAAGGCCCTGGACCCGGCGTGGAACCAGCAGGCGTTCATCTACGGGTGGCAGTCCGCCGAGGACGGCCCTCTCACGGCCGAGGAGTACGAGAGAGCGCTCGTGCGCCCATGCGTCGTTCATTACTCCACCAGGCACGGGAAGCCGTGGCGGCCGGACTGCCGGCACCCGCTGGCGGGCCTGTACTTCCACTACCTGGACATGACGCCCTGGGCGGGATGGCGGCCCGCCGTACCGGCCGCGCAGTCCGGCGGAGCGGCGAGGAAGCCCCGAGGACCGCGGGCGCTGGCGGGCAGAGTCGTTCGCGGCCTGGCGAGGCGGCTGGACAGGTTGGGCGCCTGGATCGCACCTTGATCTCGTTTTGATGCATAGCAGGAGATGGGGGAGAGCGGACATAACGGCCTGTCGGAAGCCCGGCCATCCGGTCCGGCGACGGAGCGGGGCGTCAGCGTAATCGTCTGCTGTCACAACAGCGCGCCGCGCCTGCCGAAGACGCTCGCCCATCTCGAAGCCCAGCGCGACACGGGCGGCGTCCCGTGGGAAGTCATCGTCGTGGACAATGCCTCGACGGACGGGACGGCGGAGGTCGCCCGCGAGTCGTGGCGGCGGCGCGACGGTGCATCGCTGCGCGTGGTGCGTGAGCCTCACCTCGGGCTGATCTTTGCCCGCATCCGCGGCCTGGCGGAGGCGGCTCACGACGTGGTCACCTTCGTGGACGACGACAACTGGGTCTGCCACGACTGGGTGGGCTTGGTAGCGCGGATCATGGACGCCCAGCCGGAGGTGGGCGGGTGCCTGGGATTCTGCGAGGCGGCGTGCGAGACCAGCCCTCCGGCGTGGTTCGAGCAACACAGAGGCAGCTACGCGATCGGGCCGGACGGGCTCGAACCGGGCGACATCACGTGGACGCGAGACCACTTCTGGGGGGCGGGCCTGACCGTCCGCAAGTCGGCGTGGGAGCGCCTGGCCGGGAGTGGGTTCCGCCCGCAGGTGGTCGGCCGCCGGGGCAGGGCGCTGAGCAGCGGCGAGGACACGGAACTCTGCCTTGCGCTGCGCATGGCGGGGTGGCGGCTCTGGTATGAGGCGCGGCTGCGTCTGCAGCACTTCCTGCCGGCGGGCCGCCTGACGCCGCCCTACCTGAGGAGGCTGCACCGGGCCTTCGGCGCCGCGTCGGTTGGCCTGGACCCCTACCTGCTGGCCGCGGCCACCCCGTGGCGCAGGCAGGTGCGGGATGCGGCGGGGAGGCTGCTCCTCCGCCGGCGTGACCTACTGCGCCCGTGGCGACACCCGGCTTCGGTCGGTGACGACGTCCTGCTCGCGCAACGGCTCTACGGCCGGTTCCGGGCGCTGTTGGCGAGTCGTGAGACCTACGACAAGAGCATGCGGAGGATACAGGACGCCCCCTGGCGGCGTGCGTCCAGGGAGGCCGAGGCAAGGACCGAGCGATGATCACGATCTTCTCCATCCCCAAGCCCTTTATCGGCTATGTTGGCGAGATCCAGCGGAACGCCGTCCGTAGCTGGGCGTTGCTGGATGGGGGCGTGGAAGTGCTGCTGTGCGGGGATGAAGAGGGTACGGACGAGGTGGCCGAGGACGTCGGCGCGGGCAGGATGCCGGACCTGGCCCGGAACGAGTACGGCACTCCGCTGGTGAGCGACGCGTTCCATAAGGCCGGGGTGCAGGCTGCCCATGACGTGCTCTGCTATGTCAACGCGGACATAATTCTTCTGGACGATTTCCTTCCCGCCGTCCGGCAAGCGGTGGAATGGGCGCCGCAGTTCCTCATGTCGGGCCAGCGTCGGGAGGTGAGCGCCGTGCCGTCGGCAGACATCGGGCGGCCCGGCTGGACGGAGCGCTGCCGGGATTTGGCCGAGCGCACGGGCAGGCTTGCATCGCCGTGGGCCATCGATTACTTCGTGTTCCCGCGTGGGGCCGTTTCCGAACTGCCGCCCTTTGCCGTAGGGCGCCCCGGCTGGGACAACTGGATGATCTACCGCGCGCTGGTTCGAGGGGTGCCTGTTGTGGACGCGACCACAGCCGTCGTGGCCGTGCACCAGGATCACGGCTACGCGCATGTCCCGCAGAAGCGGGGACAGAGATGGCAGGGGCCGGAGGCGGACAGGAACCGCGAGCTGATGGGGCGCGCCCGCTTGGCCGGCGACCAGCATTCGTTCAGCCTTCAGGACGCGAACTGGGAGTTCACCCGAGACGGCTTCCGCAGGCGCATGTGGACTCAGGAGAGGCGGCGCAGGTTCGTCGCCACGTTGCCGGCCCTCTACCCGGTGGTGCGCCCGCTGATGCCGGTGTTCCGCGGATTGTGCAGGGCCTTACCGAGCGCCGTTTGGCGGAGGCTGGGAGAACGCATGCCTTGACCGACAAGCGCAAAATGCGCGTCTCCGTCATCGTGCCCGTCTATAACGCGGCCCCCTACGTCAGGGAGGCCGTCGAGTCCGCGCTGGCCCAGCCGGAGACCGGCGAGGTCATACTGGTGGAGGACGGATCGCCGGACAACTCGCTCGAAGTATGCCGGGGACTGGCGCAAGAGTTCGCCCGGGTCAGGCTTCTGCAACACAAGGACGGGAAGAACCGAGGCGCCGGGGCGAGCCGGAACCTGGCTATCCGCTCGGCCCGACACGACTACGTCGCGTTCCTGGACGCGGACGATTTCTTCCTGCCGGGGCGTTTCCGGGTGGCGCGGGAGCTGCTGGAGTCTGAACCCGACGTGGACGGCGTGTACGAGGCGGTGGGAACCTACTTCCAGAACGACGAGGCCAGGGAACGGTGGCGGGCCCAGGGCAACGCCATGCTGACCACGATGAGAGAGCGAGTCCCACCCTCCCGCCTGTTCGAGGCGCTGGCGACCGGCGACAGGGGCCTGTTCTGCACGGACGGCGTCGTGGTCCGAAAGCGGATATTCGACAGGGCCGGCTGCTTCAATGAACGGCTCCAGTTGAGCCAGGACTCGGCGATGTGGCTGAAGATGGCCGGTGTGGGTAAGCTGGTGCCGGGGCAACTCGACGAACCGGTGGGCGTCAGGAGGGTCCACGGCGCCAACCGCATATTCTCGCCGCCGGAGGTGATCCGGCACTACCGCTACCTGTTCTCCAGGTTCGTCTTCGAGTGGGCTTACAGGCGCGGGCTGGCGGCGCGCGGGCCGGCGCAGTTGCTTGTGCGCTACCACGAGAGATGGTGCGCCCGAGTACGGCCTTCCGGGAAGGGGACGCTGGCAGGCAAGGTTACCCAGTTGGCCCTGCTTGCGCGGATAGTGCTGGGGCACCCTCTCCTGCTGGCTTGCTCGTACTTCTGGCTTTACTGCCTGGAACTGCTGGAGCTTCAGTGGGCGGGCCGGCTGCTCGGAGTTGGGCGGCCCAACTCGCCAGAAGGCGCAAGCACATGAAGTTCTTCATTGTTGACACGGCGTCCACCGAATGCCTGCGCTGGATCTACAGCCACAAGGAGGGCCTGGCGTCAGGGTCGTACCGTGAGCAGGCCGACGCCGTCGGGAGGGACGTGACGGGGCTGAGGAGGATATACGCGGCCAATCTGCGCAGGCTCGGCCACGAGGCGTGGGCCGTGTGTGCCAACAACGAGTTCAGGCAGAAGGCCTGGGCGCGAGAGAACGGCCTCACACTGAAGTCCGACCTGAGATGGGAGTTCCGACTGCGCCGGGGCATTGTGCCGTGGGTCTCGTTCTACCGGGACCGATGGCTGCGCGACGTCCTTCGGGCGCAGATCGAGCAGTATCGTCCGGACGTTGTGCTGAACCTCGACATGTGCCGGTTCGAGCCCTCGTTCTTCGCCGGCGTGAAGCAGCACTTCGGCCTGCTGGTCGGTCAACATGCAGCGACGCGGCTGCCGACACACAAGGATTTTGGCTGCTACGACCTGGCGGTGTCCTCTTTCCCGCCAACCGTGGAGTGGCTCCGAAGGCAGGGGCTGAGGGCCGAACTGGTGCGATTGGGGTTCGAGCCGGATGTTCTCTCGTTGCTTGGTCCGCTGCGGCACCCCCATGAGGTGACTTTTGTGGGCAGCTTCGCGGCGGTGCATTCCAGCAGGCTGGCCCTGCTGGAGGAGCTGTGCCGGCGCTTCCCGCAACTCAAGGTATGGGCGCCCGGCCTGAACCACGTCCCGGCCGATTCGGCCGTTCGCCGGGGTTACGTAGGGCGCGCTTGGGGGCTGGAGATGTTCCGGATCCTGGCCGGCTCGAAGATAACGCTGAATCACCACGGCGACATCCCGCCTTACGCGAACAACAAACGCCTCTACGAGGCCACCGGGGTCGGCGCGCTGCTGCTGACTGACTGGAAGCAGAACCTCAGCGAGATGTTCGAGCCGGGCAAGGAAGTGGCGGCCTATCATTCCGCGGCCGAGTGCGCCGAACTGATCGAGCACTATCTGGCCCACGACGACGAGCGGGCCGCTGTGGCCCGCGCCGGGCAGGAGCGCACCTTGCGGGAGCACACTTATCACCGGCGGATGCAGGACCTGCTGCATCTGCTGGAGGAGGGAGCGTGACGCCGGGGGCCGCGTCGCGCATGGGAGATGAGGCAGCGGCGACAGCGGCAGCCCGCGCGCGGGACCGCCTGTTCTGGGGAGGTCCGCAGTGAGAGGTCTGGGGCGGGTCAAGTATATGGCGAACCGAGCGTTCGGGCGGGCGGCCATCCTGGCCTACCACAGGGTTGCCGACGTCCCATTGGATCCGCAGCAGCTCTGCGTAACGCCGGAGCGCTTCGAAGAGCATCTGAGGGTGCTGGTGAGGGACTATCGCCCTGTCAGCCTGCAGCGGCTGGCGGACCAGCTTGAGGCCGGGCGGAGCGCTCCCCGGCGCTCCGTGGTGCTGACCATCGACGACGGTTACGCGGACAACTTGCTCAACGCGAGACCGCTCCTGCAGCGTTACGGCATTCCCGCCACCGTCTTCGTGACGAGCGACCATGTCGGGACTGGCAAGGAGATATACACGAGCACGCTGATTCGGGTGATGCTGCTGTCCGAGTCGCTCCCGGAGGAACTTGTGCTGTCAGTGGACGGCGAGAACCACAGGTGGCGGGTGCCCCCGGACGCGGATGGGCGAATGAAGGTGCACGATGAGTTGCGCACGCTCCTGGCGTCAACCGACAGTCGAGAGCGGGAGGGGCTTGCGGGCCGCTTGCTCGACTGGGCGCAGATGCCCCGGGAGCCGCGGCCGGACTACAGGATGTTGACCGTGGATGAACTGCGCGAACTGGCCGCCGACGGCCTCGTCGAGATCGGGGCGCACACGCAGACGCATCCGCGCCTGTCCTCGCTCGGCTGGTCGGACCAGATCAGGGAGATCACTGGCAGCCGCGAGGTTCTGGAGGCGATGCTTGGGCGGCCCGTCACCGCCTTCGCGTATCCGTACGGCTGCCGGGGCGATTACAATGCCGACAGCGTGGCGGCGGCGCGGGAGGCGGGCTTCCGGGTGGCGTGCAGCGTTTTCACGGGTCTTGTCACGCGCTGGACGGACCGCTGGCAGCTGCCTCGCTATACGGTCCGCAACTGGGACGGAGGCCGGTTCGAGCAGTTCGCCCGCTGGATGTTCAGCCTGTGCCCACGACTGACGTACGGGGGGTTCTATGAAAATCCTGATGGCTAATACCTCCGACGTGGGCGGCGGGGCAGAGAAAGTCACCATGGAACTTCTCCGGGCGTACAGGCGACGCGGGCACGCCGTGAAGCTCGCGGTCGGCGTCAAGCGGGGAACGGACCCGGACGTATGCCCGATCGACAACTGCCGCCACCGCAACCTGTGGGTCCGGTTCTGGGACTCCGTGCACTCGCGCTGCTGGCGGAAGGGGTGGGGCGCCGGTCGGGCGGCCCTCGTACTCCAGTACCTCGGCCGGCCGCGTCGCGTGCTCGCGATGCTGAAAGGGGAGGAGGACTTCGACTTCCCGGCCACGAGGGACTTGCCCGACCTGTGCCCGGGCGGCCCGGACATCCTCCACTGCAACAACCTGCACGGCGGCTTCTTCGACCTGAGGTCGCTCGCGTGGCTGAGCCACCGAGTGCCCGTGGTGCTTCGCCTCTCCGACATGTGGCTCCTGACGGGCCACTGTTCCCATTCGTTCGACTGCGCGAAGTGGGAGACCGGCTGCGGCGACTGCCCCGACCTGAGTATTCCGCCCGCCCTGCGGCGCGATGGGACGGCGCAGAACTGGCAGAGGAAACGGGGGATCTACGCCCGGAGCCGGCTCTACGTGTCCGCGCCGTCGCAGTGGCTGATGGACAGGGTCCAGCGTTCGATACTCGCCCGGGGGCTTGCGGGAAGCCGGGTCATCCCGAACGGCGTCGACCTGTCGGTCTTCCGCCCGGCCGACAGGGACAGGGCACGGGGGGAGATCGGCGTCCCGGCGGCAGCCAGGGTGCTGTTGTTCGCCGCCAATTCGGTGCGAACCAACGTGTGGAAGGACTACCGGACCATGCGCGCCGCCCTGGCCATTGTCGCGGAGCGACTGGCCGATCAGGACGTTGTCCTCGTGGCCCTCGGGGAAGAGGCAGGCAGCGAACGCGTGGGCCGGTCCGAGGTCCGTTTCGCCCCCTACGAGAAGGATCCGCGGGCGGTGGCGCGTTACTACCAGACGGCGGACGTCTACGTTCACGCGGCGCGCGTTGACACGTTCCCCAACGCCGTGCTGGAGGCCCTGGCCTGCGGCACGCCGGTGGTGGCGACGGCGGTCGGCGGGATACCCGAGCAGGTCAAAAGCCTGAACCCGGGCGCAGCCTGCCGGGACGAGGAGGCGACCGGGATGCTCGTGCCGGCCGGCGACGCTGAGGGCCTGGCGGCCTGTCTGGAAACGCTGCTCACGAGGGAGGGAATGCGCCGCCGGCTCGGCGAGAACGCCGCCCGGGACGCGCGCGCCCGATTCGACCTGGAAAGGATGGTCGAGGACTACCTCGCCTGGTACGCTTTTATCCTCGACGAGGCCGGCGCGGGCTGCCCGCAGGAGACCGCCGTGCAGAGCAGCAACAGGTGAGACGCGCATGGGGATGAGGAAAGGGATACAACGGTTCGTCTGGCGGCACGGCGTCCTGAGGGAGAGGCCCGGGCTGAGGGACGCGCTGGAGCAGTTCACCCGCAGCCAAGTCCTGCCGCCCGACGAACTGGCCGAGATGGCCTGGCAGAAGCTGGTGCGGATCGTCTCGCACGCGTACGAGAACGTCCCCTACTACCGGAGAAGATACAGCGAGGCGGGCTTCCACCCGGGCCAGTTGAAGGAGCCGTCCGACGTCGTGCGGGTGCCCATCATTTCGCGCGAAGACCTGCGGGAAAACCTCTCGGACATGGTAGCCGACGGTGTGGATGCGGGCCGGCTGCACCTCCGCACGACGGCCGGCTCGACCGGAATGCCCGTCAGGTCGTATCACGACCCGAAGATCGACGTCCTGATCGAGGCCATGCAAGCTCGCGTCCTGGGCTGGTGGGGAATATGCCCATGGACCGATTCGGCGTCGGTTTACCGGAGGCCCACGGGCAAGAAGGAGGGCGGGGGGCGCCGGCGGCATGGCCGGGGAGGTTTGCGGGGCGCGTGGCGGGCGCTCAGGAAGCTCTCGATCATGCGCCTGTGCAGGCCCAGTTGGTTCCTGCTCGATGCCGGGAACATGGACCCGCCCTCGATGGAGGAGTTCATCCGGAAGATCCGCCAGACCAGACCCGGGTTTATAATGGGTTACGTGGGCGCGATGGACGTGCTGGCGTCCCACATGGCAAAGCGGGGCCACTCCGCCGGGCTGCCAACGGATGCCGTGTGGGTCACGGCCGCCGCCCTGACGCAAAGCCAGCGGCTGCACATGGAGAGCGTCTTCGGCTGCCCCGTCTACGATCAGTACGGCTGCTCCGAGGCGTACTGGCTCGCGGCGGAATGCACGGCGCAGGCCGGCCTGCACGTGATGTCGGACTGCCGGCACGTCGAGGTCCTGGACGACGAGGGCCGGCCCGCCCCGCCCGGCGTGCCGGGGCGAGTCGTCATCACGGACCTGGAGGACTACTCGGCCCCCATCATCAGGTATGAGAACGGGGACGTGGCCACCCGGAAGGAGGGCACCTGCCCCTGCGGGCTCACGCTGCCCCTGATGGGCAGCATCGAGGGAAGGATCACCGAAAACATCGTGCTGAAGGACGGAACGGTGATCATAGGATACTGCATCGGTGCGGTCCTGGGCACCCGTGTGGATCACGTGAGGAACTACCAGCTTCACCAGGACGCGATAGACCACATGACCGTGCGGATTGCGCCGACCGCCGGTGCGGACGTGCGGGCCGTTCTGCCGGATATCCAGAGGGAGTTTGCCGACAAGGTCAAGGGGCTTATGCGACTGGACTACGAGATCGTGGACAGCATCGACTACGGGCGAGGCAAGCCGCGGCGCATCATATGCGACGTGGCGCCGCAAGGAGGCCCGTGAGGCGATGACCTGCCCGAAGCTGGCCGAGCTGCCCGCGCCCCCACCCGGCCTGACGGGTTGGCCGTGGACCGAGGGCAGCGCTCCCCTGCCGCCGAAGGCGGGAGACGGCGGCGAATGGCCGCGCATCAGCGTCGTCACCCCCAGCTACAACCAGGGGCGGTTCATCGAGGAGACGATCCGCTCCGTGCTGCTACAGGGCTATCCCGACCTCGAGTACTTCGTCGTGGACGGCGGCTCCACGGACGGGTCGGTCGAGATCATCGAGAAGTACGCGCCCTGGCTGAGCGGCTGGACGTCGGAGCGCGACCGGGGACAGGTGGAAGCGATCAACAAGGGACTTCGAAGGGCGAGTGGCCGCATTTTCGCATTCCTGAACAGCGACGACGTTTACCTGCCCGGCGTGCTGGCCGCCGTTGCGGGGCTCTGGTCCGGCCGGGACGGCGGGCGCGGGTGGCTCTGCACGAGCGTCGCCGTCGCGCAGCAGGGACGGGCGGAGCAGGTCGTGGCCCCCACGTTCGACGGCGACGCCGTCCGGTTCATGGCGGGCTGGGGTGACTTGCACCAGGTGGGCACGTTCTACGACCTGGAGGCCGTGAGGGCCGTCGGCGGGTTAGACGAAGAACTCCATTACGTGTTTGACCGCGATCTGTGGATCCGGCTGCTCCTGGCGGGGCGTGAGCCCCGACGACGTCCGGACCTCGTGGTGGGAAGAGTGCGGATGCACCCCGACTGCAAGAGCATGGCGAACCTGCGCGGATTCGCGGAGGAGAGGGCACTCCTGCCGGGCAGGTACCGGGCGATGCTCCCCGAGCGGGACCGCCGCAGACTGGACGGCGCCCTTGCCGATCACCGACGTTTCGGAGAGCTTTCGCGCCTGGCCGAGCAGGGGCGTTTCCTGTCCTGCGTGGCGCTTCTGGTCGGCGCTCCCCGGATGCTGCTGCGCCGCTATGCGTGGGGGGCGATGCTCCGGGCGGCCCGCGGCGGAAGCGCGGAGGCAGCGACTTGATATTCGTTTACCACCTGGGAACCGCCGACGCCGATTGCCTCTTCCGGGCGGTCTGCCGGCGCGAGCGGGTCGTGGCGACGCGTCACGCTCTCGACCTCGTGGGGTTCCTGCTGCGCCGGATCGTGCTCGCTCGTTCGGAGCCTTTCCCGGTAGCGCGGGTGGACCTGCCGAGGGGTTACGGCCGGAAGTTCTTCCCTCTGGTCAGGGGCAGGCTGCGCGCCGCGCGCAGGTGGTGCGAGTCCCGGGCGTCTGAGAAGGCGCGCGTCGTTGTGTTCACGATGCCGCACCTGGCCCCGCTGGCTGCGGATTGCGCCGACGCGGCGCGGGCCTACCTCGTGTGCGACGACTTCCGCGGCTACGGCTGGGGGCACGATTTCGTTGCCCGCCGCGAGCAGCAGATGGTCGATTCGGTCGACCACGTCTTCTGTGTCTCGCGCAAGCTGCGGGACAGGTTCATCAGCGACTACGGCGTGGCGCCGGGCCGCTGTCACGTCCTGCCGCACGCGGCAGTGTCCGGCGAACTGCTGCCGGAGCCGTTGCGGGAGCCGCAGCCTCTCCCCCCAGAGGCCGGGACGCTGGAGCGCCCCGTCGCCGGCATGATCGGTAACACGGGCAGCACGGACTTCGGGGTCATGCTCGACGTGGCGCGGGCGCTGCCCTGGCTGCACTGGCTCATCGTTGGGCCGAAGCACTCGTGCGTGACCGACGCCCGGGAGACCGCCCGGCAGCAGTTCCTGGCGCTTCCCAACGTCCGGCACGTGGGCGCGCGGCCACATAGTCGGCTCTACGAGTTTGCGCGGTCCTTCGACGTGGGCGTCACCGCGTACCATGGAGACGGCGTCGCGCCGTTCGGCTCTCCCGTGCGGCTGTTCATCCACATGGCTGCCACGCGGCCCATCGTCTCCCTGCGCGGGGGTTGTGCACAGTGCGAGGATTACGCCCGCATACAGCAGATGGTGGACAGCCCGGACGGGATGATAGAGGCACTGAGCAGACTCAGGGACGCGGGCTTCGAGGACGGCCTTGAGCGGGAACGGTGGCGGCTGGCCCGGGAGAACACGTGGGAAGCGCGGGCCGACACGTTTCTTGCACTTATGAACCGGCAGGGGGCAGGATGAGCACGGGAGCCCCGGCGTCGGTCGGCGCATTACCGGTCCCCGCGAGCCTTGCCGATGATGACGGCCGGGCCCTCTGGCCCGAGACGTGTCACGGTCGCTGGATGAGCGAGGGGCACGAGCCCGGCCTTGTCTCGGTCATCGTCCCGGCCTACAACCGGGCGCGGCTCATCGTGGAGACGCTCAACTCCGTCCTGGCGCAGACGTGCCGCCCCATCGAGCTTGTCGTGGTCGACGACGGCTCGACCGACGGAACGGGGCAGGTGGTGGAAGCGTGGCGTCGGGAGCGAGCCGCGGACGGCGGACTGAGGGTCCGATGCCTCCGCCAGCCGAAGTTGGGTGCGCCCGCCGCGAGGAACCACGGCCTGATCGAGTCGCGCGGGGAGTACATTCAGCTTCTCGACTCGGACGACCTGCTCCACCCGCAGAAGCTGGCCACACAGGTTGACCAACTCGCCGGCGACCGTGCCCTTAGCCTCGCGTATTGCGAGACCGCCGTGTTCCGCGAGGAGCCGGATTGGCTGGCGGAACCGTGCGCCGGCAGGCCGGCGAAGGACCTGGTGGAAGCATCGCTGGGCGCGGTGGCCTGGACGGTGGAGTCGCCGGTGTACCGGCGCGGCACGTGCCTGGACAACGGCCCGTGGGCGGAGCAACTTCGCCGGTGGGATGACTGGGAATACAACATGCGGCTCGTCGCCCGCGGGCCCAGAGTGAGGCATACGCCCGCAGTCCTGTCGCTGGTGCGCGAGCACGGGGCGGCGCGCATCTCCACCCTCGACTTCACCGTGGACGGGCTGGCGGGGATGCTCAAGGCCGCGCGCGGCGTGGAACGTATCCTGACCGTGACCGGGCGGCTGACCGAGAAGACGCGCCGGGGACTTGCGTCGCGTTACTTCTGTATCGTCTGGGGAGCCTGTGCGCAGGGCTTCGGGGAGATCGCACGGCAAGCGGCGGAACGGGGACTGCACCTGAGGGCGGGCGCCGTGAAGTGGTCCGAGTTCGAGACTTTCCGTCTCATCTCCGCTCTGCCGCCGGCGGAGGGCGCGGGGGTGTGCCGCCTCCTGTCTGCCGTTGCTGCGGTGGCCCGGGGGATCATCCGCAAGCCCTGCGTGGAGGCAGTGAGAAGAGGAATGCCGCCGGGCACTGAGACACGTCGGGGCGAAGGGACGTCGCGTGGAGATGTTGACGACGCCCTTTGGCCCGGGACGTGTCACGGCCGCTGGATGGACGCGCGGTGCGAGCCCGGCCTGGTGTCGGTGCTCGTGCCGACCTATAACCGCGCCGGCCTGATCGAGGAGACGCTGGACTCCGTCGCGGCACAGACCTATCGCCCGATTGAGCTGGTCATCGTGGATGACGGCGGCACCGATGACACGCTGCAGGTCGTCGAACGCTGGGCCGGGGAGTCTGCCCGTGCCGGGGACCTGGTGGTGCGGTGCTACAGAGTGGAGCACGGGGGCCACGCCGCCGCCAGGAACCTCGGCCTGCTGAAGTCGCGCGGCCAGTACATCCAGTTCCTGGATTCCGACGACCTTCTGGGCGTCTCGAAGGTGGCCCGCCACGTTGAGGCGCTGGCCGCCGTGGACGGCATGTGTGCGGCCTACGGGAACTGGCGCGAGTTCGAGGACAAGGGGGGCGCCGTTGACGTGTACGACACCCCCCCATGGAACGGGCGGCCCTGTGGCCTGCGGGACTGGCTCGAAGGCAGGTTCATGCCGCCACACTGCCTGCTGTGGCGCAGGGAAGACCTGGTGCGCCTGGGGCCGTGGGACGAGGACCTCGTGGCCGACGTGGACGGCGAGTACGCCATGCGTTTCCTTGGCCAGGGCGGCGCCCTGCGGTTCTGCGACGGCGCCTGGGCCTACTACCGTCGGGGCGGGCCGGACCAGGTCTCCCGACGGAGGAACAGCCGGGCGTTGCTCTCGAGGCTGGATGTCGCCCGCCGCGTGGAGCGCGTCCTGGCGGCGAAGGGAGCCCTGGACAGCGAGCACCTGCTGGCTCTGGCGCGACGATATGCTGACTTGGCGGACACCTATGTCCTGCGCCAATGGCGGCTGGGGGCCCTCTGCTGTGCCGAGAGCCGCCGTCTGCGCGCCCTGGCCGGCCGACGGGGGCAGCATGCGCAGGAGCGCTTTCTGATGAGGTTCCTGGGAGCGCTGAAGCAGCACCTGGCCCACCTCGTCAGGACCCGGCTGGGCAAGGAATACCCCCGTCCCGTTGCGAGCGTCGGCTGCACGCGGGCACTGCTGGACTATGATGACAAATGAATGCCCTGAAGACCGGTGGCGGAGCGACGGCGTTCGCCCCTGACTCGCCCGACGGCGCGCCCGCCGGCCCGGCGCCCGGGGCGGGTGGCGGCGCGTGCCTATCGGAGACGTGTCACGGACGCTGGATGGGCCATCAATATGAACCGGGGCTGGTATCGATCATCGTCCCGACGTACAATCGGGGCTGGCTTATAGGGGAGACCCTTGACTCGGTCCTGGCACAGACGTATCGTCCCATCGAGCTTGTCGTCATCGATGATGGCTCGACGGACGACTCGCGAGGGGTGGTCGAGCGGTGGCGGCGGAAGTGCGCGGGCGCTCGGGGGCTGGCCCTGCGCTATCGCTATCAGCAGAACAGGGGCGTTTCGGCTGCGATGAACCTGGGGTTCATAGTGTCGAGCGGCGAGTACGTGCAGGTTCTGGGTTCCGATGACTTGCTGCATCCCGGCAAGCTCTCGCGCCAGGTGGCGGCGCTCAGTGCAGATCCCGAACTCGATCTGGTCTATTCCGGCAGCGCCGTCTTCAGGGACGAGCCCGACTGGGAGGCGAAGCCGCGCGCGGGAAGGCCGAGCGGGGATCTCCTGGCGGACGCCGTGGCGTCCGTGCCCTGGACGGCGGAGTCCGCCCTGTACCGCCGGGCCCTTGCGCTGGCCAACGGGCCGCTCGCTGAGGACGTGAGCAAGTGGCAGGACTGGGAGTACACCATAAGACTTCTCGCCCGGAAGCCCAAGGTGGGGCGCGTCTCGGGCGTCCTTTCGCTGGTGCGTGAACACGACGGCGGGCGGGTGTCGGACCTGACGCTCACCGCCGCCGGCGCGCGGTCGATGCTCCGAGCCGCCTGCCGGGCCCACGGAGACCTGTCCGCAGGGGCGCTGCAAACCGAACGGACACGGCGGGCCCTTGCCTCCAGGTACTTCCTCATAGCTTACTGTGCTTGCGTCGCGCGACTTCCCGCGCTTGCCCGGGAGGCTGGCCGTCGCGGCCTGACCCTCCGGGCGGGCGCCGTCAAGTGGCTGGAGTTCCAGGCAATCGCGCTGGCGGCGAGTCTGCCGTCCTCGTGGGGGGCCGGGCTCTGCCGCGTTGCTTCGAGTATTGTCTCCATGATTATGGGCCAAGATTGACCGGGGGGACGTGGACGGACATGTCACATCCATTGATCTGCTGAAGGGGGTCCGGGTAACACTCCAAGGCGCCCGGTCTGCGCCACTGTCGGGGACGGTGTCCCACGGAGGGGGAGATGATTCTGGCATATCAAGTCTGGACGCCTGACATGCACTGCTTTTTCCGCGCTTTGGGGCGACGGGTGCCTGTGGTCGGGACGTTCCACACGCTCAACGCATTCGGCTTCGCGGTCCGCGGCATCCGGCTGCGACAGGAAAAGCCTTTCCCCATCGTCGAGGTCGACGTGCCGGCGGGTTACGGGCGGAAGCTCTTCTTTGTAGCGCGGCCCCGCCTTCGCGGGCTTCGGCGTTACTGCGAGGAGCGGTTCCGGGAGCACGTTGACGTCGTCGTGCTCGGCCTGCCGCACCTGGCACCCCTGGCAAGGGACTTCCCGGACTCGATCAAGATCTATTACGTGACCGACGACTTCCGGGACTTCCAATGGGGCGCTCACTTCGTGGAACAGCGCGAGCGGCAGATGCTCAAGCACGTGGACTACGTGGTCTGCGTGTCGCAGAAGCTGCGGGACAAGTTCGTGGACGAATACGGCTTCCCGGGAGACCGGTGTTACGTATCTCGTCACGGGGCGCTGCGAGAGTTTCTGCTGCCGGGGCCTCTGGCCGAGCCGTGCGAGCTGCCGCCGGAGGCGGGCGGCATCAGTCGCCCGGTCGCCGGGCTGATCGGGCGCCTCGGGGGGCAGGACTTCATGTTGCTCGCCGAGGTGGCCAGGCGCGTCCCGTGGCTCAACTGGCTCCTGGTCGGGCCCATGGAGATGGGGGAAGGAGCTGCACAGGAGGAGGCCAGGCAGCGCTTCCTTGCCCTGGAGAACGTGCACCACATCGGCTTCCAGCCCCACGAGAAGCTCTACGAGTTCGCTCAGTCCTTCGACGTGGGGGTGATGGGCTATCGGACGCTGCCCTTCGGCTGCCCGGTTCGGTTGTTCATCCACCTGGCTGCCACGCGGCCCATCATTTCGACGAGGGGGTGCCCTCAGTGCGAGGAGTACGCTTCCCTGATGCACCTGACCGACACTGCCGATGATATGGTTGGCGCCCTGACGGACCTGCGGGACAGTGGCTTCCGCGACGGGCTGGAGGGGGACCGCTGGCGCGCTTCCTTCGAGAACACCTGGGACTCGCGCGCGGAGGGGTTCCTCAAGTTGCTCAAATCCAACGGAAACGGGAAGGGCAACGGGAACGGAAACGGCAACGGGAACGGGAAGGGCAACGGGAACGGCAAAGGCAAGGGCAACGGGAACGGGAATGGGAACGGCAAGGTCAGGGCCAGCGCCAAGGTTGGAGGAAACGGGAACGGTAGAGGCAACGGCAACGGCAACGGCAACGGTAAAGGGAGTGGGAACGGCAGGGGGAACGGCAACGGGAGTCGGTCTGCCGGGGCAGCCCCGGCGGGGGCCGTCTCCGCACCTGTGATGGAGGGTCCCATGGCGGTTCACGGTGGACAACGGGCGGGCCGCTCCAAGGTCCTCATGCTGCACTACCGGGACGACCCTGTTTTGGGGGGCTCCCTCCGCGTGGGCGAAGCCCTGTGCCGGCACGTAGACCGCGGCCGTTACGAGATGCACGCCTGCTTCGCGTACGGCGACGGGGGACCGGTCGGCGGCTCGGCCGACTTCCCGTGCCACTATCTGGGGCTCCGGTCGTCGCGGGACGTCCTGCGCTGGCCCCGCATCAGGCGCCTCATAAGGGAGCAGGGCTTCTCGATACTTCACTTCCAGGACCCCCTGCTCTGGGTCCAGTTGGCCACCTGGGACATGCCGGTCAGGCGGATCGTCCACGTTCACGGGCGCCCCTGGCCGTCCACGAGTTGGCTGACCGGCGCGCTGACGCGCTCTTTCGTCTCCACCCACCCGTGCCGCTTCGCGTGCATCAACTCCGGCACGAGAGAGTCGATGGTGGATCTGGGTCTGGCCGAGTCTTCGGACGCGGTTGTCGTGTACAACGGCGTGGACTTCGACTGGTTCCAGGAGCGCCCCGGGCGCCTGGAAGCCTGCCGGAAGCTGGGGCTGCCGCTCGACCGTAAGTTGATCGGCATGGTCTGCCGGATGGAGTGGGGAAAGGGCGGGAGCGACTTCCTGAGGAGCCTCAAGCTGCTGGACCCGGCATGGCACGGCGTCTTCGCCGGTGACGGGCCGTACCGGGGGGCTCTGCAGCATTCCGCGGAGAGGATGGGCCTGGCGGATCGGGTCCATTTCCTCGGTTCGGTGGACGACCCCCGGGCCACTTACGCGGCCCTCCACGCGTACGCTTTCTTCGCCCGCTATGAATCCTTCGGGCTTTCCCTTGCCGAGGCCATGGCGTGCAGGGTCCCCGTGTTCGGCCTGCGCGGGTCGGGCGAATACAACGAGCCTGAGAACCCGCTGGTGACCCCGCAGAACGCCTGCTTCGTGGAGCGGGCCGATCCTGCCGACGTCAGGAGTGCCGAGCCGGATTCCACCATCCAGGCACTGGCCGAGAGGATCTCGGAGTTCGGCCGCAGCCCCATGGCGTTCGAGGACATGGTGGACCGCGCGTACCACCACGTCCGCCAGAGGTTCACGGCCCGGGTCCAGGCGCTGGCCATGGAGTCTGTCTACGATTCTGTCCTGGATGAATAGCGGCTGAAATGCCCTACGACGCCGATTTCTACCACCGTTGCGGCGGCGAGTCCGGCCGCTCCGCGCAAGTCATCGTGCCGCTGGTCCTTGAGCGGATGACGCCGTCCGTTCCCCGGAGCGTGGTTGACGTGGGTTGCGGAACGGGGGCCTTCCTCCAGGCGTTCAGCGAGCACGGGGTAAGCAACATCCTGGGAATCGACGGGCCCTGGGCCGACAGCCACCTGCTCCGGATACCGCGGGACTGCTTCGAGGTCCGCGACCTGGCGGAGGCGCAGGAGGTGGGCAGGCGATTCGACCTTGTCGTGTCGCTCGAGGTCGCCGAGCACCTCCCCGAGGACCGGGCGGCCGGGTTCGTCGGCTTCCTGAGCGGGCTCGGGCCGGCCGTGCTCTTCTCCGCCGCCATCCCCGGGCAGGGCGGCACGCACCACCTCAACGAGCAGTGGCCGGACTACTGGGCGGACCTGTTCTCGCAGCAAGGCTTCACGGCCGTTGACTGCCTCCGCACGGAGATATGGAGCAAGCCGGAAGTGGGCATGCCGTACAAGCAGAACATGCTGATGTTCATCGAGGCCGATCACCTGCCCGACTATGCGGGGCTGGCGTCGGCCGTCGCGGGGGCCGGCGCCCCGCCGCTGCCCCTGGTGCACCCGGACCTGTACCTGGACAAGCTTGACCTGGACAAGGTCCTGACGCGGCACACCGTTCTGCCGCTGCTCTCAGCGGCCGTGCGCAAGTCCTGGCGGATGGTCGCCAGGAGCGTGAGGGGCGGTTTCTCGCGGCTCGGTCTTGGCGGACGAGGGGAATGATCAGGGTCCTGCACGTCCTGAACGCCATCGAGGTGGGCGGCTGCGAGCACATGGCGCTGCAACTGATCCGCCACCACGACCGGTCACGGTTCACGCCGGCGGTGTGCGAGCTTCAGAGGGAGGACAACTTCCTGCGCGATGAGTTTATGGCCCTGCCGGACGTGCCGCTCCTGTACTGTCCCTGGCGCGGGCTGGCGGACTCGGGCTTCGTCGCCAGGTTCGCCGGGCTGTGCAGGGGGATGGGCATCGACGCCGTGCTGGGCTATTCGCTGCCGACGTATGCGTGGATCGCCCTCGGCGCGCTGCTGGCGGGGGTCAGGCGGCGGGCGCTGCACGTGGGAAACGTGATGCCCTTCGACGGCCGTTTCCCGATCAAATACCGGGTTTACGGGCGGCTGGTGCGCTGGCTTTGCAGCGATTACGTGGCCGTCAGCGGCGTGGTGGCGGACTCCCTGGTGGACACGTATGGGACGGCTTCCCGGCGCGTCCACCTCGTGCCGAACAGCTGCGACGCGCGGGCCATCGCCGGGCGGGCGCAGCGCGTCCGGGAAAGCTCCGACGGCGCCCCGCTGCGCATCACCATGGTGGCGCGCCTGGAGCAGCAGAAAGACCACGCGACGCTGGTCGAGGCGTTCGGGTTGGTCAGGCGGGAGTTCCCGGACGCCGTGCTGTGCCTGGTGGGCGACGGCCCGCTTCGAAGCGACATAGAGGATCACGTCCACGCCCTGGGGCTGGCGGGGTCGGTCGAGTTGCCGGGCTTTCGGCGCGACGTGCCGGAGATACTCGGCGCCAGCTCGATCTTCGTGCTCTCCACGCACACCGAGGGCCTGCCGCTGGTGGTCCCGGAGGCGTTCGCCGCGGGCCTGCCCGTGGTGGGCTCCGACGTCCCGCCGGTTCGGGAGGTGCTCGAGGACGGGGTCATGGGAGTCCTTGTCCCACCGAGGGACCCCGAGGCGCTGGCGGGAGCGCTCTGTGACCTGGCCCGAAGCCCCGCAAGGCGTGCGGCCCTCGGGGAGGCGGGTCGGCGCCGCGCAATGGAGAAATACGATATCCGGGTCGTCACGCGGGCCTACGAGCGGGTGCTGTCCGGTGAGTGACGCCAGCGGGAAGACCCGGCATGTGCGTTGCCTGGCCTGCCTGGGGAACGCGGGGGACCCCGCCACCTGGAGCGGCACCCAGTACTACTTCTTCCAGGCGGCCCGGAAGGCGGGCTTCCTGGACGTTGCCCTGGACCTGCGCCCGGAGAGGATGCGCGGACGGCGGGTGCTGTGGAACCTGCTGGCGCCCTTCCGCCTGGAGCGTCCCGGCGGCTACCAGTACACGGACGGATTCCTGTCCCGCCTCTATGAGCAGGTGCCGGCCGAGTTGCGTGGGGCCGAGGTAGTAAGCCATTTCCAGCTCTTTCCCCCGCTGGCTCGTGCTCGCAGTGACGGGGCGCCGTTCAGTTTCTACATCGATGCGACGCTCCGGAGGCTCTTCGAGGAGTACGGGATCGGCCGGGGTGTGGGGACCCGCACGCGCAGGCGGGCGCTTGCCCGGGAGCGGGAGACCTATCACGCGGCGGACAGGGTGGTCACCATGTCCCGCTGGGCCCGCGATAGCGTCGTGCAGGAATATGACGTGCCGCCCGAAAAAGTGTATACTGTGCTTCCGGGCGCTAACCTGCTGGACGAGGTCGTCGAAGGCCTGACCGAGGGACTGGACGAGCGGCCCATCGAGACGGATTTCAGGCCGGAGCGCCCCTTCCGGCTTGGATTCATGGGCAAGGACTTCCGTCGCAAGGGGCTCCGCCGCCTGGTCGGCGCGGCCGAGGCGCTGGCCGCCAGGGGGCGGCCCGTCCAGGTGTCAGTGGTCGGGCACTGCCCGCCGGACCTCAAGAGCCATCCTCTCGTGGTGGCTCACGGTTTCATTGACAAGTCGTCGCAAGTCGAACGATTCGCTGAGGTTATATCGGATTCTGACCTGGGGTGCCTGGTCTCGCACGCCGAGGCGCTGGGCATATCGACGTTGGAGTACCTGAGGTTCGGGGTGCCCGTTCTGGGGACGGCGGTTGGGGGGATACCCGACTGTGTGCCGCCGGAGGCCGGCGTGCTGGTCGCGGCGACGTGTACGCCGGAGGAACTGGCGGACGCCATAGAGCCCCTTATCCTGGCCCCGGACGGTTACGCCGAGAGACGCAGGGCCGCGCGTCGCATCGGCGGGCGGTTCACGTGGGGCCGGGCCGTCGAGGAGTTCCGCAGGATATGGCGGAGTGTGGAGGAGAAGGCAGCAGGTGAATAGGGGATGCGGCGCAGGGCGGCCGTCTGCACGAGCGGGGACTCTGGTGATGATTGCCGAGCCATGAGACAGGATGCGACCGTGATAGACGTCAGGGAAGAGCAACTGACGCCGAGCCTTGCCACCGAGTCGGTCGTCTCTGCCGGCGAGTGGGGCCTGGGCACGGCGAACCTGGTGATGGCTCTCGTGGCGTGGTTGAGTCCTACCAGGGAGGCCCTGGCGACTGTAGTGCCCGTCATGGCGCTGCTGTCGCTGCTCATCGTGATCATTTCCGTGTCCCGGGCGCTCCGCAGCGGACACATCGGGCACGCCTTCCTCCACTTCGGCGTCTTTGTGACCTACTGGATGGGGTTCCTGAGGCTTTGCACGTCTCAGCCGGCTTTCGCGTCCGGGGTCTTCCAGATAGCCGCTAGTGTGGGCCTTCTCTACCCGTTGGAGAAGGTGGCGCTGGCCGCCGTGTACGTGGCGCTGTTCCAGTTCACAGCGCTGCTGGGCATGAGCCTGGGCGTGCCGTCCACGCTGCGCCGAATGGGTCGGTGGCGGTGGGACCGCCCGCTCAGCACGCCGCTGCTCTGGGTGATAGCTCTGTCGGCTTTTGCCGCGTGGATCCCGTCGCTGGTTGCCTTCCGCGGGGACGTCGAGCAGGCTGTGGCAAGGCAGATGGCAATGCGCAGCGGTTCGAGCCCGTCCGGCGGTTTCGTGGGATTGCTGGCCCACCTGACGCACTTCGCCCAGTACGGCACCGCCGTTGGGATCGTGCTCATCGTGGTGACCTACGGCAGGCGGTCCATTGTGCTCTGGGTGGGCGCGTTCACGGGGTTGGTGTTCTTCATGCTCCAGGGGACGCGTCACCACATGCTGTTCGTCGCCGTGCCGGTCGCGGTGTACGTCTTCAGGTTGATGGTGCAGCAGCGGAAGCGCAAGCTCCTGGCCTTGCTGGTCTGTGGGTTGCTGCTGATCGGCCTGGTGTACCAGCTTCAGACGGCCCTGCGCGAGAGAGGCTGGCGCGAGATCGGGAATATCGATCCGCGCGATCTTATCGCGTTCAAGGGGATGGACCACATCGAGGCCATGATTTTCTCTCTGGTTTTGGTGCCCGAGCAGCACGACTACTTCCACGAGGCCGTAACCCCATACTTCGTAACGCACTTCGTGCCCCATTCCTGGTGGCCGAGCAAGCCTTTCCCGAAGTTCTGGCTTTACTACAATCAGCGGTACACCCGGGGAGACCCTTTCAACGTCTGCCCCTCCTACATCGGCCAGTCGCACATGACCTGGGGATTCATGGGGGTCGTCATCGGCGCCCTGTGGATGGGTTGGCTGACGCGCCTGGCCGACACCTGGTTCCACCTGGCGGACGCTGAAGGACAGAAGCTCTGGGTCATCTGGGTGGGCTCCTTCTATGGATTCCTCATATCCATGCATCGCATTTACTATCCCCTCTATTTCGTGTACCCGGCTTTCGCGTTCATTGCCATGGTGTTTCTGACTGTACCGCGACCTGCGGACGTGCCGGCCGAGCCATGAGAGCAGCCCTCATCTGGTCGCGTTTCGGGCCCTACCACCTGGCGCGTCTCAGGGCGGCGCGTGACTACTTCGCGGAGCAGGGAGGCAACGTCGTCGGCGTCGAGATCGCCGGCGAGGATCTCTCCTACCCCTGGCGCGATAATGGCGGCGTCCCCCGGGCGGCACGGACGCTGTTCCCCGGTGCGGCTTACCAGGAACTTACCAAGCCCGCCGTTGCTTCCAGGCTGCTCGCCGCGCTGCGGTCCCTCGGGCCGGATGCGGTGGCCATACACGGCTATGCCGAGGCGGAGACCAGCGCGGCTCTGAACTGGTGCCGTGCCAACGGGCGCTGTGCTGTGCTGATATCCGATAGCAAGGCAGACGATTTCCCGCGATCCTGGTGGCGGGAGAGGGTGAAGAGCCTGCTCGTGCGGCGCTTTGACGCCGCGCTCGTGGCGGGCTCCCGACACGCGGAGTACATCGCCGGGCTGGGAATGCCGGAGGAGCGCGTATTCCTCGGCTGCGACGTGGTGGACAACGCCCACTTCCGGCAAGGGGCGGGGGCCGCCCGGCAACCGGGCTTCGACCGGGGGGCCTACGGCATCCCGGAGGGCCGCTTCTTCCTCGTCGTCACCCGCTTCCTGAAGCGCAAGAACCTCCTGCGGCTTCTCGGCGCCTACCGGCGCTACTTGCGGCATGCGTCCGGCGACGTCTGGGACCTGGTGCTGGCGGGCGACGGGCCGCAGAAGCGACGGATCGAGCGGACGGTCGCGGAGGCCGGGATTCGGGGCGTGAGCCTGGTCGGCTTCCAGCAGATTGACGTGCTGCCATACTGGTACGGCTGCGCGAGCGGTTTCATCCATCCCGCCCTTCAGGACCAGTGGGGGCTGGCCGTCAACGAGGCGATGGCGGCCGGGCTGCCCGTGCTGGTCAGTGAGAGGGCCGGCTGCGCCCCCGAGTTGGTCGAGCAGGGGGGGAACGGTTGGCTGTTCGACCCGGAGTCGGTCGGCCAGATGGCCGATGCGATGCTCAGGCTTCACAACCTTTCCCCCGGGGAGCGCCGAGCGTTCGGGGAAAGGTCCCAGGAGATCATTCGCTCGTGGTCGCCGGCCAGGTTCGCCCGCTCGCTGTGGCAGGCGACGAACTGTGGCGCCCTCGGGCGCGGACGGATCGCTGAGGCGGCCGGAAGCTGCCTCAGCGCGTTGCACCTGGCCCTCTCCTCCAGGTGACGTCGCTCGTTGGACCACTTGAAAGGGACATGCAAGTTCTACACGTAGTGCAGGGCCTCGGGCCCGAGTCGGGTGGGACCACCGGAGCCGTGTCGAGCCTGTGCGGGCACCTTGCCCGGCTGGGGGTGGGCGTGACGCTGCTGGCCGGCAGCCGTCACGGCAGCGCGGAGCCATGCCCCGAAGCCGACGACGGCGTCCGCCGGGCGGCGTTCCGGAACGCGGGGTTCGCCGGTCTGGGCGGCCGTTCACTGCGGCGTGCGCTGGCGCAGTTCGCGCCCGGCTCCGACCTGATGCACATACACACCCTGTGGAACGGCGCGTCGATCCACGCCGGACGCTATGCCAGGAGGAACGGGCTGCCTTACCTGGTGACGCCCCACGGGATGCTGCACCGCTACTGCATGAGGAGCAGCGCCTGGCGGAAACGCCTCTGCTGGTGGCTGGTCGAGCGGAAGAACCTGCGGCACGCCGCCGGCATCCACTTCCTGAACCGTGCGGAACAGCAGGGCTCGGCGCTGGTGAGCGACCTGGGGACGCCGGCGTTCGTGGTGCCCAACGGCGTGGACCTGGAGCCGTTCGAGGACGTCAGGCCGAACTGGCTCCGCTCGCAGCACCCGTCGCTCAGTGACAGGCGGGTCATGCTCTACCTCGGTCGGCTCCACTGGATCAAGGGGCTGGACGTGCAGCTTGAGGCGCTCGGCCTGCTGTCGGAGCGCCTGGGCGACCTGGTCTGGGTGCTCGTTGGGCCAGACGCCGGCGAGTGGGAGGGGCTCCGGCGGCGCGCCGACGGGATGGGTCTGGTTGACCGCGTCCTCTGGCTCGGGCCGATGCACGGCCGGGAGCGCTTCGACGCGCTGGCCGCCGCGGACGTCGTGGTCATGACCTCGTTCTACGAGTGCCATTCCCTGGTCGTCAACGAAGCGCTGGCTGCGGGGCGGCCGCTGGTGATAACGGAAAGCTGCAACTTCAGCGAAGTGGCGGACGCGGGGGCCGGGCTCATCGTTGAACGCGCCGCCCCGCAGGTGGCCCGGGCGGTGGCCGAGGTGTTGGAGGACCCGGCGAAGGCCGCGCAAATGGGCGAGGCCGGGCGCCGGTTGGCCAGGGACGACCTGGACTGGGAGAGGGCCGCTGGGAGGATGGCGCAGGTCTACGAACGCGTCTTGGGCGGCCAGCCGCCGGTCCCAACGTCCGCAAGAAGCGTCAGGTTAGAATGACGGCACCATCAGAGCAGAAGGGGGGCGACATGCGCACGGACCTTTCCTCGTGTCCCTCGCCGCATTCCTGGAAGAACAAGCTGGGCCGGTGCGCCTGGCAGATCGTCTACGCGCTCCTGTTCCGGTTCTCGCCGCGGCCGTGCTGGCGCTGGCGGGCGTGGCTGCTCAGGCTGTTCGGGGCGCGCGGCCGGGGCTTCGGCATCCACCGCAGGGCCCGGGTCTGGGCGCCGTGGAACCTGGCGGTGGGCGAGGACTCGATGATCGACGACGAGGTGGACGTCTACAACGCAGCGCCCGTCAGCATCGGGGACAGGACCATCATCAGCCGCAAGACGTTCCTCTGCGCCGCATCCCACGACCACACGCGCGCCAACATGCCCCTGACCACCGCCCCGATAGAAATCGGCGACGACGTGTGGGTCGCCGCCGACGTCTTCGTCGCGCCGGGCGTCAGTATCGGGACCGGGACGGTCGTGGGCGCTCGCGCGACGGTGGTGGGCGATCTGCCGGAATGGAAGGTCTGCGTCGGCAATCCATGCAGGCCCATAAAGGATCGAGTCATAGTGAGTGCTCCAGCCGACGCGGGCGACGCCTCCAGTGAGTGAACAGACGACAACGGCTCGCCTCCTGGTGCAGGTCTGCCCGTGTTACGTTGACGTCGAGGCGGAGACGGGGGGCGTGGCGAACGTCGTCCGCCAGATATCGCTTGGCGCGGCCGCCCGCGGCCGGCGGGTCGTGATCGTGTGTGGCAATCGGGAGCTGGGAGCGGTCAAGGCCGAGCCCGGCAGGTCCCGCGTGCCGGGCCACGACCTGGAGCGGATTATCCTGGGCCAGCGCGCCAATCCCCTGCTGGGGCCGACCGGGCAGCTTCGGGAGGTCCTGCAGGGCCTGCCGCAACCGTACGTCGCGCACGTGCACACGTGCTTCTCGGCGTTCACGCGTGCCGCGATGGCCACCTTCGCCGGGAAGGGGGCGCCGTTCGTCTTCACCCCGCACGGCAAGCTCAGCGCCGGGTTCCTGCGCCGCCGCCGCGTGCAGAAGGCGCTCTGGTGGTTCCTGGCCGAGAAGGGACCGGCCCGTCACGCCGCGCGGGTGGTCCTGTGCAGCGAGGGCGAGGCGGGCGGCCTGCCCGGCCTGGGCCTGGACGGAGGGTTCGACGTGGTCCCGAACGGCTACTCGCCGTGGCGCGGCGCGCTGCCCGCCGGCGACGGGTCGCTACAAGGCCCCTACGTGCTGTTTCTCGGTTACCTGGACCCGCGCAAGCAGCCCGAGCTGCTGGTCCGGGCCTTCGGGCTTTCGCGCGCGAGGCAGTCCCACAGGCTCGTGATCGCCGGGCCCGATTCCTACGGGCATCGCGCGAAGATCGAGCGGGAGGTCCGGCACACGGGACTGGATTGCCGGGTCATCCTCTACGGTCCGGCCTACGGCGCGGAGAAGCAGCGGCTGCTCTCGGGGGCCAGGTGCTTCTGCCTGCCCTCCAGGGCGGAGGGGCAGCCCATCACGTTGAGCGAGGCGCTGGGGGCCGGCGTGCCCCTGGTCATCTCCGCGGAGTGCAACTTCGGCGCCGCGGCCGCAGCGGGCGCGGCGGTCGAACTGGATACCTTTGACGAAGGCGATTGGGCGGCCGCGCTGGACGCCGTCTGCCTGGACGGGCCGCGGAGATCGGCGATGGCCGCGGCGGCCCATCGCTTCGCCGAAGGCCTGACCTGGGACAGGATCGTCGAGAGGTGGCTTGAAATCTACGATGCCGTATCCGGCCCGTGATACATGCAATTGAGTGCCAGAGCGCGTATGATAGGCGGCTTCGTCGCTGTCGGAGGGAGGGACGTTGACTGAGAAGCTGCCAGTGAGCGTGATCGTCCCGGTCAAGGACGAAATCGCCAACATAGAGCGCTGCCTGGGGGGCGTCGCGTGGGCGGACGAAGTGTTTGTCGTGGACTCCCAGAGCACCGACGGCACCGCCGAGAAGGCGCGGGAGATGGGGGCGAACGTCGTCCAGTTCCACTTCAACGGCGTCTACCCGAAGAAGAAGAACTGGGCGCTGGAGAACTTGCCTTTCCGCAACGAGTGGGTCCTGATAGTCGATGCCGACGAAGTGGTCACGCCCGAACTCAGGGACGAGATCGCCGACGCCATCCGATCCGACGAATACGACGGCTATTTCATCAACTTCCGCTACCATTTCCTGGGCCGCTGGTTGAAGCACTGCGGCTACTATCCGGTCCGGGTGCTGCGGCTTCTCAGGCACCGGCTGGGCCGGTACGAGAGGATGCCGGTCAGTCCGGGCGCGCGCACGGGCGACAACGAGGCGCACGAGCACATGGTCCTTGACGGACGCGCCGGCCGGCTGCACAATGACATGCTGCACTACCCCTACCCGTCCATATCGGCGTGGGTGGAGAAGCACGATCGCTACTCCAACTGGGAAGCGGAGCTTTACGATCGCTTTCGCGCGGGCGACGCCGACACTGAAAAGCGCATCGGTGCGTCGCAGCGCTTCAAACGCGTCCTGAAGCGTATCTACCTGCGGCTTCCGCTTCGCTTCGTTTTCCGCTTCCTGTACGCTTACGTGTGGAAGCGCGGCTTCCTGGACGGGCGGCCTGGCTTCATCTTCTGCGTGTTGCTGACGTTTTACGATTTCCTGGCCTGGGCAAAGGTTTACGAGCGACGGCTTCAGGCCCGCGGGTAGTTGTTCACTGTCTCCAGCTGCGGAGCGGCCTCAATGCGCTATTTGGTGACGGGCGGCGGCGGATTCATCGGTTCGCACCTTGCGGAACGCCTGATCGAGCAAGGCCACCAGGTCACGGCTGTCGACAACCTCTCGACCGGGCAGCACCGGAACATCGCTCACCTGGAAGGGAACGGCCTGACGCTGGTGGTCGGCAGCGTGACCGACGAGGGGCTCGTCAGGGAGTTGGTCAAGGACGCCGACGCCGTCTTCCACCTGGCCTCGGCCGTGGGCGTCAGGCTTATCATTGACCAGCCCGTCAAGACCATCGAGACCATCATCAACGGGACCGAACTCGTATTGCGTGCGTGCTCGCGCTACCGCAGGCGCGTCCTGCTCACGTCCACCAGCGAGGTTTACGGGAAGGGGACGGAAGTCCCGTTCGCGGAGGGGGACGATCACGTGCTCGGCAGCACCACCAAGAGGAGGTGGAGCTACGCGACGGCCAAGATGGTGGACGAGTTCCTGGCGCTGGCGCACTGGCACGAGACGGGACTGCCCGTCGTCATAGTCCGGCTGTTCAACACCGTGGGGCCCCGTCAGACGGGCCGCTACGGGATGGTGATACCGAGCTTCGTGGAGCAGGGGCTGCGCGGCGAGCCCATCACCGTTTACGGCGACGGCAGCCAGAGCAGATGCTTCTGCCACGTGCGCGACGCCGTGAAGGGCATGGTGGCCCTGATGGAACGCCCGGAGGCGGCGGGGCAGGTGTTCAACGTCGGCAATGACAGCGAGACGACCATACTGGAGCTGGCCGAGAAAGTGCAGGGCATGACGGGGGGCCGCAGCGAGATCGTGCTGGTCCCCTACGATGAAGCCTACACGGAGGGCTTCGAGGACATGCAGCGGCGCGTCCCCGACCTGACAAAGATCGCGGAATGGATCGGCTACGAGCCGCAGTACAGCCTGGAGGACATCCTGCGTGATGTCATAGAATACGTGAGCAACGAGAGCGGGCCGGCGGCGTAGTCCGGCGCTGCCCGCCCCGTAGCCGCCGGAGTTGTGTGCTGCGATGCCTGACACCAAGCTGAACATAGCGTTCTTCAACCGCTCCTACCACCCGGATATCGAGGCGACGGGGCAGTACCTGACCGAGCTGACCGAAGACCTGACCGAGCGGGGGGAGAACGTCTTCGTCGTCTGCGGGCAAAGCTATTACGTCGGTCGCAAGCGCCGGTGGGCCCCCGTGCAGGTCTCACGGCACCGGGCCGTGCGCGTCGTGCGCGTCCTGAACACCCGGTTGGCGAAGAGCTCTTTCCCGTTCCGCCTGGCGAACCTGGGCACGTACTTTCTGGGCTGCGTGCTGGCGCTGTTCCTGCTGCCCCGGCCGGACGTGGTGGTCTGCCTGACCGATCCGCCGCTGCTGCCGCTGCTGGCAGGGGTCTACGCCCGGTTGACCGGAGCGCGATTCGTCTTCGCCGTCAATGATCTCTATCCCGACGTCGCGGTGGCGCTGGGCGAAGTATCAAACCCCTTCTGGCTCGCGCTGCTGGATGCCGCCACTTCGTTCGGGCTCCATCAGGCCGACAGCGTGGTCGTGCTCGGTGAGTGCATGAGGGAAAGGGTGCTTGCCAGGGGGTGTCCGCCGGCCAGGGCGTCCGTTCTGCCGTACTGGGCCGACGCTGACCAGATCAGGCCCTGCAAGGAGGACAACGCGTTCCGCGCCGAGCACGGCTTCGGGCCTTCCGATTTCGTTATCATGTATTCGGGCAACCTCGGGCTCTCTCAGGACCTGGAGGACGTGCTGAACGTCGCGGCGCGTTTCAGGGACCGCGAGGGGCTTCACTTCGTCATCATCGGGGAAGGGGCAAGGAAGAAGGGGCTGCAGCGCATGAGCGCGGAGTTGGGCCTCGACGGCAACGTCCGATTCCTGCCCCACCAGCCGCGCGCACGGCTCGCGCAGTCGCTCGGGGCGGCGGACCTGCACCTGGTCCCTCTGGCTGAGGGTGCCGCGGGGACGATCGTGCCGTCTAAGACGTATGGTATCATGGCGTCCGGCACGGCGTACCTCGCCGTCATGGACGAGGTCGCTGAGCCGGCCCAGCTTGCAGTGCGCCACGGATGCGGGCTGTGGTGTCCGCCGCGGCGCCCCGACAGGCTGACGGAGTTGATCGAGTATGCTTGCGAGAACCGTGAGACGCTCAGGACGATGGGCGGCAACGGCCGCAGGGCAGTCGAGCAGCACTTCACCCGAAGGGCCGGCACCGACCGGTACCACAGGCTCCTGCGGGCCGTGGTCTCGGCCGGACAGGCCAGGTAGCGCAGATGTCGTGGATACTGTCGAACAAGACGTACATTAGCCTTTTTGCAGGTGGGTTCGCCGCGACCTACCTGTTGGTGCCTATGGTGCGTGTTCTGGCGTTGCGCCTGGGGGCTTTCGACCCACCGTCCGAACGACGCATGCGCCAGCCCAACGTGCCTACGCTGGGCGGTCTGGCAGTGGCGGCCCCCTTGTACGTGGGGGTGGCGCTGCTGTATCTGTGGCCCAACGTGATATCGGAGCGTTTCTTTGCCGGGGCTCAGGACGACGTAATGGCGCTGTTGGGCGCCGGTTTTCTCATACTGCTTCTGGGCGTTTACGACGACCTGCGGGGGGCCAATGCGTCGCTGAAGTTCTCGGTGCAGATAGTTGCCTCACTCGTTATCTGCGTCGTTTCGGGCCCGGTCAGGTCTGTGACCCTTCCCCTTGCGGGGAACATCGAACTGGGACTGGCGGCCGTGCCCGTTACGGTTTTCTGGATAGTGGCCGTCACGAACGCCTTTAACCTCATCGACGGCCTGGACGGCCTGGCGGCCGGCGTTGGGGCGCTGGTCTACGGGGTCAGCTTCGTCATCGCTCACCGGTACGGCCACGTCTACTTGATGGTGCTGGCGGCCATCATGGCCGGTTCCCTGCCCGCGTTCCTCCGATATAACTTCCCTCCGGCGCGCATCTTCCTCGGCGACACGGGCAGCCTGTTCATCGGGTTTATCATCGCCGTGGTGTCCCTTCAGAGCAGCATGAAGGGGCCGACCACGGTGCTGATGCTCATCCCGGTCTGCGTGCTGGGTTACCCGCTGCTCGACGTCTCGCTGGCGGTCCTGCGCCGGCTCGTCAAGGGCAAGCCGATCTTCAGCTCTGACCGGTCCCACATCCACCACAAGCTTCTCGCGGCCGGCCTGGGCCATCGCGGCACCATCGCCGTGGCATACGGGATCACGCTGCTGTTCGTTGCCGTGGCGATCTTCCACATCTATGGGAGGGACCGGGAGACCGGCGTCTTGCTCATCATCACGCTGGCCGCCCTGGCCGTCATGTTCAGGGCGTTCGGCTACTTGCGCTTTGCCCGCGACCATTTCAACCTGGCCGTCCGAAGGAAGTACCGTCTCTACAACCTGGTGGCGAAGATCACCTGCTTGAAGATGGAGGATGCCCGCAGCGTCGAGGAACTGTGGGAGTTGCTGTGCTACCTCGGCAAGGAGTTCAACCTGTGCACGGTTGCCCTCCAGACCGGCGAGAAGGAACTGAACTGGCGCAACCCGTCCGCCGTCGAAGCCCCCGGGCGCAACGCGCGCCGGTTCGAGTTGAATGACACCGGGGGCGTCCTTCGAGTCAGCCACAACGGGCAGAAGGACGAGGACATCGAACTGGAGCAGAGCATACTGCTTGAAAAACTGAGCGATAACCTGGCAAAGCATCTTCGACGACTGACGCAGCCCTGACGCAGGGACGTCCTGTGCGGGGCGGCTGCGGGTGTGCTGGGACATCAAGGCCCCGGAGCGATCCGGGGCCTTTTCTGTTTGGGGAGCGCCCACGGTGAGGCCGGCGCGCGGGAAATCTCCTTGACTGTCCTGGGCAGGCGGGTAAACATGTAGCCCGTGCGGACGCCGCTTCTGCAGCAATGGCGGGAGGAAGATGGACCCGGACAGCAAACAGCCCGAGTCTCCTGGGCGGAGCGAAGAGGTCACGGTCGTGTCCGACCTGGAGGCGACGGTCAAGGCCGCGTGGGAAGACGTTGCCGACCTGGCCACGACGATGTGCGCGACCCTGAAGTGCTCCGTGCCGCAGGACTCGGAAGCGGCGACCCTGGTATCGGGAGCACAACCGGCGGCGCGACCGGCTGAGGCCAGCGAGAGGCTCGGAGACTTCCAGATCGTCAGCGTTATCGGCGAGGGAGGCATGGGAGTGGTTTACACGGCCCGGCAGACCTCCCTGGACCGGGAAGTGGCGCTGAAGATGCTCAAAGGACCCGGCCAATCGGCCGGCGACAAGGTCCAGGACGCTTTCACCGCAGAGGCCGTTGTCACCGGCGATCTGGACCACCCCAACATCGTGCCCGTCCATACCCTCGAGCAGGACGCGCTCGGCAAGGTCTTCTACACGATGAAGAAGGTCCGCGGGAAGGCGTGGGAAGACGTCCTGGACGGCATGGACCTTGACGAAAACCTGGAGATACTGCTGCGCGTCAGCGACGCCGTGGCCTTTGCCCATTCCAGGGGCGTGATACACCGGGACCTGAAGCCCGAGAACGTCATGGTCGGGGACTTCGGCGAGGTGCTGGTGATGGACTGGGGCCTGGCCGTCCCCGTGGACCCCGAGAGCAAGATGCGCGTGCACGGCGGCGAGCCGGGCTTCGGCGGCACGCCGGCCTACATGGCGCCCGAGATGGCCACCAGCAAGCCGGACGGACTCGGCAGGCGTAGCGACGTCTACCTGCTGGGCGGAATACTGTACCGGATCGTCACCGGCCTTACCCCCCACACGGCAGACTCCCCCTTCCAGTGCATCATGGCGGCCGCCAGGAACGAGATACGGCCCACGGACAAGAAGGGCGAACTGGTGGACATTGCCCTGAAGGCCATGAGCGCGCGGACCGAAGACCGGCACCAGAGCGTCGGCGAGTTCCAGGAGGCCATTCGCGGCTACAGGGAACACGCCCAGAGCATGAAGCTCGTGGAGGAGAGCCGCGAGTTCCTGGACGCCGCGCGCGCCCAGCAGGACTACGACAGCTTTGCGCGCGCCATGTTCGGTTTCGAAGCGGCGCTCACACTCTGGGAGGAGAACGACGAAGCCCGCGACGCACTGCAACTGACAAAGGCGGAGTACGCCGAGAACGCTTACGAGAAGGGCGATTTCGACCTCGCGCTCTCCCTGCTGGATGAGGGTGTCGGCGAGCATGACGCCCTCAGGCAGAGGATACTGGCCGCGAAGTCCGAGCGGCTCAGACGTCGCAAACACATGCGCAGGCTCAGGAACTCGGCCCTGGCCCTGGCAGGGCTGCTGATCGGGTCGCTGACCGTCGGGTTCTTCTGGATCAGGGCCGAGCGCAACGAAACGCTCAGGCAGAGCTACTTCACCAGCGTCGGCCTGGCCGCCAAGAAGATCGAAGACCTGCGGTTCGACACGGCGGCGGAACTCCTCGACGACTGCACGCGCAGGCTCCGCCACTGGGAGTGGGGCCGTCTGAACTACCTCTGCCACATGGCGCTGGCCACCTTCCCGCGTCACGCCGCTCAGGTGCAGGCCATCGCCTTCTCGCCCGACGGCCAGTGGATCGCTTCGGGCGACGCCGCCGGGACCATCGAGATCTGGTCCCCCGATTCAGTCCGCTCGAAGGAGACCCTCACGGCCCACGAGGGGCCGGTCACGTCCCTGGCCTTTTCGCCGGACGGTGCGCTTCTGGCGTCCGCCGGCGAGGACGGCGCCGTGAAGCTGTGGGACGCAGCAACCGGGAAGCAGGCAGCCGATCCGCTGCTGCACGACGACGCCGTGCTCTGCGTTGCCTTCTCGCCCGACGGCCGGACCATTGCCACCGGGGGGAATGACTGCACGCTCCGCACGTGGGACGTGGAAGGCGGCACCGAGGTACTCCAATCGACAGGTCACGCCGGCCCGGTCGGGGCCGTCGCTTTCTCGCCGGACGGGCGGTGCCTGGCCTGGGGGATCGGGGAGCTGGGCCAGACCGGCACAGTGGGCCTTTTGGACCTGGAGACGGGCGTCCCCATTGTCGAGGTCAACGCTCACACCGACGGCGTCAACTGCGTAGCGTTCTCGCCCGCCGGCGACCAGATGGCTTCGACAAGCTGGGACGCGATGGTGCGCCTCTGGGCCGTCCCGTCGGGAAGGCTGCTGGGGACCCTGACCGGGCATTCGGGCGCCGTGTATGCCGCAGCCTACGACTCGACCGGGATGTGGCTCGTCTCCTGCGGGGACGACAGCACCATCAGGCAGTGGGACCTGGCGCAGCTCAAAGAGACGCGCCTCTTCAGGGGACACTCCGGCGCCGTGTTCGACGTTGCCGTCTCGCCCGACGGCGTGCTCGTGGCCTCCGCCAGCATGGACGGGACGGCCAGGCTGTGGGACGTGCAGCACTCCAGGCCGGAGACGCTCGTCCTGGCCGGGCACAAGGGCGCCGTCACGTCCATCGGCTTCGCGTCGGACGGCGTGCAACTGGTCTCTGGCAGCCAGGACGGCACCATCAAGATATGGAACCTGGAGGACGCGACCGAGACGGCCGCGTTCGGCGCCGGGCAGGAGACGGTCACCTCCGTCGACTTCTCCCCGGACGATACGCTCGTCGGGTCGGGCAACTGGGACGGAACGGTCACGATATGGGACGCCGCCTCGGGCGAGGCGATTGACGTGCTCGAAGGGCACCTGGAGCCCGTTCGCTCGGTTGAGTTCTCCCCCGACGGCAGCCTGATCGCCTCCGGCTCGTGGGACAACCACGTCAGGACGTGGGACGTCGCGTCCGCCACGCCGATGGGCTTCCTAGAGGGCCATACCGCCCCCGTTCAGTGCGTCGCCTTCTCGCCTGACGGCCGGCGGCTCGCTTCCTGCGGGCGGGACAAGACCGTCCGCGTCTGGGACGTCCAGACGAGCGAGGAACTCCACGTCCTCAGCGGCCACGACGGCTGGGTGCGCGCCGTGACCTATTCGCCGGACGGCCGGCTGATAGCGTCGGCCGGCGACGATAATGTCGTCAAGCTCTGGGATACCGAGACCGCCCAGTGCGTCGCCACGCTCAAAGGCCACACCAACTTCGTCAAGTCCGTCGCCTTCTCGCCCGACGCGCTCAGGCTCGTCTCGGGCGGCGACGACGCCGTCGCCCGCATCTGGGCCGTTGACACCGCCCAGGAAGTGCTCTCGCTCTCCGAACACGGCGTCTGGATATGGTCCGTCGCCTTCTCGCCCGACGGCCGGCTCGTCGCGTCGGGAAGCGGCGACGGGACCGTGCGGGTCTGGGAAGCCACCGACTGGCGGGAGTAGGGCAGGCGCCTGCCCTTAGCAGCCTGTTGAAGAACTGGGCTCGGCCTCGACGTGCCGCAGCGGGCACGCCAGCGGCCTCGCGCCTTGACCTGCTCGCATCTGGCGGCGGCGCGGCCGAGCCCAGTTCTTCAATAGGCTGTTAGAGGTAGCCCCCGGCGTCTCGCCGGGGGTCGGGAACACGGGGTTCCCGGTTGCGCACGTCCCTGGAGGACTTCACATTGAGCGAACGTCCCCTGCGCATCGGCCTGCCCCGACTCTGACCCTGACGGAGGGGGAACGATGGACCTGGAGCAGCCGTCCGGTGACGCGCCGGAGCGCGTCCACGTTCACCACATGCGGCCGGACGAGATACTCGCCCGCAGGGCCGAGACGCCGGTGGTCTTCCTGCCCGTCGGCCCGCTGGAGTGGCACGGGCCGCACCTGCCCTTCGGCGTGGACCCGCTGCGCGCCGAGCTGGCCGCCGCCGAACTCGCCCTCCGGCTCGGCGGCGTCGTCTGCCCCACGCTCTACGCCGGCACCGAACGCGAGCGCAGCCCCGAGATGCTCCGCAACATCGGCTTCGGCGGCGACGAATACGTCGTCGGGATGGACTTCCCCTCGGTCGCGCTCCCGAGCCTCTACTTCCGCGAGGAGGTCTTCGCCCTCGTCCTGCGGCACTGGCTCGACCTGCTCATCGGCAACTGGGGCTTCAGGACCATCGTCATCGTCAACGGGCACGGCGGCGAGAACCACCTCGCCGTCATCCGCCGGCTCTGCACCGAATACGGCGGCGAGGGGCGCGCGCGCGTCCTGCTCGTCGCGCCCGTCGAGAACTACCCCGACTCCGGCTCGGGCCACGCGACACTCGAGGAGACCGAGACGCTCATGGCCCACTTCCCCGACGACGTGGACCTGGGTAGGCTCCCGCCGCGGCCCGAGCCGCTGGAGAACCTGGACTGGGCCGTCGTGGACGACGCCTCGTTCCGGGGCCGCAGCGCCACGCACCGTGTCTGCGAGGAAGAGGACCCCCGCCTGGCCGACCCGGAGAGCGGCCGCGCGCGCTTCGCGCGGACGCTCGACCAGCTCGAAGCCCTCCTCCGCTCCCAACTTAGCAGCCGCTAACAGCATCAGCGCCGAGAACGCCGAGACCGGGGAGAACGGCGGAGACGGAAGAAGGCATGGTCGGATAGACCCGATATGACGGGCCGGGGGCCGCCGGCGCATCACCACTATACTGTGCACAGGGCCGGCATCTCGTCCCAAGTCCTGCCGTCCAGCAGGCGGCCGGCCTCCTTGCGGCGCACGCCGCCCCATTGCTTGAAGAAGAACGGGACACCCTCCTCCAGGCACGCGTCGCGGATGGCGACGACCCATCCGCGTTCCATGGGCCGGGCGCCCGGTCCCGATTCGCCTCCCACTATCACCCAATCTATGCCGTCAAGGTGGGGTTCGGTGAGCGGCCCGATCAGGGGCTCGAAGGAGACGAAGCGAACGGCAGCAGGCAGCTCGCGCAAATGGTGCATCCGCGATACGTAGTCCTCGTTCTCCACGCTTACGCCGGCCCAGATGTTCTCTGGCCACGGCAGGGACGCGGCCATCGCGGCCAACCGCCTTGAGCGTTTCGTGAGCACCTGGAACAGGTGCCAATCAGCCCTGACCATGATGTCGAATGTGCGGCGGATAAAGTCTTCCGGCACGTCTTTGTGGAAGAGGTCGCTCATGGAGTTCACGAAGATCGTCTGGCTCTGGCGCCATTCCAGCGGCTTCTCCAACATATGTGGATGAGTCGTCACTCGGAAGCCGTTTGTGTAGTTGGGCTGGCCCATTGCCTGCAAGCGTCTTGCCATCCGCTCGGCGTAGCAGTTCGCGCAGCCCGGGCTGATCTTCGTGCAGCCCGTAACCGGGTTCCAGGTGGAGTCTGTCCACTCAATGCTAGATTCCTGGGCCATCGTTCAATCCTTTAGCAAGTAGTCGGCGATTCTAAGGGCTAGCTCCTGAGCTTTCAACGAAGGATTGGACACGCCAAAGCAGAACACGAACAGAGGGGTGTTTTTCGTGTTCCGCAGCCACTTGGGGCTGTCTGTGACGCGGCTGAACGTGGCTGCAAGCCGGTCGTAGTAGTACTGCCAGATGTCCCGCAGTCTGCGCACCTTCGTACGGCGCTGGCTTCGTCCACCAAATAGGGGCCTGGTATGGTCCGCTCTGTAGAGCTCTTTGTACCATGCGGTGGTCCCAAAGAGCTTTGTCAAACGGTTTCTCCAGGCGGCGGAGATATTCGCATCCTTTCGCAGCAATCGGTTCACAGCACTGACGGGGAAGAGGATCCACACGTCGAAGACGTGCGTCGATGCCACAGCTTCCATCGTATCCCATTCTACCTGCATCCCAAATGGATCCAGGAACAGCACGGCTCTGCTGCCCCTCCAGTCTCCGTGCTTGCAGACGCGTTGCAGATACGTATTGCAGTCCTCGGGGAGCACCTCGATGCGGCTCGCAAGCGCGGGCCATTCGCTCCGCAGACCTTCGAGCAACTCGGCCTTCGCGGGAGACTTGTCAACGAAGACGTAACGGTCAAATGGTCGCTCGATCATGAGTGACCTGCGAGCCGAACCTGCCAGGAAAGCCTGAGTCTCTCCCGCGGTCAACTCGGGGAAGAGTGACTTCCCAGTGGGGCCATGAGCTTTCTCCTCTCTGTAACCTGTGCCGGCAAAAGCGTCTATGTAAACCAACTCGAATGGCATGTTCTTCAGTGCTTTCGTATAGGCGTTCAGGTACCCCTGCAAGACGTCCAGCTTGTCCTCCGTCCACGGGCCGCCGAACATCTGTGACTGCATATGCGCACTCCCGGTCCTGCCCGTTCGGGGACACAGAAGAAAACCCGTGTCGCGAAGCAAGCAGGGACCGATACTTACCTTGCTGATACCTAAACAATTGTGGGCACATGAGCGCGGCGTTGTCAAGGCCTTTCTTCGTGCGAGCAAGGGGCCGTCTCCTCGCACAGCATCTGTGCGCTGTTAGGCGTTGCCGTCTCTGCGGTTTTCCGCGTCCCCTGCGCTAAGAATCCGCTTTTCTATCGGTCAGTAGGGGACGGATCGGACACACGGCCGGCGCAAAACGACTACAATCGTTTTGCGCCGGAAGTATCAAGGACCAAGGATCAAGGACCAAAGAAGAAGGCAGACGCTTGCCCGCCGTACGGCGGGGCTGAAGTATGAAGTAAAGACGACGACAAATGTCAACAGCAACGACACACGATGGAACGGCGGACAACAAGAAACAAGCAACCAGCAACGAGAAACTCGCCGGAGGCGTGAGGCATGAGGATTGAGGCGAAGCCGGGCAACGCGGGATCAGACCCCTTTGCTTCCTCGAAACCTCGTGCCTCTTGTCTTCGTGATTCTCGTGGTGCTCGTCGTGGTCGTTGTGGTTTCTCCCGCCCGTTCCCGGCGCGGGATGTCCGTTTTGTCCGGCGCAAATTGTTTCCTGACAAAACAAAACTGCTCTTTGACATAGCGAGAAAGCGTCTCGCGGAATCGTGCTCGTTTGGCATGTCCGTGTGGACATCCTGACTGAGTTGGGTGCTGCGGACTGCACGCACGCTCTCCTGGCAAGGCAAGGCCCGGCGGGATGTGGAGCTCAGGATCAGGCGTCCGGGCCGGCGTTGCGCGTGTGGAACCGCTCGAAGGCGTGCCGGGGCTTCCAGCCGAGGAGCCGCTCGGCCTTGGCGGGGGAGTACTTCCCCACCGGCAGGTCCGCGCAGATGCAGATCCGTTCGTTCGGATGCGGCATCTCGGGCGCCCGGAGCGCGCAGAGATAGGCCGGGCCGAGGTCGTCCCACGCGACCGAGTAGGACTGGAGCACGTCGTCGTCGCGGCCGTCGTAGCGGTCGGCGGGCCGCAGGCGCGAGAGCACGAGCGTGATGACGTCCAGGCCGGCGCGCTCGGCGAAGGCGTCCACGACCTGGAGGGCGACGTGCTTGGTGTGCGGGTAGAGCATGGTGCCGGGACGGATGGGCGCGTCGTCGGGGACGTCGAACTCGTAGCGGTAGTCGCCCTCGTATTCGAGCGCGCGCGACTCGACGCCGGTGTGGACGACGCGCCCGACGCCGGCCGCGACGGCGGCCTTCATGATGTTGTAGGCGCCGACGACGTTGATGCCGAATGCCTTGTGCGGGTCGCTGCGGTTGACGGCGAGGCTGACGGTGGCGTCGCAGCCCTCGAGCGCGTGGCGGACCTGGTCGTAGTCGGTGACGTCCACGGTGCGCCATTCGTGGGGCGGCTCAGGCGGCTCGTGCCACTTGGGCCAGATGGGCGAGCCCTCGCGCTGGAGCACTTCGTCCACGGGCGCGACGTCGGTCAGGCGCAGCGTGTAGTGCGGGGCGAGGATCGGCGCCAGGACGGCGCCGACCGGCCCGCCCGCGCCGAAGACGCAGACGGTTCCCTGTTCTACTGCGGGCATGGTTGCGTGTCTCCCGGCTCGAACCCGAGGACCAGGCGCGCGTTGCGCATGATGTAGCGCGGCGACGAGGCGACGTGGAAGACGTGCCACCGGTAGCCCGGCGGGCCGAGCTCCAGTTGCAGCGCGCGGTCAATGGCGCCGAGGGCGTCGGCGAGGCGGGTGTTCGCCTCCGGGTCGTCGCCGATGGGTGCGAACCGCAGGCAGACGCCTGTGACCGGGCCTTCGCGTGCGAACTCCCGCGCGACGACCTCGCAGAGGTAGGGGGCGAGGTGGGCGGCGTCGGGGGCGGGGCGGGGCCTCCACTGCTCGTCGATGAGATAGGAGTCCGGGTAGGCGTCGAAGACCGAGAGCGTGCCCGCGACGACGATGCGCCCGACGCCGGCCTGCCGGGCGGCCTGGCAGAGGACGTAGGTGCCGAGCGTGGCGCGGCGCAGCGTTTCCTGCTCCGCGTCGGGGCCGTCGGGCGGCTCGGGGTCGAACTCGGCCAGGTGCAGGACGGCGTCCATGCCCTCGACGAGCGCGGCGACTTGCTCGGGCGAGGTGAGGTCAGCCGGGCGGTAATCGTCGCCCAGGTCGTCGGCGGGCGCGGCGCCCGTGAGGCGGATGGCGTGCTCCCGTCCGAGGTGCCGGGCGGCGTGCCGGCCGAGGGAGCGGTCGGCCCCGGTGATAAGGATGCGCATTGCTGGTTCTCCTTGCGGGTGGCGGCTGCTGCGCGATGCCGCCGGTTTCTGCCTCTGCGGGTTCCTCAGTTATTGTCGCGCGGCGAAGCAGACCACGCGACCGTCGGTCGTCGCCGCGTAGAGCCTGCCGTAAGCGGCGGCCATGCCGTCCCAGACGGGCGGCGCGTCGAGTTCGACCTGCGCCAGGCGCGTGCCCTCCCATGCGGAGACCGCCTGAAGCAGCCCGCCGCTCTCTGCTTCGAGCGCGGCCGCCTGCTCGGTCAGTCTGGCGTGGAGTTCGTCATTGTCGGGCGAGCGCGCCGCTTCCAGGTCCGTTATGAGCAGCGGCGGCCCGGCGATGAACAGCGTGCCCCCAGCCAGCGTCACGGCGCGCACGTGCAGCGGCAGGGCGTCGCGGGACCACCTGAAATCGACGGCGGATACGTCAAAGACGGACCTGGCTTCCATCAGGGCGCGGTCACGACTGACGTTGTAGGCCACGTTCGGGCTGTCCACCCTTTGATGCACGTGCCGGATTCTGTCTTCGCTGGCCAGCTTGCCGGCGCAGAACAGGTGGTGGTCGAGCTCCGACCGCCACATGTAATAGTGCGGCTTGCGGCCATAGCCGTAAACGCAGTCGCCGTCGAACACGAGCAGGCGGCCGCTCGGGGCGTAGCGCGCCGCCCTGTACCATCCGGCGTTGCCGGACTTGAAGACGCTGCCGAACATCCAGTAGGAGCGGTGGAAGTACGAGTCGTCGAGGAACCCGGCCGGGCAGAACAGGTGAACGCCTTCGCCCGCCTGTCGGGTGGCGTCGGTGGCGGGGCTCACCTCGATGGGAACGCCCTGGAGGTCGAACGGCTGCGAGCGCATGTAGACGTTCCTGCCGTCGCAGGAGAGCACGTCGGGCAGGGCGACCGCCATGTTCTGGCCGCTGAGCCTGGATTGGATGGGCAGGCTGGTGCCGGGGCAGCAGTCGTCCAGGAGGGTCTCGGAGAGCGGCAGGCCGGATGCTGCCTCGATGCGCAGCAGGCGCATGCCTCCGTCCAGGAACGCCGACCGGCCGGCGACGCAGTAAACGACGCCCTCGTGGACGAGCACGCTACCGTGGACGGGCCAGACGGATTCGGGCTGCCCGCAGGCCATCATCAGGCGCTCCTGCGGCGCGGCGCGATGGCGCCAGATAAGCGCGCCGTCCGACGCCCGAAGGCAGTAGACCCACCCGTCCGCCGAGCCGAAGATCGCGCGTCCGCGCCAGATGGTGGGTGGCGAGTCCACGCGGCCGCCTGCCGTGTAGCTCCAGGCGGGTTCACCGGCGACGGCGTCGAAGGCGTGGACGGTGTGCGTGTCCACGGAGGCGACGAAGAGCTTGCCTTCGGCGACGACCGGCGCGCTCGGCGTGCCGCCCGGCTCGGCCTGCCAGGCGGGGCTGACGGTTATGGGCACGGAGGACGCGGTGGCGCCGCTGCGAGTTGCGTCGTGGCGATAGGTCGGCCACTCATCGGCGGCGCCGGCGCCGGGCGGCGACTCGGGTTCCTGGCCGTACGCTGGGCCGGGGACAAGCCGCGCGCCGCCCGCGGTGTGCGGCTCCGTTGACCCGTCCGCGGATGCAAGGGCGCAGAAGCCGGTGAGCATCGACTCCATGTAGCACGCGCAGGGATGGGGCGGCGCATAGAGCAGCCCGTTGGCCGGCATGACGCCGTACGCGCACGCGCCGCGCACCCAGTTGTTCATCGTCCAGTGCTCGGACTCCAGGTCCACGAACTCGACGCCCGTGTTCGAGGGCATTATGTAGCGCTCGGTGGCCTTGGACCGGTAGCAGCGGTGGAACCAGAAGTTGGACGCATCGGGGGAGAACTCGCGCTGCACGGCCCCTGTCAAGATGTCGCGGCCGGCGTAAGTCGGCGGCCTGTGGGTGGACTTCTCCCCCGCCCAGACCACGCCCCGGATGACGAACAGGTCTTCCGGGCAGACGTGCCCGACCTTCGGGTAATCGGACGTCCAGAGCGTCCGCCCGTCCCGGGCCGACAGGGCCGTCAGGGCCCTCTTGCCGCCCGTGACCAGGACTATGTCGTCGCAGACCACGAGCGTCGGCGCGAAGTAGGGCGGTATCTCGGCGACCTCGACCGGCTCCGAGGTCCAGAGCGGCTCGCCGGTCCCGCGGTCCAGACAAACTACCTTCTGCCCGTCGTGGTAGAACACGCGCTGGCCGTCGGCGGCGAGCGTGAGCGGAGCGACCTCGTCCGCCCTCTGCCAGAGCGTCTCGCCGTCGTCTGCGCTGAGCGCCATGATCGTCCTCTGCGGGAACTCCCATTTCCAACTGTAGGAGCGTCCGAGTTCCGCGTTGTATCGGGCGCTGTCCGGACTGCGGCGGTAGCCCCTCAGGAAGTCGTGCTCCCTTGCGTCCGCGCAGACGAGCAGGAACAGGACCCCGTCGTGGAGGATCATCTCCTCGGTTCCGTCCGTGCCCTCGTAGGTGAGGAGCGTCCGGCCCGTGGCCGCGTCCAGGGCGGCGAGCGGGGCGTCGAGCCCGGGCGTTACGTAGAGCAGGTCGCCGCTGGCGACCAGCCTGCGGGGGAGTTGCGCCGGGCCGCTCTTCAGCGGCCACTGTTGGGACACCCAATCGTCAATCGGGCGCTTCCACAGGAGCACGCCGTTGAAGGCGTCACGGGCGACGAGCCGCCATCTGGCCGGCAGCATGACCGATTCGCGCGGCCCTTCGTCCATGACGCAGAAGACGCGCCCCCCGGCCGAGACCAGCGCGCTCGTGCTGCTCACGTGCTCGTGGTGTCTGGCCCATCTCGGCCCGGCGACCCACTGGAACCGCGCGGGCGGCCCGACCAACCGGTCGCGGGCCACGGCGTTCCCACCGGCGTCGTGCAGGTAGTGCGTCCATTCGTCGATGCCAGTCGGCCGCGGCTTGACGATCGTCATGTGCCCGTCCGCCTGCATGACGCAGGCGACACCATCGGGAGCGAGAACCCGCAGCATCTCCCGCGCGGGCACCTGCGCCGCCTCCTCTGCGACGATGAGGTTGACCAGGTTGTCCACGTAGGGCAGGCGCAGGCCGTCCCAACGGTTCACGGACACCGGGCCGTAGAGCCCGAGGGAGCGGACGTGTTGCCGGGCCCGCTCGACGTCCGCGGGCTCCCGGTCGAGGCCCTGCACGACGTAGGCCGGGCCCGCCCTGAGCGCGGCTGTTAACTCGGCCCGGCCCGGGGCGCCGCAGCCGACGTGTACGACGAGCCCGCCCCGGACGCCGCACTCGGCGAGGATGCGCGCCGCCTCCTCCTGCGCGGGGTCAGGGGCCGTCTCCGCCGCCGCTGCCTGCGGGCCGCAGACGAGCAGCAGCGCGCCGGCCACGGCCCACAGTGCGCGCAGCACCCGAGTCTGTTCTCGTGCCATGCCTGCCTCCTGCCGCTGCGCGACGGCAACAGGGCCCCGCGCCGCGTCGGGTCAACGGTTGTAGAACGGGATCGGGCCGCGCAGGTCCTCCCACACGTCGTCACAGGCCGCGACCACGTCCGCGGGCAGTTCACCCGCGCACGCGGCGAGGTCCTCATCGAGCTGGGCCAGCGAGCTGGCGCCCAGTATGACGCACGTCACCCCTTCGCGCGCGAGCAGCCAGCGGAGCGCGAGTTCAATCATGGAGAGCCCGGCCTGCTCCGCAATCGAGCGGAGCGCCTCGGCGGCGTCGAAGAGGCGAGGGTGCCAGTAACGGTCGCGGTACATCTCCTTCAGGGCGAAGCGCGTCCCCTCGGCGGGCGGTTTCCCCTTCGGGTGCTTGCCCGTCAGCAGGCCGCCTGCCAGCGGGTTGTAGGCCATCGTGGCAAGCCCCATCTCGCCGCAGAAGGGGAGCAGTTCCTGCTCGATGCCGCGCGCCAGCAGGTTGTACATCGGCTGCACGCTGACGATCGGCGCCCAGTTCCGGCGGTCGCAGACGGACATGGCGCGGCATATCTGCCACGCGGCGTAGTTGGAGACGCCCACGTAGCGCGTCTTGCCCTCGCGGACCAGTTGATCCAGTGCGGACAGGCTCTCCTCCAGCGGGGTCGAGTAGTCGGGTTGGTGGAGCTGGTAGAGGTCCACGTGGTCCATGCCGAGCCGGCGCAGGCTGTCCTCGGCCGCCCTCAGGATGTGGCGGCGGGACAGACCGCGGTCGTTCGGGTCCGGCCCCATGGGGCTAAACACCTTGGTCGCCACGACGACCTCGTCGCGCCGGCCTTTGAGCGCGCGCCCGAGGACCTCCTCCGAGGCGCCGGTGTTGTAGATGTCGGCCGTGTCGAAGAAATTGATCCCGCTCTCCAGCGCGCACGCGACCATGCGCGCCGACTCGGATTCATCGGCCTGGTCGCCGAACGTCATCGTCCCCATGCAGAGGCGCGAGACCTTGAGCCCGCACCGCCCGAAGCTGACATAGTCCACTGTTCTCCTCCTGGTATCGGCCGGCCGCTATGATAGCATGGGAACGCCGGGCGTCCAAGGCGGCGGCCCGGCGTGGCTCTTGCGCGCGGCGGGCAGTTGCGGAATACTGGGTGGTGCTGGCTCATGCTCTGAGGGCGCACACTGAACGTGGTTGACCTGCTTGTCATAGCGGACGATCTGACCGGGGCGAGCGAGACCGGCGCCCAGTTCGCCGGCGCGGGCCTGCCGACGGTCGTCTCGATAGACCCGGAACCGACCGACGACGCGGCGCGGGTCCGCGTGGTTGACACGGAGAGCCGCCACGTCTCGCCCGAGGAAGCCGCCCGCCGAGTCGAGTATGCCTGCCGGCGCGCGCGGCAGGCGGGCGTGCAGCGATTCTACAAGAAGGCGGACTCCACGCTGCGCGGCAACGTCGGCGCGGAACTGGCGGCGATGATGAGGGCGACCGGCGCGAGGGTGCTGCCCTTCATCCCCGCCTACCCCGCCGCCGGGCGCACCACGCGCGGCGGCTGCCAGTTTGTCCACGGCGAGCCGCTGGAGCGGACGTCCCTCGCCCACGATCCGCTCAGCCCGATCGACTCCGGTTCGATAGCGGAGATCGTGGCGCGGCAATCCGCCGTTGAGACCGTGGTCGTCGCGCCCGGGCGCATGCCGGAGGCGGGCGGGGAAGATCTGCGCATCTGGGCCTTCGACGCGGAGAGCGAAGACGACCTGGACCGGATCGCCGCCGGCCTCCAGGAGCGCGGCCTGCTCAGCTGCTGCGCGGGCGCGGCCGGGTTCGCCGAGTGCGTCGCGCGCCGGCTGGGCGGCGGCAGGGAGCCGGCCCCGACGGCGGGGCTCAGAGGGCCGCTGCTGTTCGTCAACGGCAGCCTCCATGAGACGGCGCTGGAGCAGGTCCGACGGGGCATCGAGTCGGACGTCGAGGCGTTCCGGCTGGAGCCTGAGGCAGTCTCTGCTGGCGCGGGGCCCGGTGCGCCGGCGCCGGGCGTGGTGGAGGAGGCGGCCGAGGCCCTCCGGGCGGGCCGGGACGTGCTCCTATGCACCGTGACCGGGCCCGGCGAGGACGAGCGGTATGTTGACGGCCCGCCCCGGGCCGTCGCCGCTGCGCTGGGCGCGCTGGCGGCGGGCGTGGTGCGGCGGTCCGGGGCGCTGGGTGCGCTGGCCGTCTTCGGCGGCGAGACGGCGATCTCCGTGCTCCGGGCGCTCGGCCGGACGTCCTTCCGGCCGCGGCGGCGGTTGTGGCCCGGCGTTATCGAGTGCTCGCTGTCCCTGGACGGGCGCGAAGTGGGTTTCATCACCAAGTGCGGCGGCTTCGGGCCGGAAGACCTGGTGCTTCGGCTTCGCGGGATCAGTGCGGGGGAGGAGACGTGACCAACGGTATCGGTGTGACGATGGGGGACGCGAGCGGCGTCGGGCCGGAGATCGCGCTCACGGCCTTCGCCCGGGGGCGGATGCCGGGGGACGCCGTCGTGATCGGCGACCTGGCGGTCCTGGAGCGGTGCAACGAGGCCCTGGGCCTCGGCGTACGCCTGCGCAAGGTCGCCGAGTTGGGCGAGGGCGCGCCGGGCGAGTTGTGCGTTCACGACATGGCGCTCCTGGCTGAGGGCAACCTGCGGATCGGCCAGATGTCGGAGGAGTCCGGCCGGGCCGCGCTGGCCTATGTCGAGTTCGCGACCCGCCGCGCGCTGGCCGGCGACCTGCGGGCCGTCGTGACGCTGCCCATGAACAAGGAGGCGACCCGCCTCTCCCTGCCGGACTTCACGGGGCACACGGAGTTCATCGCGGGCCTCTGCGGCGCACCTGGGCCGGTCATGATGCTTGCCTCGCCCGACCTGCTGGCCTCGCACGTCTCGACGCACGTCTCCCTGCGCGAGGCGATAGACGCGGTCACCGGCCAGCGCGTGCACCGCGTCATCGCCCTTACGGACTGGGCGGCGGCGAAGCTCGGACGTGCCCGGCGGATAGCCGTCATGGGGCTGAACCCGCACGCCGGCGAGGGCGGCGCCTTCGGCCGGGAGGAGATCGAGTGCATCGCGCCGGCCGTCGAGAGGGCCCACGCCGAGGGGATTGATGCCGTCGGCCCGCTGCCGCCGGACACGGTCTTCAAGCGGGCGCTGGCGGGGGAGTTCGGCGCCGTCGTCTGCATGTATCACGACCAGGGCCACGTTGCGATGAAGGCCATCGCGTTCGAGGAGTCGGTCAACGTCACGCTCGGCCTGCCCATCGTGCGAACGTCGGTTGACCACGGGACCGCCTTCGACATCGCGTGGAAGGGGGTCGCGTCGATCGGGAGCTTCGTCAACGCCTGCCGGCTGGCGGAGCAGCTTTGCGGCTGACGGCCGCCCGGCGCCGGAGAGGGCGCGACGCGCCGCGCAGAACCGGTCCTGCGGAGTCCGGGATGGTCCCGGGCCGGAGGGTCGGGCGTCGGAGAACTGTCAAGGGAGCGAGGGATGGCTGTGGGTGAAACGATGCAGACGCCGGAACGGATCCTGATGGGGCCGGGGCCGAGCAACGTGCCGCCCGGCGTGCTCGCCGCCATGGCGCGGCCGACGCTCGGCCACATGGACCCGGCGTTCATGCGGATCATGGACGACCTGTGCGCGGCGCTGCGCCTGGTGTTCAGGACGCGCAACTCGCTGACCCTGCCGATGAGCGGGACCGGATCGGCCGGCATGGAGACGATCTTCGTGAACCTGCTGGAGTCGGGCGACCGCGTGCTCGTTTGTGTCAACGGTGTCTTCGGGGAGCGGATGGTGGACGTGGCCGGACGCTGCGGGGCGGACGTGCACAGGATTGACAGGCCGTGGGGCGAGGCGTTCGAGCAGGAAGAGATCGTCGCCGCGCTGGACCGCGTCCGGCCGCAGGTCGTGGCGGTCGTCCACGCGGAGACCTCGACCGGCGTGCGTCAGCCCGTTGACGCACTTGGCGAAGCGGCCCACGAGCGCGGCGCGCTGCTGCTCGTGGACTGCGTGACCAGCTTGGGCGGGATGCCCGTCGAGGTGGACGAGTGGGGCATAGACGCGGCTTACAGCGGCACGCAGAAGTGCCTCTCCTGCCCGCCGGGCCTCGCGCCCGTCACGCTCTCAGACCACGCCATCGCGCGGCTCGAAGCGCGCGAGTCCAAGGTGCAGAGCTGGTATCTCGACCTGACGATGGTGCGCAAATACTGGGGCAGCGAGCGCGTTTACCATCACACGGCCCCCATTAACATGCTGTACGGCCTGCACGAGGCCCTGCGGCTGGTGCTCGAAGAGGGCCTGGAGGCCCGCTGGCAGCGGCACCACGAGATGCACCAGCTCCTGCGCGGCGGCCTGGAGGAACTCGGCCTCCGGTACGTCAGCCAAGAGGGCCATCACCTGCCCATGCTGAATGCCGTCTCCATACCGGAAGGGGTTGAGGACGCGCCGGCCAGGGCGAGGCTCCTGCGGGACTACGGCATCGAGATAGGCAGCGGGCTGGGGGCTTTCAAGGGCAAGGCATGGCGCATCGGCCTGATGGGGCACAGCGCCACCCGGCGGAACGTCGTCCTGGTACTCGCGGCTCTGGGGGAGGTGCTGGCCGCGACGTGAGGTGGCCCCGTCTGTGCCGCCGGCCGGGCACGGGCAACGCCGCCGGAAAGGCGGTAGAATGGCGCGTTGGCGTGTGCAGTGGCGGGTCCACTTGGCAGGAGGAGGCGTATGGCGGGCAAGGTGCTGCGCAAGGCGGCCAGGGACACTCTGGTCGCCGTCGAGCTGAACCTGGGAGAGACGTTGGAATTCTGCCTCTCCGACGGGAGCGTCAGGCGGATAACGCTTGACGAGACCTCGGCGGAGATCACCGAGACGACGCTCAAGACCCTGATGGTCGAGGAAGAGGGCGCCGTCACGAACTACCGCTTCTCGTGCCGGATCACCGTGGACGGCGAGCCCCACGAACTGGAGCGCGAGGTGGCGACGCAGAAGAGCTTCTACGAGCCGTGGGAGATCAAGGGGCTCCGGATCTGGTTCGACGCCGTGGACGACATCTTCAGCTTCCTGACCGAGACCCACGGCGAGTGCCGCCCGGGCAAGGACGCGCGCTTCGCGCTCCAGGAGGCGAGCAGGCGCATCTGCCCCGAGATGCTGCACCCGTGGTGCCCGCTGCCCGAGGGCGGGCTGAAGATCGAGCAGTGCTACCGGGGGGAGGACTGCTGGATGGGCGCCTACCACGGCGCCTCCGCGCACGGGGGTCTCGACATCAATCACCCGAAGGGCACGCCTCTCTGGGCGCCGCTGGACGTGGACGACCACTTCCTGTTCAACAGCCTGGCGATGGGCCACAACAACAACCGGTGGCGCGGCTTCCATCGCTGGCCGGACGGCTCGGAGTGGATCATCGAGGCGCGTCACATGACGGCGCTCACCGTCCCCGAGCACGAGCCGATCCCGAAGGGCGAGCAGTTCGCCGTCGGCGCCGGCGTGCACTCGGGCGTCGTGGACCACAGCCATTTCGACTTCATGATTCGTGACGAGGACGGGACCGTTCTGCTCGACCCGTGGATCCTTTTCTGGCAGATGTACAGGGACCAATCGCAGGCGGGTGCCGGGGCTGACAGGACTGGCCCCGGGCCACGCGCAATGGAGGAGCAGGCTTGATGAGTGCAGACTACCGGGCCGCAATCATCGGTTGTGGGAGGATCGCGGGCCTCCACGCGGAGGGCTACCTGGCCGAGCCGCGCTGCGAGGTCGTCGCCCTTGTTGACGTTGACGAGCCCAAGGCGCGCGCCTTCGCCGAAGAGCACGGGCTGGGCGCGGCAACGGTTTACACCGATTACCGCAAGATGCTCGAGGGGGAATCGCCGGACATCGTGAGCGTCTGCCTCTGGCCAGAGCTGCACGGGCCGGTGAGCGTCGAGTGCGCGCAGGCAAGCGTGAAGGCCGTCCACTGCGAGAAGCCTGTGGCGCCGAGCTGGGGCGAGTCCGTCGAGCTGGCGACCGCCTTCCAGGAAGCCGGGACGCAACTGACCTTCAATCACCAGCGCCGCTTCACGCCCGGCATCGTGAAGGCGAAGGAGATGCTGGACGAGGGCCGCTTCGGGACGCTGGAGCGGATGGACCTGTTCGCCCCCGCCCACCTGCTGGACTGCGGCACGCACAGCATAGACCTCGGGATCATGTATAACGGCGACGGGCCGGTGCAGTGGGCCATCGGGCAGATTGACGCCCGGCAGGTCCGGTCGTGGTTCAACACGCCGTGCGAGTTCATGGCGGTCGGGATGTTCCGGTTCGAGAACGGGGTCCGGGCGACGATCCACGTCGGGGACGACAAAGAAATCGGGACCGGCGTGCGCCTGATCGGCAGCAGCGGGTTCATCGAGGTGGCGTGGGACGGTTCCTACGGCCGGGCGGTGGTTTACGACGAGCCGCAGTGGCAGCCGCCCGAGGTCGAGGAAGGCAGCCCAATGCCGGGCGTGTTCAGGAACCTGGTGGACTGCCTGGAGAGCGGCGAGGAGCCCGAGCTGAGCGCGCGGAAGGCCCTGCGCGCGACGGAAGTGGTCTTTGCGATTTATGAGTCCAGCCGGCGGCGGGCGCGCATTGACCTGCCGCTCCAGGCGCAGGACTCCGCCTTGGCGAGCATGTTGGAGGCGGGCGAGGTCGGTCCGACGCCCGGCGCGGGCGGAGACTGAGGCAACGGCACAAGAGAGGGGTGGGACGATGAACAGAGGGAAGAAACGGTTTCGGTGGACGGGCCGGGGGCTGTTCCTGCTGGCTGTCGTGTCGGTGCTCGCGATGAGCAGCGGTTGTGCCGCGCCTGTCGAGGGCGCGCCGGTGAAGGAGGAGCCGATACCCGACGTGACGACCGTCGAGGTCACGGATAACGTCCTCGTCGAGGACACCATGCGCCTGGGGATCAACACCTGCGGCGACAACTACTGGGACAGCGGGATCGTCAAGGTCCGCGCGGCGGAGAACTTCGAGGGCATCATGTACAGGATGATCTCGTGGGGACCCGTCCAGGACGAGAACGGCGTGATGCTCTGGTTCACGCCGGCCGAGGAGGCGTGGGAGGCCATGAAGGGCAGGGTGAGGTACACCATCCTCGGCGGGCCGGCGAAGGGCACGACCGGGCTCGTCAAGGAGGTCCAGTGGCGCGTGCACGAGCGCGACCAGCGGAAGCCGAAGCTGGCCTACGTCGTCTTCGACAAGCAGGTGCCGCCATCCGACAGCCACAAGAACGGCATCCTCCTCGAATACGATAACCTCGACCAGGGCAGCATCAAAGAGAGCAGCAACCGGGAGTTCTGGAACACGGAGGGGAACACGGCCGCCGTCGGCGACGTGCCGCCCGGCTCGTTCGGCTGCGCCGCACTGCACCTGCGCGGGGCGGAGGCGCCGGCCCACTACACCTTCGTGCCGATGTGGGCAAGCCAGGCCGAGCAGGCCGGAACGTGGCGCATCGAGTTCTGGGCGAAGGCGAAGGCCGGGCGGCCGAAGTTCCGCGTCTCCGTCGAGGACGTCCCCGACGTGCCCGTCGAGGTCGGCCCGGAATGGCGCCAGCACGACCTGGCCATCGAGGTGGAGGGGCTCCGCGAGGGCAAGAACGTCACGATCCGGCTGGTCGCCTCCGACGGCGAGGTGCTGGTGGACGACGTCGTCATCTGGAAGGAGGAGGAGCACCGGAACCCGACGCCGTTCCGCGACCCCCTGGTGGACCTGCTCAAGCGGCTGAAGCCGGGCGTCCTGCGCCACCTCCAGATGGGCGGCAGCAACCTGGAGAACAACCTGCGGCCGCGGCTGCAGCAGTATGGCTGGACGCGCAGCTTTGCCAACCTGGTGATGGACGGGCGCAACAACGCGTCCGAATACCGGTTCAACCTGCACGATTACTACGTGCTCTGCGAGTACGTGGGCGCCGAGCCCTGGTACTGCGTGCCCGGCACGCTGCACCCGGACGAGGTCGACATCCTGATGGAGTACCTCGGCGCGCCGGCAGACGCCGGCTACGGAAAGGTGCGCGCGGAACTCGGCCACCCGCAGCCCTGGACCGAGGTCTTCGAGCACATCTACGTCGAGTTCGGCAACGAGGCGTGGAATCCGGGCGGCTATGCCACCGGCTCGTTCAACGGTCCGGACCACTGGAAGGACATGATGGCCGTGGGCAAGAGTTCGCCGCACTACAGGCCGAACATCGTCTTCGTCGCCGGCTCGCAGGCGGGCAGCACCTATGTGACGCAGAGCGTGCTGAAAGACGTGCCGAACGCCGACCGCGTCGCCATCGCGCCGTACCTGATGAACGGCACGCGGCAGGAGCACGTCGAGCACCTCAAGACGGACGACGACCTGTTCCGTTGGGTCTTCGCTTACACGATCCGTCGGGTGTTGGAGCCGGCCGGGAACGTGCGCCGGCACTACGAGTTGACGCAGGCGGCCGGCAAGGGTCTCTCCATCTACGAGCACCAGTTCCACATTACCAACCCGCGGCCCGGCGAGGAGGGCGCGGTGCCGATGGAGACGCGGGTCAAGATCATCACGTCCATCGGCGGTGGGCTCAACATCATCAATGACTCGCTGCTGATGATGCGCGAGCGCGGCATCCGCACGCAGTGCCTGTTCAACCTGAACCAGAAGGGCTTCTACGGCATCCCCCTGTGGGGCTTTGTGCCGGGCATCAACGTGCAGGACCAGCGGTATCGGCCGCTGTTCCTGGCCGCGGAGATCGCCAACGACGTGATCGGCGGCGACGTGGTCGAGACGGTCCACAGCGGGCAGAATCCGACCTTCTCCGCCACCGGGCGCTTCGAGGATAACCGGGGCCGCGAGCAGACCTACTCGGGCATCCCGGTTCTGTGGAGCTACGCCTTCAAGGAGGGGGGGCGACGCGGGCTGGTGCTGTTCAACCTGGACACGCAGCACGCCCGTTCGGTCAGGCTCGTGTTTCCGGGAGCGGTTGTCGGCGGCGCCGCGACGGCCTGGTGGCTGACGGCGGATGAGATCACGGCCACGAACGAGCCCGGCGCGGGCGAGCCGCAGGTGGACGTGCGCCGGGAGGAGATAGGCGGTTTCGCCTCCGGCCGGGCGATGCAACTGCCCCCGTTCTCGATGGTGGCCCTCCAGTGGCGCACACAGTAAAAGGAGGCTCACGATGGTGGCGCTTGGATCCCTGCTGGTGTGCGCTCTCCTCTTGTGGGGTTAGTGCGAACGCAAGCGGCCCGGGTGTGACTCGCCTTGACAAGGGGAAGGCGAAACGGTAGGATTATGAAAACGTTTGCATAACTCGGGAAGACGCCCTTCCTCCCGCATCTTCGGAGTTCCTCGCATGGCCCGGCTCAAGGACGTGGCCCGGAAGGCCGGCGTCAGCATAGGCACGGTCAGCAAGATCCTCAACGACCCGCAGGCCGCCCGGCTGTTCACCCCCGATTGCATCCGTCGCGTCCGGGCTGCCGCCCGCAGGCTCGCGTACAGCCCCAACTACCTCGCCCGCAGCCTGCAGACCGGAAGGGCCAACGCCATCGGCATGGTGCTGCATTGCGCCGCCGAAGCTGGCGTGCCCTTCTGGTTCCAGATGATTGACGGCGTCATGGCCGGCGTGCGGCACATGGGTTACCACTTCGTCACCATCGGGGCGGTGCCGGGGTCGGGGGGCATCGAGGTCGGGCTCCGGTTCCTGCGGGAGCGGCGTATTGACGCCCTGATCGTCCCCCGGTTTGCCGTCGGCTCCGGGCTGCCCGAAGCGCTCGACGGCGTCCAGGCGCCGGTCATCCTGGCCAGCGTTTCAGAGCAGACGGACCTGCCCGTCGTGGACCTGGACGACGCCCACGGCATCGCGGAGGCGGTCGGGCACCTGGCGGGCCTGGGGCACCGGCGCCTGCTGTGGGTCTTCCCGTCGGGCGCCCCCCATCCGTCCGTCGGGCGGCGCGCACGGGCCTTCTGGGAGGCGGTGGGGAGCCTGGGGCTCGAGGGCCGGGAGCTGGGCGTCGAGCGTGTCTTCGACGCGGACCCGGCCAGCTTGACCCGACAGATATCGCTGGCGCGCGAGGCGGTCAGCGAATGCGCGCGGGCCGGGGCGGATTTCACCGCCCTCGTCTGCTACGACGAAAGCATCGCGTTTGGCGCCTACGCCGCACTGGGCGGCCTGGGCATGCGCATTCCCCGGGACGTCTCGGTCGTCGGCTTCGACGACATCTATGCCTGCGTGGCCTGGCCGCCCATGACCGTGGTCAGCCACATGCTGGAAGCGATAGGCAGGCGGGCGGCAGAGCTGGCCGTCCGGATCGTGGAGGCGCAGGGCGAGCCGGCCGTGCGGCCCGGGCATCGCGAGTGCATCCCCGCCCAACTCGTGATCCGCCAGAGCACCGGCCCGGCCCCGAGGTGATCACAGAGGCGTCCCGCGGACAAAGAAGAAGGGAGCGAAGGTGAACGGAAGAATAGTGGGATTCGGGCTTATCTGGACCGCTGGATGGATTCTCCTGGCCGGGCCCGCGACGGCGTCCGCCGCAACGGGCGACCCGAACGCGCCGGCGCAGGTCGTCGTCACGGACACGGTGATCGTGCCCCGCGAGCGGGTCAAGCCCCTGGGCTGCATGGGGTTCGGCGACACGCACGGCTGCAAGCGCGGCGCCCACTGGTTCGTCACGGCCTCCGGCAACGAGCCCGTGTCCATCCGCAAATTCCACATGGTGACCGCGGCCGAAGAGAACTGGGTCGAGCTGGACGGACGCGGCACGTCGCCGCGGGGTCAATGGAGGTCCGGCATGCTGTCCGGTGCGACGGTGCGCATCTACCGGGCGGTGGACAGGGACGGGAACCCGCTGCCCCAGACGGAGAAGCCGGACTGGCGCGGGACGACGTTCATTGACACGACGAAGGCCGATCACATCGAGTTCGTCGGCACCCGGAAGGTCATCGCCAGGGGCGCCCCCGACCACCCGGACGGCGGGTGGATCGTGGAGGGGGACGGACCGGGCCGCGTCTATCTCGAGGACGGGCCGCGGATACTGAAGGACGACGGCGTGTTCATCGAGAAGCGGACGATTGATTTCGACACTTCTCTGCTCGCCAGGCCCGCGGCCTGGTACTGGATGCTTGACGGCTCGGGCACGGGCACGGAGGTCAGATTCTCGCTGGCCGCGCACGACGAGGCGACGGCGGCGCTGATCCCGGAGGCGGAGGACATCGGGGAATCGTGCCTGCGCGTGGACGTCGGCCAGGGCCGGGCCGCCATATGGCAGCCCAAGTTCAGGGGATTTCAGAGCAACCCGCCGGACTGGTACGGCTACCTGGACCCGGGGAGGAAGTACCGTCTCTCAGTGTGGCTGCGGCAGGAGGGCCTGGGCAACGGCGGCAAGGTCGGCTTTTCGCTGGGCGGCGTCTACCCGCAGGTCAGGACGGAGTTCACCGTCTCAAGCCGCTGGGAGAAGCACGTCTTCCGCTTCACCGGCCCCGGCTATCCCGTGGACAGGGGCGGGGCCAGCGGCCCCACTTTCAGCATGACAGGGCCGGGGACGCTGTGGATGGATAACTGCCACCTGCTCCGCTACGACACGCCGGAGGAGGCCGACGCCCAGTTCATCCCGAACCAAACGCTGGTGGACGGACTGGTGTCCAGCCAGCCGGCCGCCGGAGAGAAGGGCGTCCTGCGCACCTGGTGCGGCATGACCGAGACCTCAATGAAGTCCATACTCGGCTGGCACCGCGACACAGTGCTGAACGAGACCAGGCTCGGCGACACGTTCCGTTCGCCCCCGACCGTGCCCGAGGCGCTCTTCTTCATGGAAAGGACGGGGGACTCGCCCGCCACGCGGATGCGGCCCTGGCTGAACATCAACACGTACTTCACCGAAGACGAATGGCTCATGCTGATCGAGTATCTGGCGGCGCCGTACGACCCGCGGGCGGACACGCCGGCGGCCAAGCCCTGGGCGTACAAGCGGTATCTGCAGCGCGGGGACGGCACGCCGTGGACGCAGGTCTTCGACCAGATCATCATCGAGCTGGGCAACGAGAACTGGCACAACCGTATCTTCGAAGATTGGATCGGGTTCGGCCGCTACGGCGGGGTCAACCAGGACGGCGTCCTCTACGGCCTGTGGGGCCGTTATCTGTTCGGCAACGTCATGGAGAACAGCCCGTGGTGGGAATCGCAGGGGCTCGACAGCAAGATCCTGCTCAGCCTGGGGGGCAGCTACGCGGCCAGCTTCCACTGGCAGGACAAGACGCGGCCCATCGGCTACGGCGCGGACGCGATGCGGGCCGGCTGTCCGCCGGCCTCCTTCCTGGGGATGGCCACCTACGTCGGCCCGAAGTGGGAGACGGGCCAGAGGGCCGACGAGCAACTGACCGACGAGGGTTACCAGAAGTACCTCCTCGGCTACCTGTCCAGCCTTCGGCCCGCCGCTGAAGCTCAATCGGCCGTGCGCACCCGACTGGCCGAGTTGGGATACAACTACGACCTGGTGGCCTACGAAAGCGGGCCGAGCGGCTTCCATTTCCGGAACATGGCGCCCGAGCACCAGGAGAGGCTGGAACTCTACGGCAAGTCCCTGGCCATCGGCGTCGCCGCCTTCGACGCCTGGATGGATACGTGCAGGCTTGGCTGGACCTGGCAGGCCTACTATGCCCACCTGCAGGGAAAGACGTGGAGCAGCCATCACCCGCCCACGATCCGGGCGGACGTGCGGCCCACGCCCGCGTGGCTGGCGCTCACGATGCGCAACCGGTACATCCGGGGGGACATGCTGGAAACCAGGATCGAGTCCGGGCCGTCCTTGGCGGCGACAGGCGGGACTAACCGCCCGGCTGACAGGGCCGCGGCGGACGGCTGGCCCCTGATCGGCTGCTACGCCTTCCGCGACGGCGACACGTGCATGGTCGCCGTGCTGTCGCGCAAGCTGGACGGGGCGCACGACGGGGCGGACTTCGGCGACGGCTTCACGCCGGTGACGTTGCGGCTGCCTTTCGCCGGGGCACGCAAGATCACGCTGCACTGCCTGACCGGCAACCCGCGTGATACGAACATCGAAGAATACAGGGTCAGGATTCAGTCGCGCGACGTTCCCGCAGGCGCCCTGGCCGCAGGCAGGCTGGTCATCAGCGAGGATACCGGCGGCGGCGCGGGCGGCATGCCGCCCGGGTCCGTGTTTATATACGTTTGCGAGGGCACGACCGAATAGGGAAGATGGCGGCGTCCCGGCGTTCCTGTGCGCCGTCATGGAAGGGAGAAACCGATGGATTTTACCGTGCAGCAGGTCATAGACGCGATCTTCGCGACCATCCCCGGCGCGCCGCGCGAGGGGACCCTCGACACGCTGAAGGCGGGGGACCCGTCGTGGGAGGTCACGGGCATCGTCAGCACCTTCACCGCGACGCGGGACGTGCTGGACCGGACGGTCGAGTTGGGGGCGAACATGGTCATCACCCACGAGGGCACCTACTACAACCACCCCGACGCGGTGGAATGGCTCGTGGACGACCCGGTGTACGAGTCCAAGCGCCGCTTCCTCGAGGAGAACCGCCTGGCCGTCTGGCGGTTCCACGAGTACTGGCACGGCAACCGGGCCGGCAGGCCCGACGGGATCATGACCGGCGTGGAGCGGCGCCTGGGCTGGGAGGGCCTCGCCGACCCGCCCGACAGCGGGCTCTACACCATCCCGCAGACCACGCTGCGCGGTCTGGCGGCGCTGCTCGAGGAACGACTCGGCTTCGAGTTCGCCCGCGCCACGGGAGACCCGGACATGGAGTGCCGCCGGGTGGCCGTGCTGCTGGGCTTCGGCTCGCCGGGTGAGCCCCAGATGCGCAGGATCGGCCGGGAGGACGTGGACGTGCTCGTCTGCGGCGAAACGCACGAGTGGGAGACCTGCGAGTACGTGCGGGACGCCGCCGCCGCGGGGCAGAGCAAGGGCCTCCTGGTCGTCGGTCACCGCAACAGCGAGGAGGTCGGCATGGAGTACTTCGCCGAGTGGCTGCGCCCTCTCGTGCCGGGGGTGCCCGTCACGTTCGTGCCCGCCGGCGACCCGTTCCGTATCCTCTGAGTGACGGCTCCTGCTCACGGCGTCGCGGCCGGCGGTTTGATTCCTTCGGCCGTTCCCTTACACTTGGGGAAGGCGCGTGTCGTGAGGTGGCGCCGTGTGTGACCTGTTCGGGAGGAAGACCTGATGGCGGGTGAGTTCTCGCGTGCAAGGTGGCTGAGGAAGGCGTACCTGGTGGCGGCTGTCGGCCTTTTTGCTTCTGCGGGGTTCGCGCTCTGCGCGGAACAGGCGCCGCGTTACGTCTGGTGGGAGGGCGAGGACTACGCGGAGACGAACGTGCCGGACCCCTCCCAGGAGTTTCCCGGCGGCAACACCCAGCAGGAGCGCGACAAGCTCTCCGGCGGCCGGTGGCTCAACCCCCAGGGGCCGGAATCTGCCACGCCCTATTACGTGACCTACCGTGTGAACGTTCCCGCACGGGCCGCGTACAACTTCTGGGTCAGGAAGTTCTGGAAGCACGGGCCGTTCCGCTGGCGCTTCGATTCCGCCGACTGGGCGACCTGCGGGCGCGACATCGCGCTGCACGACGACACGTACCTGCGCAAGTTCATCGGCGCGAACTGGGTCTTCCTCGGCGAGGTCTCCCTGGCGAAGGGGGCGCACGAACTGCGCGTCGAGATGCTCGACGCCAAGGGCGGCGGCTGCCTCGATTGCTTCATCCTGATTGACGGTCCCTTCGTCCCGCGCGGGAAGATGAAGCCCGAGGAAGTGTCCGGCCGGGCCATGCCGGGCTACTTCGCGTGGGAGCCGGCCGGGGACCCGCTGCTGGACACCTGCCCGATAGACCTGCGCGGCCTGAACGAGCGCGAGGCGGGGCAGGACGGCTTCCTCCGCCGGGAGGGAAACGGGTTCGTTTTGGGCGGCGGAGAGCCGGTCAGGTTCTGGATGGTCCAGGGCGGCGCCCTGGTGAGCATGAGGCCGAAGATGGTGGATTACTGGGCCCGGCGGCTTGCCAAGTACGGCGTCAACCTGGTCCGGCTCGGCATGATCGGGCCTTACGAGGACTGGAAGGCCGGCAACGCCGAGGGCCTGAAGGACAAGCTGGACCGGCTGCACTACGTCATCTCTGCCCTGAAGAAAGAGGGCATCTACGTCTATCTCGGCCACCTCTACTGGCAGACGCACGGGACCATTTCGGAGAAGGACGGATTCCCCGGCTACGGGGAGGGCAAGACGCCACTGGAACTGCTCTTCTTCGACCCGAACATGCAGGCGTTCTACAAGAGGTGGGTGAACGCGCTGGTCAACGCGCCTAACCCCTACACCGGGCTGCCGATATCGCGCGATCCGGCGGTGGCGTTCGTCGAGATACAGAACGAGAGTTCCCTCTTCTTCTGGACCTTCAAGCCCGACAGCCTGGTGCCGCAGACGCTGGCGCTGATGGAGAAGCGGTTCGGCGAGTGGGTCGCCCGCAAGCACGGGTCCGTCGAGAAGGCCCTGGCGGCCTGGGGGCCGGGCAAACCGCCCTCCCGCTTCTACCCGGTCTCCCAGGACCGTCCCCAGGAGGGCAGGCTGGGCCTCTACGGCGCCGGGCACCTGACGGGCCAGGACTGGGCCGTCAGCCAGCGCAACCCGAAGCGTGCCGCCGACCAGCTTCAGTTCATGGTCGAGTGGCAGAAGGGCTTCTATGACAAGATGGTCCGCGACTGGCGGGAAGACCTGGGCATCAGGAACCTGATCGCGTGCAGCAACTGGAAGACGGCCGACCCGAAGACGCTCGGCGTGCTGGAGCGCTACACCTACACGGCGGGGGACGTGGTCTGCCGGAACGTCTATTTCGACGTCGAGTATGATCCGCGCCCGGAGCGGTTCTACACAATCGACGCGGGCGACACCTACACCAGCCGCAGCGGGCTGAAGCCGCCCGCCGTGCCCGAACCGCTCACCGTGGGCCACGTCGAGGACTATCCCTACATGATCACCGAGAACTGCTGGTGCCGGCCGAACCGCTTCCGCGTCGAATGGCCGTTCCTGATCGGCACCTACGCGGCGATGATGGGCGTGGACGGGTGGACCTTCTTCTCGCTGGACACGGCCCTCTGGAGCACGCGAATGGCAGTCTGGGAGGTCAACAGCCCGAGCATCCTCGGCCAGTTCCCGGCTGCGGCGCTGGCCTTCCGCCGGGGATACGTCAAGGAGGCGCCCGCGGCCGTCACCGACAGGCTCTCTTTCAAGGACCTCTACTCCTTCAGCGGTTCCTCGCTCTACGAGTTCTCGGGCAGGGATTCCCTCTGGACCTCGAGGATCGGCGACCTGGAGGGCGCAGGAGACAGCGCGGCGAGCCGCGTGGACAGGCTGGCCTTCTTCGTCGGGAAGGTCAACCGCATCCTCACGAAGGAGCCGTCTCGCCTGGAGACGGCGGACCTGTCCGACTACATCGACCACGAGCGCAAGGCCGTGCGCAGCATGACGGGCGAGCTGGAGTGGGACTATGGGACCGGCGTCGTTACCGTGAACGCCCCTTGCGCGCAGGGGGCCTGCGGCTTCCTGAAGGCGGCCGGTCGCATCGAACTCGCGGACGTGACCATTGAGTCCGGCAACGAGTACGGCGCGGTGCTCATCGTCTCCCTGGACGGCAAGCCCATCCGCGAATCGGGGGCGGTCCTGGTCCAGGCCGGCACGGAGGATTGGCCTTACGGCTTCCGGACGGAGCGGGTCGGGGACAAGGAGCGAATCGCGGAGATCGGCGGGTACCCTCTCAACGTGCGGGAGATAGACGCCGCCGTCACGCTGGCGGGTGCCGGCGAGCGGACGGCGATTGTGCTGGACGGGAACGGCTACCCCACCGGGGAGAAGGCGTCGGCCCCCCGGGCGGACACCGGTCTCTCAATCAGGCTTCCCAAGGACGCCCTGTACACGCTGGTGAGGTGAGCCGGGCTTGAGACTGCTGCACAAGCTCATCCTGGGATACGCGACGGCCGGGCTGCTGATCCTGGTGGTCGGCTACGTCTCGGCCAGAGTGGCGGAGACGTCGCTGGAGAAGCAGATCGCGGAGCAGTCGCAGGATGTCGCGGACCGGCTGGTGCGGCAGATCGACATGCACGTGCAGGACCGCGTGCAGGCATTTCGGGCGTACTGCCGCACGACGCGGCTGCGCGAGGCCCTGGCTCAATCCAACGACGAGTTCGCCGCTCTGGATGACATGGACCGCTACATCGACGGAATTGACAGCGAGTGGACGTTGGCGGCCAGAGAGGTCATTACTCCGGACATGCAGCGGTTGATAGGCTGTGGCCTGTCCGAGGAGTTCAGGGACATCATGGCCTTCTACGCTCGGCAGGGGGGCCAGAGGGTGATCGGCGAGATGTTCGTCACCAACCGGCACGGCGCGAACGCGGCCCAGTCGGGAAAGACCACCGACTACAGGCAGGACGACGAGGGCTGGTGGCAGGCTGCGCGGGAGGCGGGCGTCTACGTCGGAGACGTCCAGTATGACGGGAGCGCGGACGTTTACTCGATCGAGGTGGCGGTTGCGGTTCAGGACCGCGAGGGTGAGTTCCTCGGCGTGCTGAAGGTGGTGCTCAGCATCGACGAGATCATCGGCGTGCTGCGCGGCGCTTACATAGCGGACATTGCGGAGGAGCACCGGCCGGAAGCCTACAGCCTCCTTACCGGCGACGGCAGGCTGGTTTACTCCACGCGGCCATTCGAATTGTTCGAGGATGTTTCTGCCCTGTTGCCGCCGCGGCTGACGAATCAGCACGTCAGGGCGCGTCCGGGAACGTTCGTGCGTGAGGACGAGGAAGGCCGGGAAGTCGTCTGCTCCTATGCCTCATCCCCGGGACGCACGACGGGCGTCGGCCCCGGCTGGACGGTGCTGACCGAGCACAGCAGGGACAGGCTCTACGCGCCCATAAGGCGGCTGCGCCGGGGAATCCACGTGGTCGCCTTGCTGGTGACGGGCCTCGGCCTCGCGATCGGGCTATTCGTGTCCAGGTCGGTTTCCCGACGCATCGCCAGGCTTGAGGAAGGCGCGCACATCATAGGGAAAGGGGACTTCGATTACGAGGTGGCCACGGGCGCGCGGGACGAGATAGGACGGCTGTCCCGCGCATTCCAGCAAATGGCCGCAAACCTGAAGGCCATCACCGCTTCCCGGGACGACCTGGACAGGGAAGTGGCCGAGCGCGAGCGCGCCGCTGCGCGGCTCAGCGAGAGCGAAGAGCGTTTCCGCGCCCTGGTCGCCAACATCCCCGGCGCGGTCTATCGCTGCGCGTGCGACGAGCATTGGACCATGGAGTTCATCAGCGAGCGCATCCGCGACATCTCCGGCTATCCTGCCAGCGACTTCCTGGGCAATCAGGTCAGGTCCTATGCCAGCATCATCCACCCCGACGATGCCTCCCGGGTGGAGGACGAGGCCCTGCAGGCCGTTGAACGCCGGGAGCCCTACGAGATCGAGTATCGGATCGTCGATTCGTCCGGCGCCGTCCGATGGCTCTACGAGAAGGGACAGGGCATATTCGGCGAGGACGGGGAGCTGAAGTACCTGGACGGGGCGATCTTCGACGTCAGCGAGCGCAGGAAGGCCCAGGAGGCCTCCCGCCGAAGCGAACAGCGCCTCCGGCTCCTGGCCGAGACGGCCTTCGATGGTGTGAACATCACCGAATCGAACCCGCGGACGGGCAAGGAGCGGCTGATCTTCTGCAACGATCGCTACGTGGAGATGTCGGGCCGCACCAGGGAGGAGTTGGAAAGCGCGGAGGACCTCGGCCAGTTCCGCGAGGTCCGAATGACCGGCGACGAAGTGGCACGCTTCCGCCGGCGGCTCCAGGAAGGGCTGCCGACAAGGGGCATCGCCTCCTGGCGCAGGCCGGACGGAAGGGAGAACGTGTACGAGTGGTCGTCGGTGCGCGTCGAGTCGGGCGGGCGGCTGTTCACGTTCGGCGTCGATCGCGACATTACCGAGCAAAAGGCCGCCGAACGGGAGCTTCAGAGAGCATTGGCGGAGCTGGAGCGCTCCAACGCGGAGCTCGAGCAGTTCGCATACGTCGCCTCCCACGACCTGCAGGAGCCGTTGCGGAAGATACGCGCTTTCGGGGACCGGCTCAGGTCGAAGTGCGCCGATCTGCTCACCGACAAGGGGATCGACTACCTTGACCGGATGCAGAACGCTGCGGCGCGCATGAGCACCTTGATCGAGAACCTCCTTTCCCTGTCGCGGGTGACCACAAAGGGCCAGCCGCTGGTTCGCGTTGATATGAACCAGGTGGCCGAAGACGTGGTCTCGGACCTGGAGGCGCAGGTGCAACGGGCGGGAGGGCAGGTGCAGGTGGGGGACCTGCCGACCATTGACGCGGACCCCACGCAGATGCGTCAGTTGCTCCAGAACCTGATTGGCAACGCCCTGAAGTTCCACAGGGACGGCGTGCCGCCGGTCGTCGAGGTGGCCGGGGAAGTCTGCCCGAACCAGGACGGGCAGGAGTCCTGCCGCCTGACGGTCGGGGACAACGGCATCGGCTTCGAGCAGAGACACCTGGAGCGCGTCTTCGGCGTCTTCCAGCGCCTGCACCCGCGGGACGAGTACGGCGGCACGGGCATTGGCCTGGCCATTTGCCGTAAAATCGTTCAGCGCCACCGGGGCGAGATCACGGCGCGGAGCAACCCAGGCGAGGGCTCGACGTTCATCGTCACGTTGCCCGTCACGCAGGCCGAGGAGGGAACAGAGTGATGCAGCGGTCGGTTACCATCCTGATGGCTGAAGACGACGAAGAGGACCGCATGCTCGTGCGGGATGCGTGGGTGGAGGGCCTGCTGGCGAACGACCTGCGCTTCGTCCGCAACGGCGAGGAGTTGATGGACTATCTGCGGCGGCGCGGTGAGTTCGCCTCGCCGCAGGAATCCCCCCGCCCCGGCATCATCCTGCTGGACCTGAACATGCCGAGGAAAGACGGGCGGGAGGCGCTGAAGGAGATCAAGGCGGACCCCGAGTTGCGGAGGATACCGATCGTCGTGCTCACTTCCTCCAAGGCCGAAGAGGACATCCTGCGCTCCTATGACCTGGGTGTCAGCTCGTACGTGACGAAGCCCGTGACATTCGACAAGCTCGTTGACGTGCTGAAGACCCTTCGCAGGTACTGGTTTGACATCGTGGAGCTGCCGCCGCAGCAGGAACAGGCCGTGCAATGAGCGCGCTGGGCGCGCGGGCCGGTCTTGGGCCCCTTTCAAGGGGGGCTCTGATGGGGTGGGGCGGTTGCCGGCTTCTTTGTGTGAATGGCAGGCGATAACGCGATGCCCGAGAACGTCAAAGTCCTGCTGATCGAGGACGATCCCGACTACGTCCTGTTGCTGCAGGAGATGCTGGCCGAGGCGCCGCGCGTCCGCTTCGACGTGGAGTGCGCGGGTTCCCTCTCTGCCGGGCTCGGTCGGCTTGCCGGGGGCGGGATCGACATCGTGCTCTTGGACCTGTCCCTTCCCGACAGCAGCGGCCTGGATACGCTGGACTGCGTGGTGCGCGCGGCGACGGCGGCCGGGGTCGTCGTGCTGACGTCCTTGTGCGACGAGGAAGCGGCCATGGACGCCGTGCGGCGCGGCGCCCAGGACTACCTGGTGAAAGGCGAGTTCGAGAGCGCCGTCCTCGCTCGCTGCGTTCGCTACGCCATCGAGCGGAACAAGCTGCAGCGGGAGCTTGATCGCGCGCGCATGGAGCAACTGAGGCGGCATACCCGCCTCCTGCGGCGCGACGCCCAGGTGGCTCGCGAACTGCAGGGGAGCCTCGCGCCCGCGCTGGACGAGGACCTGACGGGGGTTGCGTTCGCCGTTGAGGCCAGGCCCGGCCGGCTCGTGGGCAGCGACTTCTGCGACGTCATCAACCTTTCGGACAAGTTTGCGGCGTTCGTTGTCGCCGACGTGTCGGGTTACAGCCTGCCCGCGGCGGTTATCATGGCCACGGCGCGTCTGGCGTTCCGCACTTACGCGGCCAATGAGTTGAGCCCGCTGACCATCCTGCGCAACGTGAACAGGGCAATGGTGCGCAACCTGCTGCCGGGGCAGTACCTGACGGCCTTCCTGGCCGTGCTGGACACGGAGTTGCTCACCCTGCAGTACGTAAACGCATCGCATTGCCTGCCTCTTGTGATCCGCGACGGCGAGGTCATCGCGCTGGATACGCCGGGCCTGTTCGTCGGCATGTTCGAGCAGCCCCAGTACCAGCAACGCAGAATGCAGCTTGAGCAGCACGATAAGCTCCTGTTTTACACGGACGGGCTTTTGGAGGGGTTCCCTTCGGGGAGCCGGCAGGGGTCTCGGGATGCCCTGAGCCGTTACCTCGCCGACGGCAGCGACCGCCACGTTCGGGAACTGGTCAGAGACCTCGCGGGCCTCGTTGAACAGCCGGAGGACGACGTCGTGGTGCTCGGCGTGGAAACGCTGCTCGAGAAGGCGACCAGCAAGACGCTCGTCATCTCCAGCATACCGCGGGAAATGCTGCACGTCGAAGATGCGATCCTGCCGGCACTGAGCAATAAGGGCTATGGCGAGAGCACGATATTCGGCATCAAGCTGGCCGTGGAAGAGGCGGCCATAAACGCCATCAAGCACGGCAATCGGCTGGACAGCAAGAAGAAGGTCACCGTCACGTTCTCGGTGGGCGAGGAGCGCGCCGTCATCACGGTTGCCGATGAGGGCGAAGGGTTCGCCCCGGCCGAGGTGCCCGACCCGACGCGCGGGGAGCACCTCTTGGCGACCTCGGGGCGTGGGATCGCCCTGATACGGGGTTACATGGACGAGGTCCGCTATAATGACGCGGGGAATGAAATCACGATGGTGAAGCACGCCCCGTGGAGCCCCGCCGGGCGGCCCGGCGTTCGTCGCCGCAGCGGACCGAGCACGTGACGTGCCGGCGATGCGAGCGGCCGGGGCGCTCAGTTGAACGGGGTGACACGCACGCCTACGATGCTTGTGGGCCTCAGCGGAACATGACGAAGGACGGGGGCGCGTAGATGAGAGAGGGCCTGGTCAGGGTGCTCTTGATCGAAGACGATCCCGATGATGCGCTCCTCGTGCGCGAGATGTTGGACGAGGCGGAGGGCACGCACTTCGAACTGGAACTCGCCGAGCGCCTCTCGGAAGGGGTGGAGTTGTTGAGGGCCCATGAGCTCGACGTGATCCTGCTCGACCTTTCGCTGCCGGACATGCGGGGGCTGGCCACGCTGGGTGTCGTGCGCACCGAAGCGCCCGACTTGCCGATTGTGGTCCTGACGGGCCTGGATGACAAGCTGCGTGCCATCGAGGCACTGCAGTGCGGCGCGGAGGACTACCTGGTCAAGGGGCAGGACACCAGCAGTTCGCTGGCTCGCTGCATCCGCTATGCCGTCGAGAGGCAGCGTCTGGAGGCCAGGCTCGAAGAGACGCTGGAATGGGAGCGGCGGGACTGGGCCCGGCGTCAGGGCTCGCGCGATTACCGGCGCTACGTTGCCATGCGGCAGGGCAAGACGGCCGCACGCGCGCTCGACGACCAGGCGCTTCAGGAGTTGACGGAGCCGTACCGCGGCCTCGTGCTCAGCTACGCGGATGCCGCCGATCCGATCCGGGCCGCTGGTCGGACAAAGCTCCTGCAGGATATCACCGAGTGCCTTGCCGCCGCTGGGGCAAGGTCGAGCGACGTGGTCCGCCTCCATCTGCGCGTGTTCTCGGATTTCGCCAGTGGGGCCGAACCGTCCGACGACTATCAGGACTTCCTCACCGAGTCCCGGCTGGTCCTCCTGGAGATCATGGCCGGGCTGGCCGATGCGTACCTGAACCGGCACGAGCGCAGCGGCGCGACGGATGAGCGCCGGGACTGAGTGCCGGACGGCGTTCAGGCTGATCCCTCTCCGCCGGCAGCAGGGGACACGGCGATGACTCGCATCTATGACGACATCACGCAGACGGTCGGCAATACTCCGCTGGTCCGCCTGAACCGACTCGGGCCAGGGCTGGCGGCGCAGGTCGTGGCCAAGCTCGAATCGTTCAATCCGCTGTCCAGCATCAAGGACCGGATCGGCGTCAGCATGATAGACGCGGCGGAGCGCGAGGGGCTGGTCGACGAAGGTGCCACGATCATCGAGGCGACCAGCGGCAACACCGGCATCGGGCTGGCCTTCGTCTGCGCCGTGCGGGGATACAGGCTGATTCTTGCCATGCCCGAGACTATGAGCGCGGAACGCCGGCACCTGTTGCGCGCGCTCGGGGCGGAGCTGGTCCTGACGCCTGGGGACCGGGGGATGCCGGGTGCGGTCGAGCGGGCGGATGAGCTGGCTGCGGCAACGCCGAACTCGTTCGTGCCCCGGCAGATCAGTAACCCCGCGAATCCGGAGATACACCGCAGGACCACCGGCGAAGAGATATGGCGCGACACGGACGGCGCGGTGGACGTCTTTGTGGCCGGGGTCGGCACGGGCGGCACGATTACCGGCGCGGCCGAGGCACTGCGCCGGCACAAGCCGGAGGTTAGAATCGTTGCCGTGGAGCCGGCGGGATCCCCCGTTCTGTCCGGCGGCCAGGCGGGCGCACACGGGATTCAGGGCATCGGGGCGGGATTCGTCCCGGACGTGCTGCGGGCCGACCTGCTCGACGAGGTGATCCCCGTGCGCGACGCGGACGCCGGGGAAACCGCCCGCCGTCTGGCCAGGGAGGAAGGCATCCTGTCAGGGATATCCTCCGGTGCCGCCGCCTGGGCGGCCCTCCAGGTCGCCGGGCGCGAGGAGAACGCGGGCAAGATGATCGTCGTCGTGCTTCCAGACACTGGCGAGCGCTACCTTACGACTTGGCTGTTCGAAGAGTAGCTTCGCGCTGCACGGCGCCGATGGGTGGGCGGGGGAACTGCTGTCCCCTCGCGGCGGCGGCCCTATTCGTCCTCGGTGGGCGCGGCGGGCCCGTCCGGGATCTGCTCCATGGGCAAGTGGGAAGCGACCCGCTCCAGCAGGGCCCGCGCTTCTTCCTTGCTGTTGGCCGGTATCCTCACCTTGCCTGCCCCCGCGCAGAGCGGACACTCGATCCAGAACTCCGTCTCCGCACGCTTCGCTGCCCCCGCCTTGCCCATGCCTCCTGTCCCCCGGCTCTTACGATAGCGTGTATAGTAGCAAAGGTCAGACGGCTGTCAAGCGGCTTCACGCCGCCCCTGGGCCGCGCGCGGCACTCAATCGAACTCGGTTTCGCCGGCCTGCCACTGCTGCACGATCTTCCACACGCGCTCCTGCAGTTCCCGTCGCAGGGCCTCGTCAAAGACGATGTCGGGATTGTTGACGAGCTTTGTGCCCACCACGTGCGGCGGCAGGTCGTAGTCCAGGCCCACGGGCGATTTCCCCGCCAGCACGGAGTAGAGGACCCAGCTATTGACCACGATGCCCAGTTCGTTCTGGTGGATGTTCGCGGGGTCCCACAGGTAGTCCTCCCGCAAACCCTCCCGCGCAGGACGGACGGTCAGATCGTAATAGACCACCGCAATCGGGACCACGACGGCGCCCGTCTCTGCCTCCATCTGGCGCATCGTCTCGACCGATCGGGCCGTCGCCTCCCGGTACTCTTCCGGCGTGGCCTGATGGCCGGGATGCCGGCCGGCCCAGGTCATGAAGACTACCGTCTGCAGGCCGTTCTCCCGTATGAGAGAGTCGAACTCCTTCATCGTGGCCAGGTCGCCGCTCGTGATGACGACGCGCCCGCACTTCCCGGACTCTATGGCGTCCCTGACCTCCGGCGTGTTCATGGCCTGAAGTCCCTTGCCCCAGAAGATGCTCGCCTTCGTGCGGATGGTCATGGGCGGGTCCGCCACGCTTGCCGCCTTCCGCAGGTAAGCGTAGACGCCGGACCGGTTCCCCATGTAGCTGTTGCCGACGAAGTACAGCGCATCGCCGTTGGCCAGCGCCCTGCCGGCTTCCTGGGCGTCGGGCGCTGGGGCCAGCGCTGCACGGCCGGCGGCCGGCGACAGGCGCTCGGGCGCCTGCGAACACGAACAGAGTATGAGGACGACCAGGGCCGTGCCGACTGCGACGACGTGATTATCCATCTCTTCCTCCTGGCAGTGGTTGCGTCCGGTGTCCAGGATTCTGCCGTGCCGCGCCGGCGGAGTCAACTGTAACGGGCGGACTCTTGACGGGACAACGAGAGTGGTGAGGGCGCCGGGGATCGAACCCAGGGCCTGCGCACTATCCCGGATATCTCATGACTCTCCAGTTTCGGGCCGGTGGGGGGTGTCTTGAGGAGGGATCGGATGGGTCGCAGCGCTCTGGAGGCCGGCGGCGGTCTGCACCGTGTAGGTGCCGTTCTCGGGCAGCAGATCGAAGTCCGATCCGGACGCGCCGGGGAGTTGGCGGCTGGGCTCCAGGATGCTGCCGCTTGGAGCGCGCAGGCGCAGTCCCGACCCGCCGAGCACGCGCAGGCTCAGCGCATGGAGGGGGGGGAAGGGGATGCTCAGGCGGAAGCTGCGACCATCCCGCGCCGGCAGCAGCTGCGTGTGGCGTTCGGTATGACGATAGGCCGCGATCTCGGTGGGGCGCATCCACACGATGCGCTCACCATGGTGGCGTTGCAGCCGTGCCGCGACCTCCTGGAAAGGTGCGAAGCCACGTCCGGTGTCGGGGCGCACACAACCCCAATGCGTGTAGTAGATGAGCGTGCGGGTGCCCAAAGCCAGGAGCTCGGCCATCCGTCCGCCCTGACCATCGGCGCTGATGTACTCGTCGATGCGGACGAAGTCGGGGTTATTGTCCCAGCTTCCGAACCTGTCCTCGGGGAATCCCGGCGTGAGATCGTAGACGGCCTGGGCCCCGGATTCCGCGAGCAGTTGCAGATCGGTCGGCCCGCGCGGTACCCAGCCGATGAATTCGCCTGCGATCGGGCCGGCCAGACGCCCCTCGCGGGCGAGCAGCAGAAGCGCCTCGTGCACGCGGGGATTCAGCTCCTTGCCATCCCAGTGCAGCTGGTTGCGGGTGAAAAAATCCAGGCACGCCGGGCAGCCGCAGCCGGGCTGAGTGAGGCCGGAGAACCGGATCCCCAGATCGGCGCCACGGCGGACGATGCTGCCCAGATAGCCCATGCACTCCTCCAGGCCACGGTTGCGGTCGTTGAGCCACACGCACTCGTGGGGGGCGCCGTCCATCAATCGATCCCTGGCGAAATCGTAGACCGTCCAGTGAGTCATCAGCTCCATGAAGAACTCCAAGTGCCTGCCCTGCGCCCGGGCCATCTCGGCGATCCAGGCGGGATGCGGCGGCAGGGCCCTGCCGTCGGCGTCGCGCTGCATCCCGAGGATGGCGCTGGTCTCGCCCTTCAGTCCGGCCTCCTCGACCCAGGAGCTGAAGCGCCGGTAGGCTTCGGCCTGCTCGGCGGCGGTGACGCAGATGTCATCCACGATGAAGCTGGTCATGGCCCGGTCCCGGTAGCGGGTGAGCTTCTCGAAGTGAAAGGCGCCTGGCATATGCGGGTCCCTTTCAATGGCCGATGGCGTAGAGGTGCTGAGGGCCGCGCAGGAAGATGCGGCCGGGAGCAAAGGCGGCCGATGCGTTCAGGTCCTCGGTCACGTGGCAGCGTCCGACGACCTGGCAGGTGGGCCCGGGCTGGACCAGATAGGTTGCCCGCTTGCCGAAGAACATCAGGTTCCCGCCGGCGAAACAGGGCGAGGCGTAGGCGGTCTCGTCCTCGTTCCCCGAGGCATCCTTGAGCATCTCCTGGTAGAGCACCTTGCCGGAGGCGAGGTCGGTGCACACCAGCACGTTGGAGAAGAAGTAGACGCGCTCGCCATCGCTGACCGGGCCGACGGTGTCGGGGAACGTGCCCGACTGGAGCTCGGAGATCTGCCAGGCGACCTTGCTGGTGCTTACGTCGCCTTTCCCATCCGGTTGCACGGCAAAAAGGCCGTTGCCCTGGAAGACGGCCAGGGCCAGCCCTTTGGCGAAGATGGGCGTCGGTGCGACGTCGCCCCAGAAGAGCTCGGCGTACCACAGGGACTTGCCATCGTCGGGGTCGTAGGCGGCCAGGTAAGGCGATCCCTGAATGATCATCTGCCAGGCCCCGGGTGCGGTCCGGGCCAGGATGGGCGAGCACCAACCGCGTTCGTCGATGCGACGGTTCCACTGCTCGGCGCCGGTGGCGGCGTCCAGCGCCAGCAGGCGAGCGGGATCGCTGTCGAAGCGGATCAGCACGTTTCAGCGCCAGCGCAAGAGGGAATTGGCAATGCCGTAGCCGTTCTCGGGGACGCCCAGGAACTGAGTCCATCGTACATCCCCGGTCGCGGCATCGCAGCTCAGCACCTGCCCATTGGTGAAAAGGGCCGTCACCGCCTGGCCGTCGACCACCGGAGACGGCGCCGCGTGCATCCCGGCCAGTTCATAGACCTCGTAATCGCTGCTGGCGGCGGTGGGGCATTCGCGCTCCCACACCAGCTTTTCGTCCTCGGCGTTGTAGCAGAACAGGGCGCGTCGTTCCTGGGTGGCCCCGCTGAGGTAGATGCGCCCGTCCCAGACCACGGGGCTGCTCAGGCCCGGGAGCGGAACCGCCACCTTCCACAGGATGCCGGTTCTCGCCTTCTCATCCCAGGCTCGCGGAATGTCAGCGAAGGCGCAAACGCCGTCGCCGTTCGGGCCGCGGAAGGCAGGCCATTGCTGCTGCCACCCCTCCGGGAATGGGGAGGGAGACTCCCCGGCGGAGAGGCCGCAGGCGAGGACAGCGGCAGCGATGGTGACGATGGTCATGGCCTTGAGATGGGGAGGATGGTTCATGCCGCCGATCATGGAGTCGGGTTGGCATCTGCCGATTGGGCGGCCGCATGCAGACGGTCGCGGGGTGGCGATCACCGGATCCTCCCAAAGTGATTGAAGCAGGGGACGGGGGCCTGGTTCAGGGCGCGCCCGTCCGAATGCGTTCGATGACATCTGCGATGGTCTTTGCCGTCCTTGCGTCGGTGCCGGCCTGCAGCTTCTCCAGCTCGGGAATGGCCTCACGGGCCGCCGGGCCGAGACCCCCGAGGCCCTGGAACAAGAGGGGCCATTCGCCTCTCCGGGGCAGTCGGGCCACCAGCGCCGGTGCGGCGGCGCGCGCACGCGTGCCCAGCCGCCGCAGGACCTCGCCTGCGCTTGCCTGCGCCGTCCAGGTGTCGCGCAGCCGCTCCGTCAGCGCGGCCAGCAGCGCCGGCAGATCGGCATCCGCCACCCGCGCCAGCCGGGAGATCGCCGCCTCCCGTTCCGCCAGCGGCGCGGCCTGGAGCCGGGCGAGGAGCGCTTCGGTCACCACCACCGGCGGCTCCACCACCGGCGGCACCAGCGTCGTCAGGTCGAACGCGGCCAACTCGCCGTCCCAGCTGCGGCAGAAGAGGCGGCCGCCGTTCACGACCGCCGGAGTCCAGCATTCCGTGCCGGATAGGGCGCGGCACGTGCCCAGCGACTTGCAGCCGTCGGCCGAGGCCTGGGCAAGGCGTGCTTCGCCGCTGCGGCATTGGATGACAAGCGTCCCGCCGACCAGCGTCACCTGGGTCGCGTCCATCTGCTCGTGCCATTTGAGCGTACCGTCTCCGGCATCCACGCAGACGAAGCCCAGGCTCTGGCTCGGGCCATAGAGAAACCCCTCGTGCAGAACCGGCGTGCCCATGCGCGGGTCCAGCGCCTCTTGCTCCCACAACGGTTCGACCGAATCCAGGGCGAGGAGCGCCGCGCCCTTTCCGTACCCGCCGCAGACCACGACCCTGTCGCCGCCGAGCGGGATCGGGTCGCAGCGGTTCTCGCCCCTTCCGTCCGACCACGGGGACTGCCAGAGCGCCTCGCCCGTCGCGGCCGGCGACCGGCTCTACGCCGTGGGCTGGTACGCGGATGCGACCTATGGCGGCGCCGTTTCGGGACGGGCCGCGCCATTGGCGCCAGTCCGCCGCGCCCTGATCCGCCCGCACCAGCTTCCCCCGGTTCCAGCCCTCTCCCTGCCATTCCTCGGCCGTCACCGGACCGGCCATGTTCTGGTCCGCGCGGACCCATTGCGGCACGCACCCGCCGGAGGGAGGCGAAGCGACGGCGGCCGCGGGCCGGTCGGCCTGGACGTCCAGGGCGACCACTTCGCCCAGGTCCATGCGGCAGAACAGGCGGCCGCGGGAGAGCGCCGGCGTATGCCAGGACCAATCGCTGAAGCATTGGGGATCCTTCGACCGGAGGTCGTAGGTGCCCAGCGGCTGGTAGGACTCCGGCGTGGCCTTGATCACTTCAACGAGGCCGCTGTTGTGCTGGACGATCAGCTTGCCCTCGGCGAGGATCGAGAACGTGGGGTTGTAGTCGCGGTTCTTGTACTCCGTCTTCCATTTGAGGGAGCCGTCCTCGGCATCGTAGCACTGGTACCAGCGCCCGAGATACCCGCCCGTGCTGTGGAAGTAGCCCTGGTACAGGATCGGGGTGTCGTACCCGTTCTTGATGGCGCTCCACTCCCCGTCGGGCTTCTCCGCGCCGACGGTGGCGAGCTGCGCCGACTTGCCCTGGCGGGAGAAAAGGACCTGCTCGCCCATCACGATGGGGTCTATTGCGTCCTCACCGTGCATGTCCGGCTTGATCTTCCAGAACGGCTCGAAGTCCGGCAGCGTGACGGCGGCGAACGTCCTTCCCCCCGTCTCAAACAGCAGGCAGTCGCGTCCTTCGTGCGAGAAGCGAACCGGGGAACTCCAGGCGTTCATGCCCATCCCTTTGCGGATCAGTTCGCCGGTGGCCTTGTCCAGCGTCAGGCCGCCGCCAAGGATGAGTTGCGTCCCGACCACCAGCGGCGAGCAGCCGTGGCCCCAGCCGGGCCGTCCTACCCTGAGTTCGCGCTCCAGGTCACGCTGCCAGAGGAGCTTGCCGGTCGCGGCGTCCAGGCAGAGGATCCTGCCGTCCACGGACAGGGAGTAGATGCGCCCGTCGTCGACCGCCGGCGTGGCGTGCGTGCCCGCCCACTCAGGATACCAGTGCTGGTGGCCCTTGCCGTACTCGTCGCTCAGGTCGCCGGGGACCGCGTACCGCCAGAGGACCGACCCGGTTGCGGCATCCAGGCACCAGACGGCATCCTCGCCCCGTTTCAGGTCGCAGCCCGTTGCGTAGACTCTGTCGCCGGCTACGACGAGCGAGGCCAGGGACGGCCCCACGTTCGTGCGCCACAGCTCCGTGGGCGGCGTCTCGGTCCAGTCCAGGGCGAGGCCCGTCTCCGGGGAGGTATTGTTGCGGTTCGGGCCTCGCCACTGCGGCCAGTCCGAGGGGTTGCCGAGCGCGACCTTGGGCGGTGGCAGCCGCCTGGCGCCCAGGTTGCGCATCAGCACGGCCAGGATCGCCCGCTGCTTAGACCGATTATCGGCGGTGATCTCGTTGTCCAGGATCTGCATTTCGTTCACCACGATGCCACCCGCGCCCACCGGATACTTCACGAGCACCCCGAGGTTGAGAAGCGGCTTCACCTTCGCCCTGAATGCGTCCGACCGCCTGACCTGGATCCAGAGGTTGCGGATACCGGTGACCGGATTCTTGTGGTCCGTGGTCTCCAGAATCTCCAGGATGAGGCCCGTGGCCTTGACGGCGGGGATGACGAAATCCTGCCGGGACAGGTCCGGCTTCACCTCCACTTCCATCGGCGCGGCGTCGCTGCCCTCGAACGACAGCCGCAGCTTCGTGATGGTGTGGTAGATGTTGTCCGGCACGAGCGAGAAACCGGTCACCTCCTCGGGCCGCGGGAACGCGAAGGTCCACTTCAGGTACTCGGGCTTGTCCATCGGGACGGTGAAGCCGAGCATCCACGCCTCGTCAAAACCGTTCAGCAGGTTCTCCGGCACCCGGTCGGTTCCCACGATGGTTTCCTCGTCCCCCGGGCGCCAATACTCCTTGGACGGATACCGGCTGAACGGCGCAACGTCATCGTAGTCGAGCACGTAGCTCCAGACGTCCGTGGCGCACAGAGCAACGCCCTGCATGCCCTTCTTGGCGCCGTACATGACCGCGCTGAAGCCGTCCAGCCCCTTCAGCAGGGGGTCGACCACCGCTGGCAGGTGCACGTCCTCCATCACGTGCGGCCGCAGCAGGTGCTCGACGCCCACGACCTTATTGAAGTCGCCCAGCCCCTCGGGAGTGACCCCCCAGAGCACGAGCCAGCCGCCCCGATCCGTGAACGCCTTGACCTTCTCCGGCGCAGCGGCCAGGGCCTTGAGAGTGGCCGGCGGGGCATCGGCCACCAACCAGGCCATACTTGCCGTTGGCCATGGCCTGAAGCGTGTCAGGGACGTTGGTCAGGCTCAGGCCGAGGCTGGCCAGTAGCTTGCCGCGGGGCGACGACTCATCCACGACGACCGCGGCTTCGCGCACCGGGATGGGGGCCCTGGCGGCCGCAGAACGCGAGCTGATGGCGCAGACCGAGATGTGAAACTGCCTGGCGGCGGCAGTCGCCTCGGTAGCGGTCTGGATGACGCGCTCGGGGTCCTGCTCTTCCCTGTGGCTCTCAGTGGTCTTCGCGGCAGCAAGGCCCAGGCCGCAGGTGAAGTCACCCGAGAGCAGAAGAGCGATGGCGCCGCCCGAAGGCGTGCCCTGGTAGTACACGGAGCCGTTGGTGCCGCCGGCGATGCGGGCGTCCTGCCCGAGGACCCCGGCGAGGCCGGCGAGGAGATGGGTGCCGTTTGCCGTCCCGTCGGCATAGAGCAGCACGACGCGGCCCTGCCCGGCGGGCACGGCCTCGTAGGCCGGCCTCAGGACCTCGCCCAGCGTCTTGCCGGCGTCGGTCCAGTTCTTGTCGGCCACGCACCACACCTCCGCCGACGCCGCCGAGCACAGCAGCAGCGTCAGAGCCAGAACGGCGCTCGCCTGCACAGCCTTCGCCAGGGCGCCCCGGCGCAGTCCTCTGCCACCCATCTCGCTCTCTCTCGTTCATCATCGCGTCGCCGCTGAGAGCGCAGCCACAGGCCGGAACGCTTCTGCGCTGCGCGCTCCGTGCCGCGTTCCTTCGCGCACGCTGGCGCCCCCCGTCCGCCCGGTAGGTCCCCGACAGGGATGCCCGGACGATGGTATCGTCATGATCCACCCTGTCAAGGGCGGGCGGCTTCTCGGGGACTTGTGAAACATTGCCGTCTGGCGCCCGTGCTCCGACCTGCGCATGTGGGGCGCGTGCGTCCCTCCTTCAACGGGCGGGACGGTCAGCCCGGCTCCGGCAGGCGGCAGAGCCGCTCGAAAGTGCGGCAGATCGCCTCCACGTTCTCTAAAGGCACGTCCGGCCCGCACTCGGCCAGCAGCATCAGGCCGCCCTCCTCGAGGTAGAGGCCCTCGTATACCTCTTCGATGTGCTCCTCGATCCCCGATGGCGTGGCGAAGGGGAAGAGCTGGCGGTCGAGGTCCAGGTTGATGGCCACCTTGCCGCGGGCGACCTCCTGCAAGCCGGCCAGGCCATTGGCGCGTATCTGGGGGTTGATGACGCGCACGCCGGTCTCGATCAGGTCGGGGATGATCTCCAGGATGTGGCCGTCACTGTGCAGGTAGACGGGCACGCCTTGGTCACGGCAGAGGCCGAACATGGCCTCGTAGGCCGACTTGGCGACCCGGCGCCACATGGCGGGGCTGACAGGCAGGGCGGTCTGCATGCCAAGGTCCTCGCCGAAGGACATGATCTCGGCGCCCATGACCAGGTACTTCTCGATGACGGCCACGTTGTAGCTGACGAGGATGGCGATGAGTTCGTGGAGCCGGGGGTCGGCGGCGGCCAGGTCGAGCATGAGGTTCTCGAACCCGCGCAGGTAGTAGAGGTTCATGAAGAAGAACCCGTGCGCGAGCCCGCCGCCCCAGGCCAGCTCGCCGCGGTCTTTGGCAGCCTGAAGGGAGCTCTCCTCGTCCTCCCAGTCCGGCCGCGGCCCGAACCAGCCGTCCCGCATCGGGTCGGGCAGGCGCTGCTTCCATTCGTTAAAGGCGGCCCAGTCCGCCAGCGGGTGGACGACGGGCTGGCTGTCCAAGCCGCGGGCGATGTTCTCCCACACGACGCCCCAGCAGTCCGTGTGGCGGCCCAACTCGTAGAGCGGGTGCCACATTTCCGGGAAGGCAAAGTCAACGGAGCCTTTGCGGTAACCGGGGAAGACGCGCGGGTGCGACAGCACCACCTCCTCCAGCGCCGGCCCGTGCTTCATCCACGTGGCGGGCAGGAAGCTGACGCCGCAGGGCGTCCACTCGGGGTGGTCGAAGTAGACGGCCTTCAGGTAATTGACCGCGCCGCGGCTCTTGCCTTCGTAGGGGATCAACGCCGTCGCTCCTCTTGGGCACGGCGAAGGTTACCACAGGCGTGCGCCGTTGCCAAACGCGCCTGCGGCGGCCGGACGTTGTCGGCACCCGGGCGGTGCCGTAACATGCCCGGCGTTGGACCGGAACCCTAAGAGGTGACGGCCGTGGCAAAGAAGATCACGTTTATCGGCGGAGGCAGCGCCAAGTTCGTCTCGGGACTCGTGCGCGACCTGTTCACGTTCGACGAGCTGTACGACGCCCGCATCTGCCGGATGGACATCAACGAGGAGCGGATCGTGAGGAGGTCAGGTATCGAACGGTGCACGCTCCACGACCTGAGGCGCACCTTCGCCAGCCAACTCGCCATGGCCGACGTTAACCAGGCGGTGGTTCAGAGGCTGGCCGGCCACGCATCGATCACGACGACGCTGCGACACTACACGGGCATTTTCCCGGAGGTCCTGCGGTCTGCGCAGATGCGCCTGCGGTATGCAACGGGAGCTGGCGTACCCCCAAATTCAACCCACGGCGGCCGGGAGGCCACCCATGCCTCCGAGGTCAAGGTCGTAAAGCTTTTCTCGGGAGTGAGTTAGGTGGTGAGGGCGCTGGGGATCGAACCCAGGACCTACGGATTAAAAGTCCGTTGCTCTACCTAGCTGAGCTACACCCTCTCAGGACGGGAGACCACGCTCCGGGACGGCGCGTGGCCGCGTGTGCCGAGTGTACCCCAAACCGACCGGCTGAATCAAGCGGCGGGGCACGCCGCTTGCCCCGTTCTGCCGCCCCGCCTTGCAGCGCTTCGCCGCGAGGTTAGAATGGTTTGCTTGCCCTGACAGCGCCCGTTGAGCCCGGGGCATTCACCTGTTCTTGTGAGGACGTTCGTGATGCAGGATGGGAGAGTCTATTTCGCTTCGATCAGGATGAAGGAAATCAGCGCGAGCGGCTCGCTGCCGGCGAAGTTCACGCGCATGCTCGACAGGTTCCCGTTGAAGGAGATGTTCGACGGGAAGCGGACGGCCATCAAGATGCACGTGGGCGGGAACGTGGGGTTCACCACGATCCATCCGCTCTTCGTGCGCCTGCTGGTGCAGAAGTTGAAGGAGGCCGGCGCCGACCCGTTCATCACGGACGGGACGCCCGCCCTCCACGCGCCCGTCGCGCGCGGCTACACGGAGGAGGTCATCGGGGCGCCCTTCCTTCCCGCCGGCGGCGTCAATGACCGCTATTTCTATACCCAGGAGGTCAACTACCGCGGGCTGGAGAACGTCGAGTTGTGCGGCAACATCGTGGACGCCGACGCCATGGTGGACCTGAGCCACTTCAAGGGGCACGGGCACGCCGCTTACGGCGGGGCGTTGAAGAACCTGGGCATGGGCGCTGTGAGCACGCGGACACGCGCGGCCATCCACCGGCTTGTCACCCAGGAACTGCGCTGGGACGCCGAGGCCTGCACCGGGTGCAGGCAGTGCGTCGAGGGCTGCCCCACCGGGGCCGCGAGCTTCAACGAGAAGGGCGAGTTCGGGATATTCTTCCACAACTGCATCTACTGCCACCACTGCGTGATGGCCTGTCCCGAGCACGCGATCGAGTTCGACGACCGGAACATCTACTACTTCCACTGCGGGCTGGCCGTCGTAGCGCGCGAGGTGCTGAAGCATTTCGATCCGGCCAGCGTGCTCTACGTCAACGTGCTGCTGGACATCACGTCGTTCTGCGACTGCTGGGGGTTCTCGACGCCGCCCATCGTGCCGGACATCGGCATCATGGCCTCGCGGAGCATCATGCCGATTGAGAAGGCGTCGCTGGATATGATCAGGGCGGAGGACTTCATCGAGGGTTCGCTGCCGGGCCACCTGGAGCGGCGCGAGGGGGAGGGGCACCTTCTGGAGCAGATATGGGGCAAGGACCCCTACGACCAGATACGCGCCGCTGAGGAGATGGGCCTGGGCTCGTCGGACTACGAGATCGAGGAGGTTGAGTAGCCGCGCTCACCCGGAGGAACGGAAGTGTCCCCGATATCCCGGTTGAAGGTAGCCGTGTTGCTGCTGGTGCTCGGCGGCGGCTTCGCCCGCGCCGCGACGTGGCGGGTGGACGCCGACCCGGGGGGACAGGTCTGGGGGATGGTCCACGACGGCGCCTTTGTGCCCGTCGAGGGGTTCTTCCAGGCGGCCGCGCCGAACTGGCGGCCCTACGCCGGGCCGGCGGACCTGCGGGACGTCAGTCGCAGCGAAGCCGAAGGCGCACGGCACTGGTCCGGCCGGTTCTCGCTGGCCGGCGGGAAGTTCCGTTACGAACAGACCGTCCGCGAGGGGCCGGACGGCGCAGAACTGGCCGTGCGCGTGCGTGCTGAGGACGCGGCGGAACTGGACGGAGTGTTCTATCGCTTTCACGTCCCCGCCGTCGTCTTCGCGGGGGGCCGGTGCCGATTCGTCACGCCCGAGGGGGAGTCGGAGGCCCCGCTGCCTGAGGCGGGGGGCCGAGGGCGCGTGAAGGCCGGGAAGGCGGAACGCCTCCTCTTCCAGGACGCCGCGGGGAACCTGGCGTTCGAGATCGCGCTGGACCGCGAGCGGCAGGTCCGCGTGGACGCCAGCCCGGGATGGCTTCAGCCGTTCTACGACGTGCTCGTTTGGGTCTGGCAGGGGCCGATGGAGGCCGGCCAGGAGGCGCCGTTCGCCTGTCTTCTGAGCCTGGCCGGGCAGGCCGACCGGTCGCCGGTCCACCTCACGCTCGACGCGTCGCAGGAGCGGTATCGCCTGGAGGGATTCGGGGGGAACTACTGCTACTGGCCCATGGGGCCGGCGACCCCGCGCACGCTGGACGACCTATCGCCGGCCTGGGCGCGTTCGCAGATGTCGCTGGACGCCTGGGAGCCGCGCAACGACAACGATGACCCCGAGGAGATCAACTGGCCGGCGTTCGAGGGCAGGCACGCGCGCGAATGGCTCCTCCAGACCGACCTGCGCGCGGCGACGGAGATCGCCGCCCGCGACGTGCCATTCGTCATCTCCGTCTGGCGCGTTCCCGCCTGGATGACCGCCGGCGGGCAGGGCAAGGGTCCCGTCAACCCCGCCGCCGCCCCCGAGCTGGCCGAGTCCGTCGTGGCTTACCTCCTGTACCTGCGCCGGGAGCACGGGGTCGAGCCGGCGCTGTTCAGCTTCAACGAGCCCGACCTGGGGATGATCCGCGACCCGGGCGACTACCGGGACATCGTCAAGGTGATCGGCAGGCGCATAAGTGAGGCCGGGCTGAAGACGCGCATCCTGGCGGCGGACACCGGGAACGCGCGCGGGGACAAGGTGGACTACGGAAAGCCGCTGCTGGAGGATCCGGAGGGCCGGCAGTACGTGGGCGGCCTGTCGTTCCACTCCTGGGGCGGCGCCGCCCCGGAGACCTATCGCGCCTGGGCGGCCCTTGCCCGGAGCAATGACCTGCCCCTGTTCGTCGCCGAACTCGGCTGGAACGCCATGGCCCATCGCGGCGAGCATTCCATGCACACGCTGCGCTATGCGGTCGAGGAACTGAGGATGTACCAGGAGCTGCTCCTCTACGCCGAGCCGCAGGTGCTCCTGGAGTGGGAGTACGGGGGCAGCTACCCGATCCTGCTGGAGCAGGACGGCGAGCTGGCGCCCACGCTGCGCTACCATCTCGTGAAGCATTACGCCGTGCTGACGCCCCGGCCGTCGGCGGCGCTGGGGACGGGCAGCGACAGCGCGGACGTGCTCGTGACGGCCTTTCGCGGCGCGGGGGAGGGGGGACGGGCGGCGTACGCCGTGCACGTGGCGAACCTGGGCGCGGACCGGCCCGCCGTGCTGGAGGGCCTGCCGCCGGGCTTGCGCGCCGTGAGGGCGGTTCAGACGACGCCCGACGCGCGCTATCAGTCCTTCGGTGCGCCGGCAGTTGAGAACGGTAAGCTGGCACTGCGGCTCCCGGCGCTCTCGCTCCTGACTCTCTGCTGGGAGGAGTGAGCGCCCGGGCGCGCGGCCGTCCGATGGGGACTCATGGGCGCAGGTTCGGCAGCTCGCGGGCCAGCCCCTCGCAGGCCCGGACGTAATGCGCGTCGCCGAAGTAGCGCACGTGCAGTAACATGGTGTTCAGCCAGTAGATGCGACAACGCGTCTCGAAGCCCGGCCGCAGGGGGTGGTGGCGGGTGTACTCCTGGAAGAAGGGCGCGCCGACCGTGTGGAACACCAGCAGGTAGGCGAGCTCGTATTCGACCTCCGAGTAGTCGGCGCCGCCGTCCACGAAGCCCGTCACGCGCGGCACGGCGGGGTCCACGATGATGTTGGTGGCCCAGAGGTCGCCGTGCACCAGGGTGGGGTCGCCGAAGTCGGGGAGCCAGTCCTCGAGATCGTCCAGCACCGCGGTGATGTTGGTGCGCGCCCCGGCGGTCAGCCTGTCCGCCACGGACTCGAACTCGCGCCGGATGCGTGGGCCGAAGCGGTCCAGCCAGAGCGGGGCCCCGTCCTGCTCGGGTTCGAGCGCGCTGCCGTAGGTTGACCGCTTGCGCTCGTGGAGCCGCGCGATGATGCGGGCCATCTCGCGCTCGACGCGGTCTCGCCCGGCGCCAGAGAGGCGCGCCTGTCCCAGGTTTATGCCGGGCAGCCGCTCCATCATCAGGCAACTGCCGGGGAAGACGTCCCCGGACGTGTCACAACCGTATGGCTCGGGGACCGGGAAGTCGGTGTTGCGCCGGTACCAGTCGAGCACGCGGGATTCCCACTCGAAGCCCGAGTGCCCGGGCTCGCCGGAGAGCTTGGCCACCACCAGCTCGGGCTGCCCGTCCGTGGTCAGTTCGATGACGCTGTTGACCATGCCGCCGTGGAGGCGACGGAGGCCGGTCACGGTGATGGTGCGGTTGAGGAAGCGCCGCAGCAGCTCCGTGGCGCACTGGGCGGAGATGGCTGTGGTGTCGAACGGCATGGTTCGGGCCCGGGCTCCGGGGGGTCCGCAAGGGGAGCGAGTCTAACGGGGCTCGTGCGCCGGCGCAAGGGGCGCCTCTGCCTTCGGCCGCCCGTCTGCGCGTACGGACTCATTTGTGGCGCTACATCTGTTGCTGCGAGACGGCGAGGGAGCGGACCGCCGCTTGATTTGACTTGGAGTCAAACTTTGGCCTATAATGCCGGGACGCCGGGCAGGGGTGTTCGAATCTGCCACTACGCTGGAGGGACGGGCAGGCAGGACTACGATGAGAGCACGCAGGGAACGTTCTGAAAAACGGCGGGAAGGCGACTCGAACGGGCAAAAGACTCAAAGGGAGGACATCGGCTGGGGCCTCGTCACCGAGGACAGTGGAGGCGAGATACGCATGCGCAAGCTTGTCTTCGGGACATCGGTTGCCATAGTGGGCTGCGTTGGGATCTGGATACTGCTGACAGCGGCCTTCGGCGGGCGAGAGAGCAGCCGGGTGCTTAACGCGGTCTCGCCTGTTGCCGGGCAGCCGCCATGTTACGCCGTCAAGCTCTGGGAGTTCGAGGCTTCGGAGCGAGCGACGGCGGATGACATGATTTCAATGGAGAAGATGCAGACGCTGGCGGGGGGCCATGATTACTGGATAGCTGAGCTGAGCGGCGGCAGGTTGGCCCTGTGCGTCGGTCGGTTCGAGGATAGAGACTCCGAACAGTTGGCCGAGTTATTGCGCGGGGTCCAGCAGTTCCAGAGCCCCAGCGGAAACAGGCTGTTCCAGTCCGCCGCCTGCTGGCGCTACCCTGAGTGACCTCCTGTCGTCCTGAACCGTCTTCGCGTTCTTCGGAGGAGACTATGTCGCTGGACAAGAGCCTGAAATCAAGAGGCAGGTTGGCCAGGCGCCGCAACGTCCTGAGCCGCACCGAACGACTCGCAAAGCTCAGTGATGATGAGCAGTGGGTCGAGGGTGAGGACTCGGTCTTCGGCTTGCCGAAGGTCAAGGTGGCCAGGGCGAAGGCGCCAAAGGCCGCTTCGAGGCCGGAGGAAGTGCAGGCCGAGGAAGCGGCAGGGGCCGAACCGGGTGGCGCGACTGAGTCAAGCGAGGATTAGCACCGGCATGTTGTGTCTCGCGCAAGGCCGGGGAGTGATCGAATGGACGTGAGCGATCTGATCGCCGATCGGATGGGCCAGATTGATTCCTCGGGCATCCGGAAGGTCTTCGACCTCGCCAAGTCGATGAGGGACCCGGTCAACCTGAGCATCGGGCAGCCCGACTTCGACGTGCCTGAGCCCATCAAGGCCCGGGCGATGCACGCCATCGAGACCGGTCACAACAAGTACACCGTCACGCAGGGCGTTCAGGAGCTGCGGGACGCCGTGCTGCGCTATGAGAAGCGGCAGGTCGGCATCCGGCACGATAACGTGCTGATCACCAGCGGCGTGTCGGGCGGCATCCTCCTCGCTTTCATGGCCCTGGTCAACCCGGGGGACAAGGTCGCAATCCCCGACCCCTACTTCGTGATGTACAAACACCTGTGCCGGCTCTTCGGCGGCGAGCCCGTTTACGTGGACACGTATCCGGACTTCCGCCTGACGGCGGACCGCCTCAAGCAGGCCGGGGCGGCGGACGCCAAGTTCCTCGTGCTCAACAGCCCGTGCAACCCGACAGGATCGGTTATTGGCGAGCAGGACATGCGCGGGATCGTCAGGTGGGCGCGCAGGAACGACGTCTTCGTCCTCAGTGACGAGATATACCGCACCTTCAGTTACGACGGCCCGTGTCCCAGCCCCGCCTCACTGTCGGAAGACGTGTTGCTGCTGAACGGCCTGAGCAAGTCGTGCGCCATGACGGGCTGGCGCCTGGGGTACGCCATCGGTCCGGAGCCCATCATCGCGCAGATGCAGAAGCTCCAGCAGTTCACCTTCGTCTGCGCCCCTTCCATTGCGCAGTACGCTGCGTCGGTCGCGATGGACATGTCGCACGACCTGCACATGCGGGCTTACGAGGCCAAGCGGCAGATACTCTACGAGGGGCTGAAGCGGAAGTTCAACCTGCGCAAGCCGCAGGGCGCCTTCTACGCGTTCGTCGAGGCCCCTGGCGGGGACGGAGACGCCTTCTGCAGAAAGGCCATCGAGCACCGCGTGCTGGTCATCCCCGGCAGCGTGTTCAGCGAGCGGGCCACCCACTTCCGAATTTCCTTCGCCGCGGATGACAGCGTCATCGACGAGGGGGTGGAAGTGCTCTGCTCGCTGGTCTGAAGCGCGGCGTCAGCGCATGCCGTACTTGTCCAGCTTCCGGTAGAGCGTCCCGCGGCTGAGCCCGAGCTTGCGCGCTGCCTTGCTGATGTCCCCGCTGCACTTGCTGATGGCCGCCACGATGGCCCGCTTCTCGACTTCGGCGAAGGGCACGATATCCTCTTCTGGCACGGCCCCCGCCGCCGCAGGCGTGTGCAGGGCGCCCTGAATCGTCTCCAGAGCCTGGTCCACTTCCAGGTCGGCAACGGACGCGGCGTCGGCCGCTTCCCTGATTCGGGCCGGGAACATGTCCGGAGTGACCCTGTCGGTGGTGGTCAGCACGACGATCTGCTCGATGGTGTTGCGCAGCTCCCTCACGTTCCCCGGCCAGGGGTAGGCCAGCAGCAGCCGCACGGCGTCGGGCGAGAAGTCGTAGAAGTACTTGAAGTACTTGTCGCACATCATGCGCAGGAAGTGCTCGGACAGCACCGGGATGTCCTCGCGCCTGTCCTTCAGGGAGGGCAGGTAGATCGGCACGACGTTGAGGCGATAGTAGAGGTCCTCGCGCAGGTTGCCCTGCCTGATCTGTTCGGAGGGGTCCTTGTTGGTGGCCGCGATGACGCGGGTGTCCACGCTGATGCTTTCGCTGCCGCCGACGCGCGTGAACGCATGGCCCTGCAGGAACCGGAGCAGCTTCGACTGAAGGCCCTGGTCCATTTCGGATATCTCGTCCAGGAACAGCGTGCCCGAGTCGGCACGCTCGCAGCTTCCGATGTGTTGGCGGGTCGCCCCGGTGAACGAGCCCTTCTCGTGCCCGAACAGCTCGCTCTCCAGCAGGTCTTTCGGGATGGCGGCGCAGTTGACGGTGACGAACTGGCCGGCGGCCCGCGCGCTCAGCGTATGGATGGCTTCGGCGGCCAGCTCCTTTCCCGTGCCGCTGGGCCCCCACACGAGGACGGTTGCGCTGGTGGCGGCGATGTTCTTTATCTTGGAGTAGACGTCCTGCATCGCCGGGCTGACGCCCACCATTTCGCATAGCCTGCCGCTGCCCCTGTCGTAAACATCCCGCAGCAGGTTTACTTTGATCATCAGCCGGTGGTTCTCGGCCGCCCGGAGGAGCTTGTCGGGCAGTTCGTCCGAGAGCCTGCTGCGCGGTATGAAGTCCTCGGCGCCCCTCTTGATGCTGTCCACCACCGTATCGACCGACGGGCTCTCGGCCTCCACGATGACGGGCAGGTCCCTGTACTGCTTGAGCACGCGCTCCAGCGCGCTGTCGTCTCCGACGGCGTGCTCCGCGTCCATCACCACGACGTCAGGGACCGAACCGGTCAGCTTCCTGAAAAGCTCCTGCGGGCCGCTGCAACGCAGAGTCTCCACAGGCCGGCCCGCCACCTGGTCGGGGAGGAGTTCGGCTACGGACTTCGGCGCAACAACGAAGACACGTAACGTGCTATCGGTTCTTCCGTCGGCCATTTCAGTTCTTCGGCCCTGAGGCCCCGTACGTCGCGGAACGTTGTCCCAACCACACTGCAGCGTTTAAACGACTCGGACCGCCTTCTGCTGCATTGCGATCCGTGGTTGTCGTCCCGCAAGTCGCCAGGCGGGAACCTCCGCACCGCCACTGCGCGCCCGGGGGGCCGGGCTCCGTCTTCAGCCCGGCTCCTTCTCGGCCAGTGACTCCACGGCGGCCGCTTCGCTCTGGCTGATGTCGAAGACCCTGTCCATGCGCGTCAGCTCGAAGATAGAACGGCAGATCGCCGGCACGTCGGCCAGGCGAAGCTCGCCGCCGCACTCCACAGCCCTGCGCAGGCAGGCCACCAGCGCTCCCAGGCCGGCGCTGTCGATGAAATCCAGCTTTGACAGGTTGATCACCAGCCTTCTCTTGCCCTGCTCGATCAACCCCGCCATCTCGGATTTCATGGCAGGAGCCGTGAGGGAATCAAAGCGGCCGACAATGTCGATTATCGTCACCCGGTCATGTGAGCGCACTTCGATTGCCAAGACCCTTCCCCCTCAACCGGCCTTCCTGAGCCTTCGAATGGACAACGTCAGGATACTATCGCGTCGTGGCGGCCATGTCAAACGCGTAGGCTAAGGTGCCTATGGCCGGATGGCGTCGAATATGGCGGATACGACTGCGTCGTAGTCGGCCGGCAGTTCGACGGGGGGATTGGCCCGACGGCTCTCGATTCCCTCCAGCCGGCCCGCGTGGTAATCGGTCTTGAACTGGGGGAACTTCAGGCCGTGGGCGGTGGAGATGACGACCACGCGGTCCCCGCGCCCGATCTCGCCGCGCCCGGCCAGCTTCATCAGCGCCGCCAGGGCGACGCCCGTGTGCGGGTCCGTGAACAGGCCGCTCCGGTCGGCCCGGGCGCAGGCGTCGGCCAGTTCCGCCTCGGTGGCCTGCTCGGCCACGCCGCCGAAGTCCTTCAGCGTCTTGACCGCCTTCCAGATGCTCACCGGGCTGCCTATCTGGATGGCCGTGGCGAGGGTCTTGCGGGCCTGCTGGGGCTCGAAGCTCTCGAAGTCCTTCAGGTAGCTCTCGTAGAGGGGATTGGCGCGGGCGCTCTGAGCGCAGCAGATGCGCGGCGTCCGGTCGATCAGCCCCAACTCGCGCATCAGCCGGAAGCCGAGCCCCAGCGCGCTGACGTTGCCCAGGTTCCCGCCGGGAATGACGACCCAGTCCGGCACCTCCCAATCGAGCTGCTGGCATATCTCGACCGAGACCGTCTTCTGGCCCTCGACGCGCAGGCTGTTCATCGAGTTGGCCAGGTAGATGTTGTTCCGCGTGCACACTTCCTGCACGAGCGCCATGCAGCCGTCGAAGTCCGTGTCGAGCGCCAGGGTCAGCGCGCCGTTGGCGACGGGTTGGACGAGCTGCGCCAGGCTGATCTTGCCGTGCGGCAGGAAGACGATGGACGGGATGCCGGCCCGGGCGCAGTACGCCGCCAGCGCCGCCGAGGTATCGCCCGTGGAGGCGCAGGCGACCGCCGGGACGTCCTTGCCCTCCGCGCGCATCTGCTGGACCATGCTGACCAGGACGGTCATCCCCAGGTCCTTGAACGAGCCGGTGTGGGAGTTGCCGCAGAGCTTGACGTGCAGGTCGGGAACGCCGATCTCTTCGCCGAACCGCCCCACGTGCAGCAGGGGCGTGCGCCCCTCGTAGATGGTGACGATGTTATCGTCCGCAACCCTTGGGCAGACCCATTCCTTCTTGCCCCACACGCCGCCGCTGAGCGGCCCGCTGGCCAGCCCCCAGCGCTGCGCGAACAGGGCCTTCCATTCCGCTGCGCTCGTGCGCGCGAGGGCCTCCGTGTCGTGGCGCACCTCGAGCAGGCTGTCGCAGCGCCGGCAGCGATAGATGATTTCGTCCAGCCCGTAACGCTCGCCGCAGCCTGCAAAACACTGGAACCAGGCGCTGTACTTCTGCTCCACGTCGCTTCCTCCAACCGTGGGGATCCCCCGCCGGGGGGCGGACGGAGCTTTATTCTGGCGCCCGAATGGTGTATATGTCAAGTTCGGACGGGGCCCGCGCGCCCCTGTCGTCTGCGCCAGCCTGGGAGGGAAGTGATGCCTGATCGCGTGCCGCTGCTGCTGGATACGGACATTGGCTCGGACATTGACGACGCCGTTTGCCTGGCCTACTTGCTGGCGGAGCCGCGCTGCGAGTTGCTGGGGGTGACGAGCGTGACCGGCCGGCCGCGGCAGCGGGCCATGCTGGCCAGCGCGCTCTGCAAGGCGGCCGGCCGCCCGGAGGTCCCCGTGCGCAGCGGCTGCGACCGGCCCCTGCTCTTCGAGCAGAGGCAGCCCGAAGCGCCGCAGGCGGAGGTCCTGCCCCGCTGGCCGCACCGGGAGGACTTCGCCGCATACGAGGCGGTCGAGTTCCTCCGGCGCACGATACGCGACAGGCCCGGGGAGATCACGCTGCTGACCATCGGCCCGCTGACGAACGCCGGCCTGCTCTTCGCCGTGGACCCGGAGGCGGCCCGCCTGCTCGGCCGCCTGGTGATGATGGGCGGCTGCTACTTCGCGCCCGGCAGGGGGGAGTGGAACACCTCCGGCGACCCCGTCGCGAGCCAGCTCGTCTTCTCCGCCGAGGTCCCGGCCGTCGTCGCCTACGGCCTGGACGTGACCCTGCGCTGCACCATGCCGGCGGACGAGTGCCGACGGCGGTTCCGCGGCGGCCCGTTCGAAGTCGTGCGCGACATGGCGGAGGTCTGGTTCCGCAAGCAGGGCAGGATCACCTTCCACGATCCGCTGGCCGCCGCTTGCATCTTCGAGCCGGATATCTGCCAGTACCGGAGCGGCCGGGTGACGGTCGGCCTGGAGCGGGGGGACAGCCTCGGCGTCACCGTGTTCGAGGAATCCCGCGACGGCCCGCACCGCGTGGCAAGCGACGTGGCGCCGGAGCGCTTCTTCGAGCGCTACTTCGACGTGACCTCCGTCTTCGCGCAAGGGTAGGGGCCCGTACCGCTGGAGAAACGGCGTGCGGCATTCGTCCTCGTCGTCGTCCTCGTCCTCGGGCTCGGAAGGAATCCGGCGCCGCGCCCCTCAGGCGGGGCAGCCGACGGCTTCCAGCATGGCGGCCGTCAGTTCGCCCGAGCCCTCGGTGAACTCAGTCTCCACCCCGAGGGCGTAGATGGGCGGGTCGGGCCTGCCCTCCAGCAGGCGCTCGATCTTGGTCGCGTCCTTCTCGGTCGTCACGATCGCATCGCACCGCGCGTCGCGCGCCCGGGACAGGACGTCTGCCAGGTCGCGCGCGGAGTAGCGTTCGTGGTCGGAATAGATCCGAAGGAACGCGAGCTGGCAGCCGGCCTTGCGCAGCCGCAGCTCGAAGGCCTCCGGGTTGCCTATGCCGCAGAAGGCCCCCCAGCGGCCGTGCCGCAGGTCCTCCGGGGCAGACGGGGTCGCCGCGTCGTCGCCGAGTGGCCGCAGGGAGCGCACCTGGTTCCTGCAGCACGCCACGACGGCGTGCGGCGCGAGCGCCGCCAGCTCCTCCCGGATGGCCTCGAGGCGCTCCCCGTCCACCAGGTCCACACGGGTCAGCAGCAGGGCGTCGGCGCGCGCCAGCCCGCTCAGCGGCTCGCGCAACAGGCCCCTGGGCAGCAGGTGGCCGCCGCCGAACGGCAAGACGGCGTCTATCAGCACGAGGTCCAGGTCCCGCGCGATCCGGCGGTGCTGGAAGCCGTCGTCCAGGATCAGCACGTCCGCGCCGTGATCCCGGATGGCCGTCTGCGCCCCGCGCACGCGGTCGGCGTCCACGACGATGGGTATGTCGCGGGCCAGGCGGCCCAGCAGGGCGTTCTCGTCGTCCACGTGCAGGCCGGGGTGGCGGCCGTAGCCCCGGGACAGGATCGCCGGGCGCCTGTTGTGGATGGCCAGCAGCCGCGCCAGCCAGGCCACCAGCGGCGTCTTGCCCGTGCCGCCCGCCGTGATGTTGCCGACGCTGATGATCGGCACTCCGACCCGGCGGGCCGTGCGGAGGCCGCGCCGGTAGAGGGCGTTGCGCCCCGCCGCGGCCAGCCCGTAACCGGCGGCCCCCACGCGCAGCAGCGCCCGGACCACTGCCAGGGGTAACCCTCCCGCGTCGGGAGAGAGCACCTTCCTGTGCAGTCGGAACAATCCGGCGGACACGCCCAACGGTCTGTCTCCTCACGCACCATGCCCGGAATGCCGGCCTTGCAAATGTGGGCCGTTCCCATAAAATACAGGCAACTGCGGACTGCGGCAAGACCAAACCATTTCTGGAGGAGAGGATCATGATCAAAGTGGGCATCATCGGCCTGGGCGGAATGGGCAGCAAACACCTGGGCTGCTACGACGCCGTGGCGGGCGCCCGGGTGGCGGCCGTTGCGGACATCGTCGAGGATAAGCTCCAGCCCGGCGAGAGCAGCGTGCAGATCAACATCGGCGAAGGCAAGGGCACGATTGACCCCGAAAGGCAGAAGCTCTACACGGACCCGGACGAGCTGATCGCCGATCCCGACGTGGACCTGGTGGACATCTGCCTGCCCACGTTCCTGCACGCCGAGTTCTGCAAGAAGGCGCTGGCGGCTGGCAAGCACGTCTTCTGCGAGAAGCCGATGGCGCTGACCCATTCGGAGTGCCAGGAGGTGCTGGCGACGGCCGGGGACGCGCCCGGCATGTTGATGTTCGGCCACTGCGTGCGCTTCTTCCCGGAGTACGAGTACCTGAACGAGACGATGGAGTCGGGGCGGCTGGGCCGGCTGATGAGTCTTTCGCTCTGGCGCGGGACGGCGCCGCCGCAGTGGTCGTGGGAAGGCTGGCTGCTGGACCACCGGCGCAGCGGCGGCGGCATGCACGACCTGCACGTGCACGACGCGGACTTCGTCCATTACCTGCTGGGCCAGCCGCGCGCCGTCTTCTCGACCGGCGCCAGGGGGCCGAGCGGCGGCTGGGACGTTGTGGACACGCAGTACGTTTACGATGACAAGATGGCCGTGCGCGCGGGCGGGAGCCTGGCGATGGCCGCCGGGTTCGGGTTCGAGGCGCGGTTCATGGCGGCATTCGACAGGGGCTGCCTGGTTTACGGCACGCGCGAGGGCCACGGCCTGCTGGAGTACACGGACAAAGGGACGCACCACCCGGAGCTGCCGCACAAGGACGGCTACGTGGAGGAGCTCGCCTACTTCGTCCACTGCATAGAGAACAACGAACTGGCCGCCGTCTGCACGCCGCAGTCGAGCGCCCTGTCGGTGAGGCTTGTCGAGGCGGAGAGGGAATCCATCGAGACCGGCCAGCTTGTCGAGCTTTGACGCGGCGGGTCAGCGAGCGCGGTACCGGCGTTGGGCCTCTGGAGGGGACGGGAAGTGGAAGCCGACCGGCTGGTCCAGGAAGTGGTCGAGACGATAAGGCACGATTACGAGCCGGAGAAGATCATCCTGTTCGGCTCGCGCGCGCGGGGGGACGGCGACCGGGAAAGCGACCTGGATATCCTTATCGTCAAGGAGAGCGAGAAGCGGGAGATAGAACGTGTCCGGGAGGTGTCGCGGCTGCTCAGGCGCTTCTGCGGGCGGCCTTATTTTCTGCCTCTCGATATCCTGGTGAAGACGCCTGCGGAGATCAGTCGGCGCCTGGCCATGGGTGATGACTTCATCCGTGACATCATGCAGCACGGGAAGGTGGCTTATGAGCGAGCCGTGGTTTGAGGAATGGGTCGCGAAGGCGGAGCAGGACCACTACGCGGCGTCGGTTTTGGACGCGGGGACTGTGCCGGACGTCGTCTGCTTTCTTTGCCAGCAGTGCGCCGAAAAGTACCTGAAGGCTGCTCTGGCCAGGTTCGAGTTGCCAACGAGGAAGACCACAACCTCTTCGTCCTCACCAGCATGGTTTCAGAACGCGATGAGCGGTTCGCAGGTCTCGAGGACCATATCTCCATCCTGAACGCGCATTCTGTGTTGCCCCGCTACCCGGGCAGAGACACGACGCCTGCTGCAGCTTGAGGAGGAATAGCCGGGCGGCACCCGGGCGGGGATTGCCGTGCCTTCCGTGCACGGGCGGCCTGCCGCAGAGGCTCAGTGGCGGCTGGTCCGCTTGAGCTGCTCGACGATCTCGTTGAGCTTGTTGAGCGCCTCCAGGGGCGTCATGCCGCTGGTGTCGAGGGCGAGCAGCTCCTCTCGCACCTGCGCGTCGAGCGGCCTGAACAGCGGCACCTGGACCATCTGCGGCCCGCGCGCCGCGGCCGGCTGCCTGGGGGCGAAGCGCGGCTCGTCGTCCGGCCCCATGGCGTTCTCCTCCAGCAGCGCCAGTATCTGCCGGGCCCGCTGGAGGACCGACGCCGGCACGCCGGCGAGCTTGGCCACGTGGATGCCGTAGCTGCGGTCCGTCGCCCCCGGCACCACGCGGTGCAGGAACACCACGTCGCCCTCCCACTCGCGCACGGCCACGTTCAGGTTCCGGACGCCCACGAGCGTGTTGGCCAGTTGGGCCAGTTCGTGGTAGTGCGTGGCGAACAGCATCCGCGCCGCCAGGTGGTCGTGGATGTACTCCGCCGTGGCCCACGCGATGCTGACGCCGTCGAAAGTGCTGGTGCCCCGGCCGATCTCGTCCAGGATGATCAGGCTGCGGTCGGTGGCGTTGTTGAGGATGTTGGCCGCCTCGATCATCTCGACCATGAAGGTGCTGCGCCCGCGCCGTTGCTCGTCGCTCGCTCCCACGCGCGTGAAGATGCGGTCGGCCAGGCCGATGCTCGCCTCCGTGGCCGGGACGAACGAGCCCATCTGCGCCATCAGCACGATCAGGGCGGTCTGGCGGATATAGACGCTCTTGCCCGCCATGTTCGGGCCGGTCACGACCAGGACCCGCGCCTTCTCGCCGTCCATCTCGATGTCGTTCGGCACGAACTCCTCGTCGAGCGTCTGCTCCAGGACGGGGTGCCGGCCGTCGGCGACGTGCAGCGTCCCGTCCTCGACGATGCGGGGCCGCACGTAGCGGTTCTCGGCCGCCACCGTGGCCAGAGACGCCAGCACGTCCAGGGACGCCACGGCGTCGGCCGTGGCCTGGAGCCGCTCCGTGTATGAGCCGACCTCCGCGCGCACCTGTTGGAAGACGTCGTATTCCAGCTCCCGCGCGCGTTCGCCCGCCCCGAGCACGGTGGACTCGCGCTCCTTCAGCTCGGGCGTGATGTAGCGCTCGGCGTTCTTCAGGGTCTGCTTGCGCACGTAGTCGTCGGGCACCTTGTCCCGGTGCGTGTTGGTGACCTCGATGTAGTAGCCGAAGACCTTGTTATAGCCGACCTTGAGCGAGGGGATGCCCGTGCGCCCGGCCTCCTGCGCCTCGAATCCGGCGATCCAGTTCTTGCCCTCGCGGGCGGTCTGGCGCAGTTCGTCGAGCTCGGGGTTGAAGCCGTCGCAGATTATCCCCCCCTCGGTCAGCGTGGCCGGCGGGTCGGGCCTGATGGCCGCGCCGATCAGGCCCTCCACCTCGGGCAGCGGGTCGAGCCGGTCGCCGCACTGCCGGAGCAGGTCGGATTCCGCGCCCGCAAGCAGGTCCTTGAGCGCCGGGACCCGCGAGAGGGAGTGTCGCAGCCCGACCAGGTCTCTCGCGTTCGCCCGGTTGCAGCAGACCCTGGTGGTCAGCCGTTCGACGTCGTAAACGCCTTTCAGCTCGGCGTTCACGTCCTGTCGCAGCCGCTTGCCGGCGGCCAGTTCGCCGACGGCGTCCAGGCGGCCCTCGATCTCCCCGCGCTCCCGCAGCGGCGTCAGGAGCCAGCGCCTCAGCAGCCGCGCGCCCATCGGCGTGGACGTGCGGTCCAGGACGGCCAGCAGGCTGCCGTGGCGCTCGCCGCCGCGCAGCGTCTCGACCAGTTCCAGGCTGCGGCGCGTCGTGCTGTCCAGTATGAGATACCGGTCGCCGACGAAGGGCTCGATCTTACGGATGTGGTCGAGGGCCGTCCGCTGCGTCTCTGCCAGGTAAGCCATGAGCGCGCCGGCGGCGCCGACCGACGGGCCGGCGTCCTCGACGCCGAACCCCTCCAGGCCGCGCGTGCCGAAGTGGCCGTTGAGCAGCCGGCGGCCCTCGTCAGCGGCGAACTCCCACGGCGGCCGCCGCGTGACCAGGCAGCCCTCCGGCAGGTGGTCCAGGATCGGGCGCCTGTCCTCCTCGCCGCCCTGCGGCTCCGGCACGAGGCACTCGGCGGGCGCGATCCGCTGGAGGCTGTCCCCGAGCGACGCGGTCGGCACTTCCTCCACCTCGAACCTGCCCGTCGAGAGGTCCACCCAGGCCAGGCCGGCCCGCTCGCCTTCGGGCGATACGGCGGCCAGGAAGTTGTTCGTCCGGCTGTCCAGGATCTGGTCTTCGGTCAGCGTGCCCGCCGTCACGACCCGCGTCACGTCCCTCTCGACCAGACCCTTCGCCTCGGCGGGGTCCTGGACCTGCTCGCAGATCGCCACGCGGTGACCGGCCTTGATGAGGCGCTTGACGTAGCTGTCGGCGGCATGGTGGGGGAAGCCGGCCATCGGGATGGCGTTCGCCCCCTTCTCGCGGCTGGTCAGGGCCAGGCCGAGCTCGCGGGCGCAGAGCTTCGCGTCCTCGAGGAACACCTCGTAGAAGTCGCCCATGCGGAACAGCAGCACGGCGTCGCTGTGGCGTTTCTTGAACGCCAGGTACTGCTTCATCATGGGCGTCTGTTCGCGCTTGGTCATGGGCGTGAGGGCGGGGTAGGGGTTCGGCCCGCCGGCGCCAGGATATCGCCCGCCCCCGGCCTTGTCAAAGCGAACGCCCCGCCCAGCCTATCTGGGTAGCCCCCGGCGTCTCGCCGGGGGGCGGGAGTGCGCGGCTATCAGTTGAACAGGCCACTACGGGGAGGGGGCCGGCTTCTGAGCCTCCAGCAGCTTCTTCAGTTCTTTTTCGGTGAGGCATCGCGTGGCGATAGCAGCACTACTTACCCGTTGCACCCAGATGCCGCCTGCGGGCCAGGAAGGGCAATCCTCGTAGAGCACGACGGTGTCCCAGGGCGCGTCCTTGGCCGGCCTGATATAGACGTAGCCCGGCCGGCGCTCCGGCCATCGCGGGTTCGAGAGGCTGGCGAATCGGTCCGCGGTGAACGCTGCCGCGAGGTCCTCCGGCCATTCGCCGTCGTGCTCCTTGCTGTACCAGTAGCAGGCCGAGTGGATCATGCGCATCACATTCCTGGACGCCTTCATGGCCGCCTCTCGCCGCACGTTGCTTACCAGCGGGCCGAACAGGCTGGCGGACAGATCGGACAGCGCGGCATCGTCGAGCGAGAGCCGCAGGCGGTCCCCCTCGACGGCGGGCGTGAGGGTCGCTGAGACGGCCTCGTACTGCGGGAGGGCCTGTCGGACCTTCTCAGCCCCGCCCACGGCCTGTTTCAGGGCCTCGAGGGCGGCCGCCAGGGAGCGGGCCGCCGCGGGGTTCTCTGACTGAAAGGTCAACCCCACCGACGCCTCAGGAGCCACGTCCACGCCGAGCGCCGCCCAGAGCGCCCCGCGCGTGAAGGCCGTGCTCGGGCCCCCGCCGAGCTCCTCAGGCAGGACGGGGAGCGTCTCCTCTATGACGCGCCGGTTGTCTGCCGTGGGGAGGAGGATGAGCTGGGCCGCCGTGTCGCCCGCCGCCGCGAAGGCCGCCGGCAGCTCCGGGCGCGGGGCAGGGCGGATGTCCCGGAGCTTTTCCAGTATCTCGCCCGGGCCGAAGACGACGGCCGACCCCATCACGGCTGCGCCGGGGGCCAGGGCGGCCAGCGCCGCCGCGTCGCCGTCCCCGGAAACGGGCGCGACGAGGAAACCCGCCCTCCCGGCCTTCCGGCCCGTCATGTACGCTGAACTCACGACCAGATAGAGGTCCTCCCCGCCGGCGTCGAGGAACATCTTCCGGAGCGCCTGCGCCTGCTGCCGCAGTTCGGGCTCCTGCTCAAGGAACCCGAGGCCAAACTTGTCCGCCTTCTGCCACAGCGCGTCCGGGTCGAGCCGCTCCACGTCCAGCCGCGCAACCAGGATCGCCTGCTCGTCCACGAAGGGCGCGACGGCCCGAGCCCGCGCCGTCGGATCGAAGTCCGCCCGGGCCGGCAGGGCCGACAGCAACGCGAACACCGCAAACAGAGCCGTTCTCAGTGTGCGCATGGCGTTCCTCCGTTCACTTCGCTATGGTCAGTTCGTATCGGATGCCGTCCTTCGCCCTCTCGTGCGGCCCGAGAGGCGCGCTGAGCGTGGCCGTCTCGCCGACCACCTCGTACTGGAAGCTCTCCCCGGTCATCGGATTGAGCGGGACCGGGACCTCCTTGATCTCGCTCAACGAGGCGGGCAGTTCGCCGTCGTGCAGGGCGGCATAGAGGCGCACGGCCTCGATGCAGCGCAGGGCGGCGACCTGGCGGTCAAGTCCGGCCATCTGGGAATACGTACCGTAGAGCGCGGGCATCAGCATTGCGGGCAGGATGTCGTTTTTCTGATCCAACGTCTCAGTGAAGGACGCCTGGGCCTCCGCGATGACTTCCTCACCCTCCGCGTAGGGCACGTAGAACCACTTGAACTGATCGTCCATGACGCGGTTCCATCCGTCCATCACGTAGATGGCAACCATCTGGAAGACGGGCATCGCCTCGACCTGGTCCGGGTCCCGCCCCCGTTCGATCAGGTGGTTCTTGGCGTCGGTGTACATCCAAAGGGCGACGAGGCTGGGTGTCAGCTTCCGCCGCAGAGGGCCGGAGCCGCCCCCCAGGCTGGGGAACTGCTCGATCATCTCCCGCCATCCCTCCGGTCCAAGCCGTGAGCTTTCCGGATCGCGCAAGTCGGGAAGCCACAGGTCGAACATGTGTCTTTCGGTCTCGACCGGGTCTCGCATGTCTATCAGCGGACGCGGCAGGGCGGTCAGCGCCCAGTAGAGGTTCGGCGACCCCGGCGCCTGGGCCAGGTCCTCGACCCGGTCGAGCGCCAGACGCGCGACCTGCATTCCGACAAGGCCATGGATCAGCGCGGCCCCTTGGGCCATGTGGCGGGCCATTGCAAGGGGGGTTTGGAGCATCTGCACGGCCTCCTCGCAGTTGCCCCAGACGATCTCCATCCGGGCGGTGAGGACGGCGATCGTGGCCAGCTTGCGCTGGTCGGTGATGGACGGCAGGTCCAGGGCCGGCCCCACGCTGAGTTCGAGGTCCCAATCGCAGTCTTCACGCCTGCCGGCCCGTTCGAGCAGGCGGAACAGCGGTCCCCTCCCGTGCGGCGCCCGCGCCGCGCGGACCCGGGCGATGGTCAGATCCTCGATGGGCATTTCGAGCAGTTCCAAAAGCTCCTTCGTGTTCCCGTTCTGGCCCCCCGTGATCTTTGCGACGGCCCAGTTGTAGAGGGTCGCCGCGTTGCCGGGCTCCATTTCCAGCACGCCCGGCAGGAGCCGGTACTTGAGCGCCGGCACCGGCTCGGGCGCCGGCTGGAGCTTCAGCCTTGTCACCGGCACCTCGTCCCGCCCGGCCTCCTCCGCGCACGGGGCCGCGGGCGCCAGCATACACAGCAGCGTCACCCACGTCAGTGCATACCTCATGTCGTCCCTCCCGGTTGGCCCGTGGAACGGTTCCGCTGGAAGATGCTCGACCGGTATGGCCAGCGAATGCCCGGCGCCAGGTCTTCGAGCGACTCAGGCTCGCGCGGGCGTCTGCTGGTCTGCGGCTCCGGAAGGGCGTCCAGGCCCTCGGCGAGCACCTTCGCCCGGAGCGCGAAGTAGTCCATCACCGGCGCCTGCTCCGGCCCGCCCGTGCCCGCTCCCCGCGCCGCGGAAACGTACGGCGGCGTTCGCGGACGCTCGATCGGCACGTACACTACGCGCTCGGTTACGGTCGGCGCGGGCCGGGCGACCAGGGCGGCGCCGAGCACGATCGCCGCGCCGGCCAGCGCCGCCGCCCCCAGCGGCCATATCCTGCCGCGCCGGCGCGCCGAGGACTGTCCCGCCTGGAACATCAGCCCGTCCCGGTCAATGCCGCTCGGCGCCGGGCTCAGCGAGCTCAGGGCGTTCTCAAGGTCAATCATCTCTCGGTCGTCGTATTGGTCAGACATTGGATTCCCAGCCTTTCTCGCAGGGCCGTCATGCCGGCCCGGTAGCGCCGGTGCGCGGCGCTGGAACTGCAGCCGGTCACTTCACCGACGTGCTCAAACGTCAGCCCGCCCCAGATGCGGGCCACGATCACTTCCCTCTGCTCCGCCGGCAGCGCTCTGAGTGCCTTCACGGCCGCCTCCGAGTCGAGGCGGCTCTCGTAGGACTGGATGAACCAGGGGTCCTTCGCCTCCGCGACCGCTGCCTCGCGCCGCCTGCGGCGGCCGGCCGAGCGGGAGGCGCTGACAGCGGCGTTGCGCACGGCCGTGTAGAGCCAGCAGGTCGGCCTTTCCGGCATGTGTTTCTGGCTGGCCAGGCTAAGGAACGCCTGCTGGACCACATCCTCCGGCCAGTCGCACCATTGACGCGCGAACAACGCCAGCGCGGCGGCGTGCCTCTCGAAGAGCGCCCCGAGCAGTCGCGGGGTAATCCGGCCTGTCGGCGCATGGGTCATCTGTTGCCCGCTTGTTCCACTTTTATAGACGCCGCCGGCACCATTTTATCCCGCTTGTTTCCGAAAACCAGCCCGGCTGCCCGGCGTCGGCCCGCGCGACGAGTCCTTGAACGCCCGTGGAGGCGCGGATAGAATGCGCTTTCCGCTCCGTGTCCCCTCGGGCCGCCACGCAATGAGCCACGCGCACCAGACCGCCACCGCGACCAGGGACGCCTTCCTGTCCGGCGGGCGCACGGCCGAGGAGATCGTCGCCGAGTGCCTGGACCGCATAGCCCGGCGCGAGCCCGCCGTGGACGCGTTCCTGACGGTCTGCACGGAGGAGGCCACGGCCCGGGCGCGCGAGCTGGACGGTAAGCGCCGGGGCGGCGCGCCGATGGGCCTGCTGGCCGGCGTGCCAGTCGCCGTCAAGGACAACATCTGCACGCGCGGCGTCCGCACCACCTGCGGCTCGAAGATACTCGCCGACTTCGTCCCCCCCTACGACGCCCACGTCGTCGAGCGCCTGCTCGCCGAGGACGCCGTCATCGTCGGCAAGACGAACATGGACGAGTTCGCCATGGGCTCCTCGACGGAGAACAGCGGCTTCAAGGTGACGAAGAACCCGTGGGACCCGGCGCGCATCCCCGGCGGCTCCAGCGGCGGGAGCGCGGCGGCCGTGGCCGCCGGGATGGTCCCCCTGGCGCTGGGCAGCGACACCGGCGGCTCCATCCGCCAGCCGGCCGCGCTCTGCGGCGTGGTCGGGATGAAGCCGACCTACGGCCGCGTGAGCCGCTACGGGCTGGTCGCCTTCGCCAGCTCCCTGGACCAGATAGGACCGTTCGCGCGGACCGTCAAGGACGCTGCCCTGCTGCTCCAGGTCATCTCCCCGCCGGACGAGCGGGACTCGACCTGCACGCGGCGCGAGCCGGAGGACTACCTGGGCGCCCTGGGCGGCGGCGTCGAGGGGATGACGTTCGGCGTGCCGCGGGAGTTCACCGTCGAGGGCGGGGTGGACGCCGAGGTGGCGGTGGCGCTGGAGGAGGCGCGCAAGGTGTTCGAGGCCCTGGGCGCACGGTTCCGCGAGGTCTCCCTGCCGCACAGCCGCATAGACGTCCGGGGCGGCGAGCTGTCCAGCTACGCCGTCGCGTGCTACTACGTGCTCGCCACCGCCGAGGCCAGCTCGAACCTGGCCCGCTATGACGGCGTCAAGTACGGCCTGCGGAGCGAGGACCACCGGGACATGGTCGAGATGTACGCCCGCACGCGCGGGCTCGGCTTCGGCGAGGAGGTGAAGCGTCGCATCATGCTCGGCACCTACGCGCTGAGCAGCGGCTACTACGACGCCTACTTCCTGAAGGCGGCGCGGGTCAGGCGGCTCATCCGGCAGGACTTCGACCGCGCCTTCGGCGAGGTGGACCTGCTGTTCGCGCCCACGACGCCGACGCCGGCCTTCCGCATCGGCGAGAAGACCGCCGACCCGCTCTCGATGTACCTGAGCGACATCTTCACCATCTCGTGCAACCTGGCCGGCACCGGCGGCGTCTCGCTCCCGTGCGGCTTTAGCGCCGGCGGGCTCCCCATCGGGGTGCAGCTCATGGCGAAGCACTGGGACGACGCGGCCCTGCTGCACGCGGGGGCGGCGTACCAGCGCGAGACCGATTTCCACGCGCGCACCCCCGGGCGAGACGCCGGGGGCTACCCATGAAGAGTAGGCGGGGCGTCTCGCCCCGCTCGCCGGTTCAGAGGCAAGCTGGGGAAGCCAATGTGCTTCCCCCGGTTTCGGTTCCCCGTTTGGCAGAGGACGAACGATGAAGCTCGGATACCTGGCAGGGCTGACTGAGGAGGAATGCAGGACGGCCAGTCGCATCGGCTACGATTGCCTGGAGGTCCAGGCGGGATGGGATCTGGCCGACCTGGCGGACGCCGACTACCGCAAGCGGGAGGCCGAACGGGTCGGCGCCCTGCTGGGGGAGACCGGCCTGAGCATCTCCGCGATAGCGGCCTACCACGCGATCCCCGAGGCCATCGGCGAGCGCGCGGAGGCTTACAAGGTTTACATCGAGTTCTGCAAGGCGCTCGGCGTGGACTGCATCGCGAGCATGGCGCGCTGCGACCCGCACAAGGACCTGGATGAGAACCTGAACGACTGGGAGTCGGTCTTCCGGGTCGTGGCGCCCGCCGCTGAGGAGGCCGGCGTGAACATCGCCTTCGAGAACTGGCCCGGGTTGACCGGCGCCTTCCCGCCGGTGGGGACGATCAACTTCGCCTTCCACCCGGACGTCTGGGAGCAGATGTTCGACCGGATAGACTCGCCGAACCTCGGGCTGGAGTTCGACCCCTCCCACCTGGTCTGGCAGGGAATAGACTGGGCGGCACAGGTGACGCGCTGGGCCGACCGCATCCACCACGTTCACGCGAAGGACACGGAGATCTTCAAGGACCGGCTCCGCGCGGGGGGATTCTTCAGCGGCGGCTGGTGGCGCTATCGCATCCCGGGCTACGGGCAGGTGGACTGGCACAGATTCACCTCCCTGCTCAAGGAGAGCGGTTACGACGGGGCGATCGCCGTCGAGCACGAGGACCCGGTCTTCTCGGGCGAGCGGCGAGTCGAGGGCTTCGAGAAGGCCTACGCCTTCCTGCGGCCGCTGGTCTGAGCGGTCGGGGGCCGGACAGAGAAACGGGTAGCCCCCGGCGTCCCGCCGGGGGATGCCTGCCGGTGCGCGGGCCGCGGCGACGGGGTATAATTGGTTGAACGCGCCGTCGCTTCCCGACGGCCGCTTCAGTCGAGTTGCATGTCGGACCCCGTGGAGACAATCGGCAGGCTGCCCGCCGTTGGGCAGTTGCCGGACCTTCTCCGCGCCAACGGGAAGGTCAACGTCGTCGGCACGGCAGGCAGCGGATCGGCCCTGATCGCTGCCTGGCTCGCGGGGACGGTGCGTACGCCCTTCCTGGTCGTCTGCCCGCGGACCGAGGAAGCCGAGGAGTTCGCCGAGGACGTGCAGCTGTTCCGCAGCGGGGCGGCGTGCTATTTCCCCCCGCTGGAGGTCCTGCCCGGGGACGCCGAGGAGCCCAACGAGGCCATCCTCCGGGCGCGCCTGGCCGTCCTCCGTCACCTTGCCCTGGGCAGGACGGACGGGCCGCGTTCCGAGCCGGACGATCTCGTCTATCTCGCGCCGGGCCCGGACACGCTGGCCGTCGTCACCCCGGTCAACGCCCTGATGCAGCCCACCCGTTCCGCGACGGAGCTTCGCGACGGCACGCGGAGCGTGGCCGTCGGCGAGGGGGCCGCCCCGGGGGAGCTGCTGACGTGGCTGGTTGACAACGGCTACGTCAGCGCGCCGCAGGTCCGCTCGCCCGGCGAGTACTGCCTGCGCGGCGGCATACTGGACGTGTATTCCCACGGCGTCCTGGCGCCGGTGCGGATCGAGTTCCTCGGCGACCAGGTGGACTCGCTCCGCCATTTCGACCCGGGCACCCAGCTCTCCAGCGGCCGGACGGAGCGGTGCCAGTTGGTGGCGACCGAACGTCCGTCCCGCGCCGAGGGGGGCGGCACGGGCAGCCTCTTGTCCTATTTCGCGCCCGACTGCCCGGTGCTCCTGGTCGAGCCGGACAGGCTCTGGCAGCGCGCCCGGGCCGTGCGCGAGCAGTCCGAGGCCCGGGCGGGGCTCACGCCCCCGGAGCGGTTGGAGGCGTTGCTGGCGGAGCATCCGCAGGTCACCTTCGGCGACGAGGGCGGCGCGCCCGCCGTGCGGGTTACCATGCAGCAGCGGGACACGTTCGGGCCGGACCTGGACTCGATGGCCGTCGAGCTGGGGCGCGTCTGCGGCGAGTATGACCTGGTCACCGTCTACTGCATCGGCGAGGCGGAGGCCGAGCGGTTCCGCAACCTCCTGCGGGACAAGGGTTTCGAGCGGCTCGACCGGCTCACGTTCGGCGTCGGCCGGCTGAATCACGGGATCCTCTGCGCCGACGCCGGCCTGGCCCTCGTGCCGCACCATCGCCTGTTCGGGCGCTACCGGCAGCGGCGGTTCGTGCGGCACGTGCAGGAATCCAGGCCGCTGGACTCCGCCCAGGAGCTTGACCCGGGGGACCTGGTGGTTCACGTGGAGCACGGCATCGGGCGCTTCCGGGGGATCGGGATCATCGAGCAGGCGGGCCGCAGGAGGGAGCACCTGGAGATCGAGTTCGCCGAGCGCGTTCACGTCCACGTGCCGTGCGATCGGATTGAGGTGGTGCACCGCTACATCGGCGTCGCCGGGCGGCGGCCGGAGCTGAGCCGCATCCGGAGCGCCGCCTGGGGCCGGGCCAGGAACCGCGCCCGGGAAGCCGTCGAGGACCTGGCGGCCGAACTGCTCCAGGTGCAGGCGGTCCGCGAGACCCAGGTGGGCATTGCCGCCCCGGCCGACACGGAATGGCAGCGGCAGTTCGAGTCGGAGTTCCCCTACGAGGAGACCGAGGACCAGCTCCACAGCATGGAGGACGTCAAGCGGGACATGCGCTCGGCGAGGCCGATGGACCGGCTCGTCTGCGGCGACGTGGGCTACGGCAAGACGGAGGTGGCGATGCGGGCGGCCTTCAACGCCGTGATGGGCGGTCGGCAGGTCGCCATGCTCGTGCCCACCACCGTCCTGGCCCAGCAGCACTACCGCACGTTCCGCGAGCGGATGGCCGACTACCCGATCCGCGTCGAGATGCTGAGCCGCTTCCGCACGGGCGCCGAGACGCGGGGCGTGCTGGAAAACATGGCCCGCGGGGGCGTGGACGTCGTCATCGGCACGCACCGACTGCTCCAGGATGACGTGGCGTTCAAGGACCTGGGGCTGGTCATGATCGACGAGGAGCAGCGCTTCGGCGTCGAGCACAAGGAGCGCCTGAAGAAGGTGCGGGCGACCGTGGACGTGCTGACGCTGACGGCCACGCCGATCCCGCGCACGCTGCACATGGCACTGATGGGCCTGCGGGAGATATCCGCCCTCCAGACGCCGCCGATGGACCGGCAGGCGATCCAGACCCAGGTCGGCCCCTTCGACGCCGAACTGCTCAGGCACGCCGTCCTGCGGGAGCTGAACCGCGACGGACAGGTCTTCATCATCCACAACCGGGTGCGCACGATCGAGCAGTTCGCCGAGAGGGCGCGGGAGATCGTGCCCGAGGCCACCTTCGCCGTGGCCCACGGCCAGATGCCCGAACGCGAGCTGGCCGAGACGATGGACCGGTTCATGGAAGGCAAGATCGACGTCCTGGTCAGCACGACCATCATCGAGAACGGCCTGGACATCCCGAACGCCAACACGATCATCCTGGACCGGGCGGAGCTGCTCGGGCTGTCGGAGATGCACCAGCTCCGCGGGCGCGTGGGGCGCTACATCCACAAGGCATACGCCTACTTCTTCAGCCCGACGAACCGGCCGATCACGCCGGAGGCACAGCACCGGCTCGACGCGATCCGCCGATACTCCCAGCTCGGTGCGGGGTTCGACATCGCGCTGCGCGACCTGGAGATCCGCGGCGCCGGCAACATCCTGGGGCCGGACCAGTCCGGCCACATCGCCGCCGTGGGCTACAGCCTGTACTGCCGCCTGCTCGGGCGGGCCGCCGCCCGTCTGAGGGGAAAGCCGGTCAAGGAGCCGCCGGCGGTCATCGTCAACATCGGGCTGGACGCCTTCCTGCCCGACGATTACGTGCCCGCCCCGAAACAGCGGATGGAGCTTTACCGCCGGCTCAGCCAGTGCGCCGACCCGGCCGACGTGGGGGAGGTGCGCCAGGCCATGCGCGATCGTTTCGGCCACCCGCCGCCGGAAGCCGAGAACCTGCTCGCCGAGACCGAGATACGCATCCTGGCCGAGGCGGCCGGCATAGACTCCATCCAGGTCCGGGACGGGCGGCTGCACCTGAGCGTGCGCGACGTCGAGAGGCTGCGGCGGCGCTTCCCGGACCCGACCCGCGCGCCGCGCATCATATCGGACGACCTGGCCGTCGTGGACGGGGGATTCCCGCGCGACCACCCGCCGGGCCTGGCGCTCTTCCTCAAGCGCTTCCTGGCAGGCGAATCGTGAGGCCCCCTAACACGACCAACCGCAGAGACCGCAGAGGACGCTGAGAAAGCCAGAAAAACCGGTGCGGCACAGCTTGTCCCGTCTCTGCGCTCTCTGCGATCTCGGCGGTGAATCCGTTCCGTCAGAGCCGCTGAGGGCGCCGCGCCCGCGGGCCGGACATTTGAGTTCACGGGCGCCTGCGCGTATCATAGTGCGTTACCCGGCGCGCGTGGTAGAGACACCCAACGCATCGCTCTGAGCCGGTGCCGCCGTTACCCGCAAGCAATCTGTCCGTCTCGTGGGGCGCAGCTTATGGATCATCTCACTGAGCTTGAGAACAAGAGCATCTACATCATCCGCGAGTCCTACCACCAGTTCGGCAAGATCGCCGCCCTCTGGTCCATCGGCAAGGACTCGACGACGCTGGTCTGGCTCTGCACGAAGGCGTTCTTCGGGAAGGTGCCGTTCCCGGTCGTTTACATCGACACGGGATATCACTTCCAGGAGATGTACGACTTCCGCGACCACTGGGCGGAGAAGCGCGGCCTGAACCTGATCGTCGCGCGCAACGACGAGGCGCTGGCCGCCGGCATGGGCCCGGAGAGCAAGCTCGAGTGCTGCACGCAACTCAAGACGCAGGCCCTCAAGGACTGCATCGCCGAGCACGGCTTCGACGCGCTCCTGCTGGGCATCCGGCGCGACGAGCACGGCATCCGCGCGAAGGAGCGCTACTTCTCGCCGCGCGACCAGCAGTTCCAGTGGGACTACGAGAACCAGCCCCCCGAGCTCTGGGACCAGTACAGCGCCATGGCCGACGAGGAGACGCACATCCGCGTCCATCCCCTGCTGCACTGGCGCGAGATCGACGTCTGGCGCTACATCCAGCGGGAGAACCTGGAGATCAACCCCCTCTACTTCGCCCGCGACGGCAAGCGCTACCGGAGCCTCGGCTGCCGGACGTGCACCAACCCGATCGAGTCCGACGCGGCCGACGTGGACCAGATCATCGAGGAGCTGCTGACCTCCTCCACCGCCGAGCGCGCCGGCCGCGCCCAGGACAAGGAAGACACCTACACCATGCAGAAGCTTCGCGCGTTGGGGTACATGTGAGATGGCCGCAGAAGCCGAGAGCCTGGCCTTCGTGATGGTGGGTCACATCGACCACGGGAAATCCACGCTGATCGGGCGCCTCCTCCATGACACGGATTCGCTTCCCGAAGGCAAGATGGAGGAGATCGAGGAGGCCGCCCGCGCCGAGGGCAGGGACGTCGAGTTCGGATACATCGTGGACCACCTGCGCGAGGAGCGCGAGCGCGGCATCACGATCGACACGGCCCAGACCTTCTTCAGCTCGAAGACGAGCGGCCGCGATTACGTCATCATTGACGCGCCGGGCCACAAGGAGTTCATCAAGAACATGATCACCGGCGCCTCCCAGGCCGAGGCCGTCGTGCTGGTCTGCGGCGTCTTCGAGGGCGTCCAGGAGCAGACCAAGCGGCACGCATACGTCGTGAAGCTGCTCGGCCTGGACCAGGTCATGGTGGCCTACAACAAGATGGACCAGGTCGGCTACGATCAGGCGCGCTTCCTCGAAGTCAAGAAAGACATGGGCGAGTTCCTCGGCCGGCTCGGGGTGCAGCCGACGCTCGAGGTCCCGATCAGCGCCAAGTGCGGGGACAACGTGGCCCTGCGCTCCGAGAACATGCCCTGGTACGACGGGCCCACCGCGGTCGAGGGGCTGGACCTGTTCCGCAAGATACCGTCGCCGACCGAGAAACCGCTGCGCTTTCCCGTGCAGGACGTTTACGAGGTGGACGGCGAGCGCGTCGCGGCGGGGCGCGTCGAGAGCGGCGTCCTGACCCGGGGCCAGGCGCTGCGCTTCCTGCCCGGGGACCAGTTGCTCCGGGTGCGGGAGATCGTGCAATACGGCCGTGACGGCGTGGAGCGCGCCGAGGCCGGCGAGTGCATCGGCTTGGTATTCGACCAGGCGGACGAGGTGCCCCCGCGCGGCCGCGTCGGCTACCCCGAGGGGGAAGCGGCTAACATGACGGATCGGTTCCGCGGGACCGTTTTCTGGCTGTCCCCGGCGCCGCTGGAAGGGGAGGGCGCGGGCCTCACGTTCAAGTGCTCCACGCAGGAGCAGCCCTGTCGCGTTGCGGCCATACGCGAGCGCATAGACTCGGGCTCGCTCGAGCACCTGCCCGCCGACGCCGGGCGCCTGGAGGAGACCGAGGTCGGCGAGCTTGTCCTGGCGACGGACGGGCCCGTCGTGCTGGAATCGTTCTACGACGTGCAGGAACTGGGGCGGTTCGTCCTGCTTCGCGGGCGCCACGTCGTGGCCGGCGGCATCGTCACGCACACGCAGGACGCCGCGGTCTAAAGGAAGAAGGCAGAAGGCAGAAGTATGAAGTAACAAGGAACGCGAATGCCAGAGGGCAACGGCGGCGGAGAGTTGACAGGTGACAGTTGATGGTGAACGCCGGGGATGGACGGTTGTCAGCTGCACAGCGGACCGTCTGTCGCTGCCGTTCGCCGTTCTCACTTCTGACTTCTTCCTTCTGCCTTCCGCTGTTCGCGAGCGTTCTCTGCGCTGAATAAATGTTGGAGAGGCGGAAGCAATGCTGTTCGGACTCGGCAAGTCAAGACGCGTGATCGGCATCGGCCTGGACGGCTTTCCGCACTCCCTGGCCGTGGAGATGATGCAGCGGGACATCATGCCCAACCTGCGCAAGCTGGCCGAGCGCGGGACGCTGAAGCGGATAAAGAGCGTCTTCCCCACGGTCAGCGGCGTGGCCTGGTCGGCCTTCCAGACGGGCAAGAACCCCGCCGGCTTCGGCGTCTACGGCTTCGTCGAGCTGCGCCCCGACTTCGACCTGGTCATCCCGAACCACACCAACCTGCGCTGCGAGACCCTCTGGCAGCGGCTCGACCGTGCCGGCCGCAAGTTCGCCGCCCTCGGCGTGCCCATGACCTACCCGCCGCCCGACGTGAAAGGCTTCATGGTCAGCGGCTTCCTGGCGCCGAAGCTGGACGAGCGCGCCGTCTCCCGCCCCGAAGTCCTGGAGAGGCTCCGCAAGACCAACTACGAGATCGACATCGACCCCGGCGTCGCCGTCGAGTCGCCCGAGCGCTTCAAGGCGGACCTCGACCGCGTCAGCCGGGCGCGGCAGGACACCGCCCTCGCCCTGCTGAGCGGCGACGACGAGTGGGACTTCTTCTTCCTGCACGTGATGGACACCGACCGCATCAACCACTTCCTCTGGCGGGGCATGAGGGGCGCGGCGCCCGAGGACGATTACTTCTGGGACTTCTACAGGCGCATCGACGACTTCCTCGGCCGCGTCGTGGAAACGCTCGGCGGGGACGACGACCTGCTCGTGTGCAGCGACCACGGCTTCTGCGAGCTGAGGTGGGAGGTCCAGCTCAACCGCTGGCTGAAGAACCAGGGCTACCTCGACTACGACAACGATCCCACGAAAGGCTTCAAGGCCATCCAACCCGGCTCGCGCGCCCTCTCCCTGGTGCCCGGCCGGATTCACATACTGCGCGAGGACCGCTGGGACAGCGGCGCCGTCAGCGACAAGGAATACGAGCCGCTGCGCCGCGAGATCATGGACAAGCTCCGCGCCGTGCGCCACCCGGAGACCGGCGACGTCGTCTGCAAGCAGGTCATGCGCAAGGAAGAGGTCTTCGACGGCCCCTTCGCCGACGACGCGCCGGACATCGTCATCGACCCCTGCAACGGCTACGACCTGAAGGCCAAGCTCGGCGCCGGGCACCTGTTCGAGAAGGGACCCCGCAGCGGCATGCACACCTACGACGACGCGATGCTCCTGACCGGGCGCAACCTGCGCGGCGTCGCCCGGGCGGGTGACATCAGCGAGGTCGGCCGCCTCGTCGCCAAACACGCCCTCTGACGGCCAGTCCAACCGCCGAGGGCGCAGAGGAACAGGGCTCGCCCCCGAAACTGATTCCCTTCCGCACAGGTAGTTGACCCCTCGACCACCCGGGCGGCTGACTCGGCGCAGGCAAATGGCCTGATGAAGGAGTTGCTTTGGGTCTTGTAAGTTGTCTCTGAGCCGGCAGCGGGGCGAGACGCCCCGCCTACCCCCATTTGGGTAGCGCCGGGCGTCTCGCCCGGCGGCGAGGACGAGGACGAACATCCAGGGCTTGCTGACAGTTCCCTCCGGGGGGCCGTCTCTGCGTTCTCAGCGTTCTCCGCGTTGAGAGGCCGCTTCCAACGCGTAGGTGATCTCGAACGCGCCGCAGAGAGGCCCGGCCGCCCGGAAGTCCGCGTAGGCGCTCGCCTCGACCCGCGTGTCCTCGAACGGCACGGCCTCCCCCGCCCGCGCGATCCCCGTCGCCCGCGCGCCCTCCGGCAGGAGCACGTGGAAGGCGAACTCACGCCCGCTCCCCGTGGCCTCGACGGTGATCCGCCGCGCCTCCGGCTCGTGCCGGAACCGGCAGGCCACGTAGCCGTCCGACGCGCCGTAGCGCGCCGTTGCCGCCGCCTCGGTCACGCCCGCCGCCGCCCAGCGCGGCTCCACGCGCGACTTGCTGAAGACCGTCGCCTCGTCCCGCAGCCCGCAGAGCCCCTCCATGATGGCGGACATCACGGCCGCCTGCGCCCAGGCATCCGGGATGCCGCTCGATATCCCGCCCGACGGCGTGAAGGTGCAGGGCAGCGGCGACCGGCGCCGGCCCGACGGCCTGTGCTTCCGCATCAGGCCGTGGACGCGCTCGATGATGTCCGCCCCGTACGCCTCGAACCCGTGCTGGAGCGCCGCCTTCGCCAGCTCGCCCGCCACGATGATGATGACGCCCCCGTTGACGTACTCCCCCGCCGCCGTCCCGTCGAAGCCCTTCGGCCAGCACGGGTAAACCGAGACCCACTCGGCGAAGTAAGTCCCCTTGAGTTCCTCCCGCAGGCGCATGTACTCGCGGATGATGCTGGCCGACTGCGCCTGGTCGGGCAGGCCCCGGTTGATGTCGTACGGGTTCGACAGGCTCAGCACCTTCGCTCCGTCCACGCCGCCCTGGTCCATCCCGAGCGGGGTCACGGGCACCCAGTGGTCGTAGTAGCGCCCGTTCCAGCAGTGCTCGTTCGTGCTGCGGCGGAACCGCTCCGCCATCGCGTCGTAGGCCACCCGGTCCACCGCGTGGCCCAGCGCCCCGTGCATCACGGCCATCTGCCGGCACGCCTGGTACATGCCCGAGTTGTCCCCGTGCATGATGCACATCGGCGTGTCCGGGTGGATGTTGAAGACGTACTCCTGCACCTCGTGCCCCGTCTGGAAGTCGCGCCGCTCGACGCCGTAGAACTTGAAGTCCCACGTGTCAATCGTGTAGGCCCGCTTGACCAGGCCGTGCTCCTCGCTCCAGCGCAGCGGGTCGGTCATGCAGTAGTCCAGGCCCTTCTCCAGCGCGGGCAACTGCCGCGCCATCCACTCGTCGTCCCCGCTCGCCTGCCACGCCGTATAGATTCCCTCGACCATCAGGTACTCGACGTCCGCCTCGTCGGGCAGCCGGTTGTAGCCCACGCCCTGGTCGGCGTCGATCCGCGAATAGCGCGGCTCGAAGACCTCCGCGCGCTCGCGCACCCTGGCGGCGGACATGATGTAATCGTAGAACAGCCCGCCCGGCCCCTGGATCTCGATGAAGTGCTCCTGGAGCTGCGCCATCTGCGGCTCCCAATACTTGTATGCCTTCATCACGTGCGTGTCGTCGCGCACCCAGGGGACGTACGCCTTGACCGTCTTGCCGCCGACGTTCCACGTGTGGGGCGTCCGCTTGATGAAGGCCGCCATGGCGTCCCAGACCTCGGCGTAGCCGCCCGTGTTGCAGGTGACGCTCGTCTCGGCGTCCAGTGAGAGGGCGCAGCGGGCCAGCTCGTTGCCGTCGGCGTCCAGGAGCGCGGCCTGCTGCGACCCGAGCGCGCCGCCGGCCGGCAGGTCCGCCGAGAAGGCGCCCGCGACGGCCCGCGCCGCGTAGACCCGTCCCGCCCCGTCCCTCAGCTCGACGCGCGAGCCCGCCGGCGCCTCGCCGCGCAGGCGCACCGCGTCAAGCGGCGCGAACTGCGGCGTCTCCGACTCCATGCGCAGCTCCGCAGCCCCTGCGCCGTGACAGCCCGCCGTGACAAAGGAGAGGAACACGATCAGCACCAGCGCGCTGCCGCAGGCCCCCATCCCGACTTCGGCCATCTCGTTTCCGTTCATTCGACGCGCCCCTCCTGAAACGCGGCGAGCCGCCCCGTCAGCCGTGCCTCCAGCGTCCAGGCCGCCGTTCGCCGTTGCCTTTCGCCGTCACTTTTGCCTTCTGACTTCTTCCTTCTCCCTTCCGCCGTTCTCTGCGTTCTCTGCGTTCTCTGCGCTGAAATGCTGTCAGGCCGGCCGGACCGTGCCGTCCGGCAGCCGCGCCGTCGTCCAGCCCAGGTCCCGCTCGTCGGGCGGATGCTGCGCCGCCAGGTCCTCGTTGAACTCGATCCCCAGCCCCGGCGCGTCGTTGGCCCAGACCATGCCGTCGCGCACCTGCGGGATGCCGGGGAACATCGCCTCCTCGACCTCCGTCCGCAAGGCCCACTCCTGCACGCCGAAGTTGTGCATCGCCAGGTCCAGGTGGACGCACGCCGCCGCGCCCACCGGCGACGTGTCGTGCGGGTTGTGCCAGGCCGTCCGCACGCCGAACGCCTCGCACAGGTGCGCCAGCTTCAGCGCCGGCGTGATGCCCCCTATCTGCGACAGGTGGACGCGGATGAAGTCGATCAGCCGCCCGGCCACCACGGGCGTGATCTCGCGCGGGTTGTTGAACAGCTCGCCCATCGCGATCGGCGTCGCGCACTGCCGCCGGATGTCCGTCAGCCAGTCCAGGTCCTCCGGCGCAAGGGGGTCTTCCAGGAACAACAGCCGATACGGCTCGACCGCCTTCGCCAGCCGGACGGCGTCAATCGGCGCGAGCCGCTCGTGCACGTCGTAGAGCATCTCGACCTCCTCGCCGAGCTCCGCGCGCAGGTGCGCGAAGAGCGCCGGGATGCGGCGCAGCTTCTCCTTCGGGTCGAAGTAGGCGCCGTCCGGCGCGCCCTCCGGCCTCGCGAGCGCCTCGCCGTCCAGACCGGCGTACCCCCCGAGCTGGCAGCGCACGTGGCTGAACCCCCGCTCCATGAAGGCCCGGACGTTCCCGGCGACCTCCTCCGGGCTGGCGCCGTTCGCGTGAACGTAGGGCGTCACGGCGGCCCGGCACCTGCCGCCCCACAACTCGTAGCAGGGCATCCCCGCCGCCTTGCCCTTGATGTCCCAGAGGGCCATGTCTATGCCGCTGACCGCGTTGTTGAGCACCGGGCCGTTGCGCCAGTAGCCGCTGAGCATCATGCTCTGCCACAGGTCCTCGACGTCGGCGGGGTCCTTGCCGACGACGAACGGGCCGAGGTGGTGGCGCAGGGCGGCCTCGACGGCGCGGTGGCGCTGGGTGAACGTCGCGCAGCCCAGGCCGTAGAGCCCCGCCGTGTCCGTGAGCACCTTCACGATGACCAGCCGGGACGCCGGGCTGACGGGTTGGGTCAGGAACACCTGGACGTCGGTGATTTTGAGCCGGGCCATGGCCTTCCCTCGCGGGCTTTGGGGTTTGCGGGGCAACGCGGGCAGGTTACGCCGGCGGGGGTCGCCTGTCAACTCCGTGTTCCTCCGTGTCTGTGCGTCGCCGCCTGCCCTGAGCTTGCCTGCCCCGAGCACAGTCGAGGGGTCGAAGGGTTGCCGCCTGTCGCCCCTCCCGGCGGGAGGGGGTAGGGGGAGGGACGCGAGGAGGGCCTATCACGTGCAACAGCCCCGTTGTGTAACGGAGCCGTTGTGTATCGGACTCACCGTTCTACGGACGGCTCGGCAATCCTGCAGAACACCGGCCGCCCTATCCGCATGGCCTTCACAGCGCGCCGCACGGCGGGCGGAGTAGGCTGTGAATCCGCGTCGATGGGCGCCCGTATGCCGTTGGAGTGCTCCCGTTTCGGACCGCGGTCCGCAATGGCTACTCGCAATGCGCAATTGACCCCGAAGGGCCCTTCTGTTAGGCTTTACGCGGCACTGACCGCATGAGCCGAGACCAAATGAGAACCCGCCCACTTCATCACCAGGTGGCTGAACGCCCAGCCCTGGGGGCCGGTTCGGGTCAACCAGCACGTGCTGGATGTCGGCGGCCCTCTGAACACCCCGAGCCCGCCGAGGCCGAAGCGCTTGGCGCGAGCTTTCCCTTCGCGAAGCAGCGCAGGAGGCACGCAGACGGCCCTCGCTGGGCCGGTGAGCGGAAGGGCGCCTGCGTTGCGGAACAGAACCGGGGCGGGGAGTGCGGCGGCGACTTGCCCTACACCCGGTTCGTCGGATGCAGCGATGGTCGGGACGATGGTCACGCGCCCCGAAGCCCCACGGTGCAGAGAGATCCATGCTTGCGGGCGACAGCATTCTGTCAGGCTCTGACCTTGGAGCAATGCAAGACTCCCCACTGAGGAAGACGGAGCGCGAGGATGGTTTTGGCTGATAGCCCGATAAAACGAGTCCGAAAGCTCCTTGAGAGACGATTGCT